>NZ_JBSFNM010000001.1:254856-373511 GCF_053587085.1 Kitasatospora sp. NPDC003701
GCGGGAGCGGGAGGAGGCTCAGCGTCAGCGCGAGGAGGAAGAGGCCCAGCGCCAGCGGGAGCGGGAGGAGGCTCAGCGTCAGCGCGAGGAGGAAGAGGAGGCCCAGCGTCAGCGGGAGCAGGAGGAAGCGCAGCGTCAGCGCGAGGAGGAAGAGGAGGCCCAGCGTCAGCGGGAGCAGGAGGAAGCGCAGCAGCAGGAACAGCCCGTCGTCGAGCCGTTGATCACACCCGCACCGGTCCCGGAACCGACACCGCTGCCGCCGGCCCGGGTCGCCGAGGACGGGGTGCTGTCCGCCGCGCACATGGTCACCGCTCTGGGCCTGCGGGACGCCAACCTGGTCGAGGAGATCAGGACCAGGATCGCCGAGGTCGTCCCCGGTGATCCGGTGCACGTCGCCCGGCTCGCGCAGACACTCGCCGAGACCGTCTTCAGCGCGGCCGGTCTTCGGGCGGAGCTGACCGCGCTCTCCCGGGGCCACGTCATCCACGTGCCCATCGGTACGGACGCCCGCGACGGCACGATCGCCGTCCACGCGCGCGTCGACGGGCTCACCTTCGCGCGCCGGGACGAGAAGTTCGAGTACGAGAACGGTGCCGACCGCCAGTCGACCCTGACGACGGAGTCGGGTCGCCGCTGGCGGGCCGGCCTCGGAGTGCAGGCCCAGCAGGGCTTGTCCAAGTTCTTCCGGATCTTCGGTTCGGCCGGCCGCCAGTGGGACTGGGTCAACGGGGCCGGGCTGTCGCTCGGCGGGCGGACCTTCTCCCGGGCGAAGACCGCCGAGCCGAGTGCCGTCTTCAACGGGACGCTGCACCTGACGGTGGAGCACCGCCGGCCCTACGGCCCGGCGGCCCGGGCGTCGGAGCTGAAGAGCGCCAGGCCGCTGGAGGTCCCCCTGGAGGTCGCCATCCCGCTGCGGGAGACGCTGGACGGGAACGGCGCGCCCTTCGCGCCCGCGGCGGCGGGGACACTGCATCCGCCCGCGGCGGTCCGCAGGAGCCTGCGTCTCGGGGGCTCCCACGTGCTGCTGGACGTCTACTCCGTCGAGCAGGAGCGCGCGCTGCCGCGGTCGAGGGGGGAGGAGCAGGGCGACGGCATCGAGATGCGGCCGCTCCGGACCGCTCCGCCACGGACGGCGGCGGTGGACGACGGCACGGGTGTGGGGAGCGGCGGGTCGACCGCCGTCCACCCGGCGCCGGTCGGATCGGAGGCGACCGCGACCACCGGGATCGCACCGAACGACGGTGGCCCGCCGCTGCGGCGGGGCCGGTTGCTGGAGGGAGTCCTCGACGGGCTGTCGGCCGCGGACAAGGCGAAGCTGGGCGCGGACAACCTCCGGACGCTGTCGGACCGGCTGGTGGCCGAGGTGGACTTCACCCGTCTGCACCAGGAGCTGAAGAGCATGATGTCCGGCGAAGCGCTGGTCGTCAGGGTCCCCGGTACCGATCTCTGGGCCGAGGTGACCGCCACGGTGAAGGAGATGCGGCACGTCTCCACCACCGGGGACACCGAGTTCAACGTGGGCACCGGTGCCCAGCTGACCAGCGTCCGCCAGAAGGTCAAGGGCGGGCTCTGGCACGCCCAGGGGGGTGCGGGCGGAGGCAACGACATCGCCGGCATGTCACTGGCCGGGGGCGGTCGACGCGGGACCGACGTCGTGCAGATCTCGGGGCACACGCTGGAGACCGGGCTGACCACCAAGACCAAGGAGCCCGGCGTCGTCTTCGAGGGCGTCAGCGACCTCCGGGTGGTGGTCAGGAAGGGAGGAAAGCCCTTCCTGGAGCCGGTCGGACAGTCGGTCGGATTCCGGGCCGTCATCCCGCAGAGCGAGATCGGAGCCCCGGGGCCGGCGGATGCGGCGACCGGCGGCGGGAACGGCCCGGGGCACTTCCGGGCAGCGGCCGGGCAGCAGCCCGACCTCGCTCCGGCCGAGCGGCCCGTGACCCCGGGCGAGGTGCTGCGCCACCCTCCGGTGACGGTCTGGTCGGCCGACGGCGGGGGGCTCGACTCGACCGTCGTCGTCCGTGACGTCGTGTCGGTCGAGGCGCTGCGCAGGGACCTGGAGGAGAAGGGGGCCGACTTCTTCGGGAGCGTGTGGCCGGAGATCCGGGCCGAGGTGATGCAGCTGGTCAGCCAGCCGATGGTGGCCTCGCGGCTCACCGCGATGACCCGGGGGGAGGAGTTCGGTCTGGCCTCCTTCAACCGGTCCAAGATGTCCGCCGCGCTGGCAGCCCTGGTGAAGCGGGGCATCGGCGTCACCGTCACCGCCGAACTGCAGCAGATGACCCATCTGCGGGGGAGCGACCGGGCCGAACTCACCCGGCAGAACGAGAGCAGCAGTTTCAGCTCGGAGCGCCGGGTGGCCTCCCGGCACGGAGTCGGCCAGGGGCAGCTGAACCTCGGCCCCGGGAACCAGGGGACGGGCTACGTCGGCCCGGGCGGCCAGGAGCGGCTGCGGACCGGGGTCCGCGCGGCCGGCTCGGACAAGGTCTACGGCAACGGCAAGTTCGCGGTCCCGCAGGACATCTTCGACGCCGGCGTGCAGCTGCGGGTGACCCTGACCCGGGGGACGACGGAGGTCGTGGCCGAGGCGCCGGTCCGGGTCGAGGTGAGCCTCGACCGCCGCCAGGTCGGCGAGTACCGCGTGCCGGCCGACGAGGTCGCGCAGGGTGCCGCCTTCACCCGGGCCCGGCCGGGGAACGCCGCGCAGGAGCAGGTGAACCCGCCGGCCGGCGAGAACGTGCCCTACGCCGAGATGAGCGCCTCGGACGTGACCCACCGGCTGGAAGGGGCGACCGCCGTCAAGACCGCCGTGGCGGCGAGCCTGGAGCGGAGTTTCGGCAGGCTGCCGGCGGACGTCGCGCGGATTCTCGGGGAGCGGCTCGGGCCCGGTGCCCTGCAGGCGAACCTGTCGCAGCTCAGCCGGGGCGGGGACGTCACGGTGAAGGTCGCCGGCAGGCTCTGGGAGGCCGAGGTCACCGTCTCGGCGCGCCTGGCGGACCAGGCCAGGCGCACCGACACGATCGGCAGCTTCGAGTCCGAGGTCGGCACCCAGAACAAGATCGGCCACGGCGTCTCCCACGACCGGCGGGACCGGTCCCTGCTCGGGATCGGCGGGACCGGCAGGGCGACCCCGCCGGACCTGACCGCCCCGCTGGACAACGCCGGCGGGTACGTGCGCCGGGACGACGCGTCGACGGGCTTCTCCCTCGACAGCGCCGGCAGTACGACCAGCAGGGGGAAGACCACCGAGCAGGCCGAGGTCCTCACCACGACGGCGACGCTGGACGTGCGGATCACGAGCCGTCGGATCAGCATCCCGGGCCTGCCCGACAACCACGTACGACTGGCCCCGATCGAGGTCGGGGCGACCGTCATCCGCCCGGTGCACGACCGGCCGTCGCCGACCGGTGAGGCGCATGCGACACCCGTCAGGGTGCCGCAGCGCATCGAGAACTCCTACGTGCTGGGCTCCGCCGACTACCTCACCAACGTCTTCGACCCGCATCGGAGGGAACCCGGCGGGAACACCAGGGGCTTCGGCGAGTCCGTCCTCGGGCGGGCCCCGAGGGGCGAGACGCTCTTCGACGGCAAGACGGCCGCCGAGTGGCTGGACGGGCGCGGCCGCTCCGGCATCCGGGGCAAGTTGCTGGACGTGCTCACCCCGAACGGCCTCCACGAGCAGCTCAAGGCCATGATGGCGGGCCGCCGGGTGGTGATCGGCGACGGGGGCGTCACCATCCGGATCGGGGCTTCCCTGGACAGCCTGCGGAACACCGGTGCCACCCGGACGACCGAGTTCAACACGGGCGCGCAGGTGGAGCACACCTACGCCGCCGCGGACGGGGTGACCGGCGGAGGCGGCGGTACCGGCCACTCCGTCGCGGGCGGGGTCGCCGGCAGGGCCGGCACCTGGTACCTCGGCGGCTCGCTCAGCGGGGCGACCGGCGCCGAGCACCAGGAGCAGCGGACCAGCCGCTCCGGTGCGGGGAACGCGACGAAGGCCAAGATCCCCGGCAGCGTCTTCACCGGCGAGGCGACCCTGCACTTCATCGTCGAGCGCCGGTCCCTGACGGGCGGGACGAGTTACGGCTACTTCACGCGGAAGGTCGGTGTCGAGGCCCTCGTGGACCGGGCGGAGACGCGGCCGGCCGTTCCGGTGGTGCCGGCCGAGACGGCGCCCACGACCCCCGGGGGCGTCGTGCCGCCGCGGCCGGCCCAGCCCGATCCGAACGACTTCGCGGCCAAGGGGCCGGGGGAGCGCACCCGTATCCCCCGGACGCCCGAGAACCTCGGCACGGACAACGGCGTCGTCCTCAAGCCGCCGGCCCGCCTCTGGTCGAGCGGTCTGGCGGACTCCGACGTGGTCCGCTCGCTGGGCGGGGCGGACGGTCTCCTGGGCGTGGTCGCCGCCGGGAAGTCGTACTTCGGTGCGGACGGCTGGAGCCGGATCAAGGACGCCGTCGAGGGGATCGTCGACCCGGTCAGTCTCGCCGGGCACCTCAACACGGAGCTCCGCCGACAGGCCGAGAGGGCGGCGGACACCACCGCGGAGGCGGTGAACACCACCGAGGAGGCGGTGAACACCGTCCAGGGGGGCGGGCAGAACCCGGCGGGGCCGAACGCCGGGCTCGCCACCTATGCGATCGGCCCGGTCGAACTGGCCGGCGGTGCCGGAGTGGAGGTGCGGCTGACGATCAAGGAACTGGAGTACCAGCGCACCGACAGCAGGGCCGAGATGAGCCCGTCGGGCGGCACCGCGGGTGGTGCGAGCAACACCGCGCAGCGCTCGTTGCAGGCGGGCGGCCGCTTGACGGCCGGCCCCACCTGGGGCAAGGGCAGCGACTTCGCCGGCCGGTTCACCGGGAACGCCGATCTGGCCTACCAGAGCAGGCACGACCTCTCGACCGCGTCCGGCGGCCAGGTGCTCGCCAACGCCAAGGTGCCGACCAGCATGGCCCGGTACACGGGACACGTCGAGGTGGAGGTGACGTTCGCCGACGGGGCCAAGGAGCCCCGCACGCAGAGGGCCATCGTTCCGATCATGGTCGACATCCCCGAGCGGGAGACCACCAGGACCGAGATCCCCGGCGACGGCTACCTCGTGTTCCACGACGGCGCGCCGGACGGCGAGGTCCGGCCCAGTGAGGCGGACCCGCGCCTGCTGCAGCGCATCGCCGAGGCGGCGGGATGGGACACGACGGCGCCGGCGCAGCACGAGAACCTGCTCCGCACGGCCCGCGTCGGCCGGGCGCTCTACGGTGACACCTTCATGGAGAGCGGCTCGGAACGGGAGGTCCGGGCCGGGGAACGGCCTTCCGAGGAGCAGATCCGCTCCCGGGCCCGGGGTATGGCCCGGCTCGTCGGGATGGCCGGAGGCACCGGGCAGCACGCCGTGCTCGACACCGTCCGGTCGCTGATGCGCGGCGACGCCGTGGACGACGCCGGGCGCGGCGACGCCGCGCGGGCGGCGGTTCGTGCGATCGGTGCCGCGGAGGACGGTCCGGTCCTGACCGTCGAGCAGTTGGACGCCCTGCTGTCCCACCCGGTGGCGGAGCACACCCCCGCGCCGGAGCCGGCACCGGCGGGCCACCCGAACACGATCGCGGTCACCGAGACCGCCCTGCGGGCGGACGGCACGAGCCGGCTGACCCAGCGGATCAGGCAGCTGGTCGGCACCCTCGGGGAGACGGACCCGCGACTCGTGCTGGAGGTCACCGCCGAGCCCGGCTCGCGCCCCACCGCGGAGTGGGTGAGCAGGACCAGGGCCGACCTGGAGCGGATGCTCCGGTACGAGCTGCGGTCGGTGCCCAGGGACGTCGAGGTGCTGGTGAGGCTCGTCAGCACCGCCGCGACCGGCGCCGAGTGGGGTTTCCGGGTGTCGCCGCCGCCCAGGAGGGACACGGCGGACACCGTCTTCTCGGCGCTGATGGGTCGTGGGTGAACCGCCGGGCCCGGCCCGGCCGTAGGTACGGAGTGGAAGCGTCGGTGGCCCTGTCGGCCGGGCGCTTCCGTCGACAGGGACTGCATGCGGAGCCGAGGAGCTGCGGTGGGCACGAGCACGAGTGGAAACGGGGCTCAGGGCGGGACGGCGAGCATTCAGCTGCCGTCGGTGGCCTGGGAGATGGAGGAGGAGGCGGGCACGGCCGGTGCGGCGCCCGCTCCGGCGGCAGCCGTGCCGCCGGCCGCCGTGCTGCCCGCGGCTCCGCCGCCGGTCGTGCCGCAGTACGGGCAGGTCGCCGCCGTGCAGACCGGCCCGGTCGCGGCCGCGGCACCTCCGGTTCCGCCGACCCCCGTCGTCCCCGGCCCGGTGCTCGCACCGGCGCCCGACCCCGGCTTCACCCCCGGCCCCGGCCAGGGGGCCGACCCGGCCGGCCCCGCGCCGGCCGCGCGCCCGGACCGCTTCAGCCGGGCCCGGCTGAAGCGACCCGTGCTCGTCGCCGCCGCCACCGCCGGCGTGGTGCTGATGGGCCTGCCGTTCCTGATCACCGACGGCAACCGGACGGGCAAGGACGGGACGGGCGACAACGTCGGCCTGAGCCAGGCGGACCAGCCCCTCGCCGACGGGCCCGAGCTCGGTGACCCCGTGCCGACCACGCCGCCCACCGATCCGAACGCCTCCGGCGCTCCCGCCGATCCGACGCTCGTCCCGGACCCGACCACGGGAGCCCCGACCGCGCCCGGGACGGAGGGCACCCCCGAGGGCGTGCCCGGCACCACCCCGGGCAACGGTGCCGCCCCGAACACCGGCGGTGCGCCGGCCCCCAGCACCAACCTGCTCTCCAAGCCCGGCAACACGCCCGCCACGGGCGCCAAGCCGCCGACGACCGGCGGCACGGGCGGTACCGGTGGCGGCAGCGGCACCGGTGGTACCAGTGGCACCGGTGGCACGGGCGGTACGGGAGGCACGGGCGGTACCGGCAGCACCGGTGGCACGGGCGGTACGGGCGGTACCGGTGGCACCGCGCCGCAGCAGCCCGCCCCGCAGCAGCCCGCGCCCCAGCAGCCCGCCCCGCAGCAGCCGGCGCCCCAGCAGCCCGTCCCGCCGAAGGCCGCCGCACCCACCTTCAACGCCGTCGCCGGCACCGGCTGCAGCAACTCCGGCGCGAGCTACGCCCAGTACGGCCAGTGGACCAACGGCTCCACCGGCTGGACGGTCAACTCGGCCGGGGGCTACTCCGGTTCGGGCTGCAACGGCAAGTACGACTCGGTGCCGATGAGCGGCGACGGCAAGGACAACGGCAACTCGGTGGTGTGGACCTTCACCACCGCCCCGGTCACCAGCGGCAGCTGCAAGATCTCCGTCTACGTCCCCAACAGCAGCGACCGCAAGCTGGTGGGTGGCAAGCCCACCTACTACACCGTGCAGAACAGCTCCTCGCCCGGCAGCGGCACCATCGCCGACTTCAAGATCGACCAGAGCGCGTACCGGGGCACCTGGGTCAGTGCCGGCACCTTCGCGGTGAGCGGCGGCCGGATCGCGGTGATGATGCACGACCGGGGCATCGACTGGGGCGGCGACGCCGACAAGGCCCACCACGCGGGCTCCGCCGTCCGTGCCGAGTGCAGCGGCTGACGGGCGTTCGGATCATCACCGGATCCCCCCGGGCCGGC
This sequence comes from Kitasatospora sp. NPDC003701, assembly GCF_053587085.1. Taxonomy (NCBI): domain Bacteria; kingdom Bacillati; phylum Actinomycetota; class Actinomycetes; order Kitasatosporales; family Streptomycetaceae; genus Kitasatospora; species Kitasatospora sp. NPDC003701. The sequence goes on from NZ_JBSFNM010000001.1 coordinate 262,468, forward strand.
AGCGGGTCACTCCACCCCGGTAGCGGACCGGTCGGGCCGAGCGCCCGACCGGTCCGGGGCGTCACCGGGCCGGTCCGGCCCACCGGCGAATCGGTCCACGTCATCGACGGATCAAGCGAAAGGAAGGCCACGCCATGTCGCGCCACGTGCTGACGGTGTGCCCGGAGCAGCGGGACGGCCGGTACCGCACCATCGGCGAGGCGCTGGCGGCGGCCCGCAGCGGGGCGGTGATCTCGGTGCGCCCCGGCCGGTACGAGGAGAACCTGGTGATCAGCAAGCTGGTCACCATCACCGCCGCGGAGGCCCGGGGCAGCGTCCGGATCACCGCCCGGCGGGGCTGCGTCGTCCAGGTCACGGCCGAGGCGGTGCAGCTGACCGGCCTGATCCTGCAGGGGCAGGACGAGGAGATGCCCGCCATCGACGTGCCGCGCGGCCAGGCCGCCGTCCAGGACTGCGAAGTGGTCGGGAGTTCCTGGACGGCCCTGCTCACCCGCGGGGACGGCACCCTGGCGATGCGCGGATGCCGGGTCACCAACCCGGCGGGCGCCGGCATCGTGGAGACCTCCAGCGGTACCAGCATCATCGAGGACTGCGTGATCGAACACCTCGGCAGCTCCGCCGTGGTGATCGGCGAGCGCGCCAACCCGCTGCTGCGCAACTGCGTGCTGCGCGACGCGCGCGGCAACGGCATCTGCGCCAACGGCGACGCCCGGGGCACCTTCGAGGGCTGCGAGATCTCCGTCACCGACAAGCCCGGCATCGCCCTGGAGGAGCGCAGCACCACACGGCTGGTGCGCACCGCCGTCCGCGACACCACGATCGGCATCTACATCAGCTCCTCCGCCCAGGTCGTCCTGGAGGACTGCACCGTCACCGCCACCTCCGGCCACGGCATCGCGCTCGCCGCCGGCACCGACCCGCAGCTGCGCCGCTGCCGCGCCTCCCGCACGGCGGGCCACGGCATCCACGTCACGGCCCGCTCGCGCGGCACCTTCGAGGACTGCGAGGTCGACAGCGCGCAGGGCACCGGCATCTGGGTGGGCGAGTCGTCCGGCCCGACACTGGCCCGCACCGTCGTCCGGGACTGCGGCGCCGACGGCGTGGAGCTGACCGGTGACAGCTCCGCTGACTTCGACCGGCTGGAGGTGCGGGACGTCGCCGGCAGCGGCGTGCTGATCACCGACGGCGCCAACCCGCGACTGCGCCGGGTCGCCGTCCACCGCGCGAAGGGCGACGGCATGACCGTGATCCGGGACGGGCGCGGGCAGTTGGAGAACTGCGAGGTGCTGGACGCGGGCCGGGCCGGCCTGCGGTTCGCCGAGGGCGCGGACACCCGGGTCGGCGCCACCGTGGTGCGCGGGTCCGCCGGGTCCGGCGTGCTGCTGGGCCGGGTCGGCACGGCGACGCTGCGCGACTGCGAGGTGTCCGAATCGGCCGAGGACGGCATCACGGCCGAGGACGGCGCCGAACTGACCTGCACCAGGGTCCGGGTGACCGGCAACCGCCGCCACGGCGTGCGGATCGGGGCCGGGGCGCGGGCCGTGCTGGCCCAGCTCACGGCGACCGAGAACACCGGCGACGGCGTGCGTACCGACTCCGGCGAGGCGGTCCGGCTGACCGGCTGCACGCTCTCCCGCAACCGGGGCTCCGGCCTGCGCCAGAGCGCGCCGAGCGAGCGGCTCGCCCTGGAGGAGCTGGTCAGCGAGGAGAACGGTCTGCCGGACGCGCACGGCACCGCCACCGCCGGCTCGACGCCCGCCCCCCGGGCGGCGCAGCAGGCCGGGGCCGCCCCCGGCGCCGGCCAGGCGGCGCCCGGCGAGCCCGCCGCGGAGAGCGCGCCCGCGCAACCGGCCGCCGCCCCCGGCCCGCTGGAGGTGCTGGAGTCACTGGTCGGCCTGGCCGGCGTCAAGGAGCAGGTCGCCACCCTGGTCAACCTCAACAAGCTGGCCCGGCGCCGGGAGCTGGCCGGCATGCCCGCCCTGCCGATGAGCCGGCACCTGGTCTTCGCGGGCCCGCCCGGTACCGGCAAGACCACCGTCGCCCGGCTCTACGGCAGCATCCTCGCCGAGCTGGGCGTGCTGCGCAGCGGGCACCTGACCGAGGTGGCCCGCGCCGACCTGGTCGCCTCGATCATCGGCGGCACCGCGCTCAAGACCACCGAGGTGTTCCAGTCGGCGCTCGGCGGGGTGCTCTTCCTCGACGAGGCCTACACGCTCTCGGCGGGCTCCGGCGGCAGCGGGCCGGACTTCGGGCGGGAGGCGATCGACACCCTGGTCAAGCTGATGGAGGACCACCGGGAGGACATCGTGGTCATCGTGGCCGGCTACTCCGCCGAGATGACCGACTTCCTCGCCTCCAACCCGGGCCTGGCCTCCCGCTTCAGCCGGACCGTGGAGTTCGCCAACTACGCGGTGGACGAGCTGGTCACCATCGTCGAGCGGGCCGCCGCCGGGCACGGCTACGAACTGGCCGACGGCGCCCGCGAGGCCCTCACCGGACTGTTCGAACGGATGCCCAAGGGCGAGGACTTCGGCAACGGCCGGGCGGCCCGCAAGGTGTTCGAGGAGATGGTCGACCGCCAGGCGACCAGGCTCTCGACCGAGGCCGAGATCTCCGACGAGGACCTGGCGCTGCTGGTCCCCGAGGACGTCGCCCCGGCGGAGCCCGCGCAGGAGGCCAGGAAGGACGGCACCGAGCTGCTCGCCGAGTTGAGGGCGATGGTCGGCCTGCCGGCCGCCAAGGAGCAGGTCGAGGACCTCGTCAACCTGATCCGCCAGGTCCGCCGGCGGGAGGAGGCCGGGCTGCCGACCGCGACCATCAGCCACCACCTGGTCTTCGCCGGCCCGCCCGGTACCGGCAAGACCACCGTCGCCCGGCTCTACGGACAGCTCCTCGCCGAGCTCGGCGTGCTGCCGGGCGGCCAGCTGATCGAGACCGCCCGCTCCGACCTGGTCGGCCGCTACGTCGGCCACACCGCGCAGCTCACCAAGGAGGCCTTCGACCGCGCCCGCGGCGGGGTGCTCTTCATCGACGAGGCGTACACGCTGACGCCGCGCCATGGTGGCGGCGGCGACTTCGGCCAGGAGGCGGTGGACACCCTGATGAAGCTGATGGAGGACCACCGGGACGAGGTGGTGGTGATCGTCGCCGGCTACGACGACGAGATGCAGCACTTCCTGGCCTCCAACCCGGGCCTGGCGTCCCGCTTCTCCCGGCAGGTCGACTTCGGCCACTACACCGACGCCGAACTCGTCACCATCGTCGGCCGGCACGCCGAGAAGGCCGGCTACACCTGCGCGCCGGAGACCCTGGCGGCGCTGGAGCAGCTGTTCGCGGCCGTCCCGAGGGACCGCACCTTCGGCAACGGGCGCTTCGCCCGGCAGGCCCTGGAGGGCATGATCACCCGCCAGGCGGGCCGGCTCGGCCGGCTCGACTTCGCAGACCTCTCCGAGCTCAGCCTGCTCCTGCCGCAGGACATCGCGGTGGAGCGGTTGGGCAGCGCGGTATGAGGCGGCGTCGGGGAGCGGCCGGCCCGGCGGGGCCGACCGCTCTCCAGCGCCGGCGCCGGGCCGGGGCGGCGTCCGCGGTGTGCGTCGTCGCGCTGCTGGCCCCCGCCGTGCCGGCCGCCGGCGCTTCGTCCGACACCCCGGCGCCCGCGCCCGCGGCCTCCGCCGCGCCGTCCGCGACGGCGGAGCTGCCGCCGATGGGCCAGACCCTCCCCGACGTCCGGGAGACCGGCTGCCGCAAGCCGTCCACCCGGACCGCCGACCGGGCCCCCTGGGCCCAGGTGTACCTGCGGCCCGAGGCGGCCTGGCCGTTCGGCCGGGGCGCCGGGGTGACCGTCGCCGTGCTCGGCTCCGGCGTGGACGCGTCGGCGGGCACCGGGTCCGGTGCGCTGGCCGGGCGGCTCAAGCTCGGCCCCCGGGTGCAGGGCCAGGGCGACTCCGGCCAGGACTGCGTGGGCCACGGCACCTTCCTCGCCACCCTGCTGGCCGGCCGGCGTCCCTCCGACGCGGGGCCGGCCGGCATCGCCCCGGAGGCGACGGTGCTGGCCGTCAGGGTGACCGACGACGCCGGGACGACCACGGCGGACCTGCTGGCCCAGGGCATCCGGGCGGCGGCCGACGGCGGCGCCCGGGTGGCCGTGGTCGGGAGCCCGGCGGCGGCGCCGGCCCAGGCCCTCGCCGACGCCGTCGAGTACGCCGCGGCGAAGGGCGTGCTGCTGGTCGCCCCGGCCGGGCCGGACGGCCAGTCGGCCAAGGGCCCGGTGTACCCGGCCGGCTACCCCGGCGTGCTCGCGGTGGCCTCGATCGGCCCGGGCGGAGCGCCCTCCGGCGCGTCCGGCGTCAGCGACACGGGGGCCGGTGCCGCGGCGGCCCCGGGCGGCCGGGTGGACCTCGCGGCACCCGGCGAGGGCCTCCAGGCGGCCGGGCCGGGCGGGGGCCACTTCACCGCCTCGGGGCCCAGCGGCGCCGCCGCCCTGGTCGCCGGAGCGGCGGCCCTGCTGCTCTCCCGGGAGCCCGGCTGGACGCCGGCCCAGGTGGTCGAGCGGCTGAAATCGACCGCTTACCGGCCGGGTTCGGCCCTGCCCGACCCGGCCCTCGGCTGGGGCACGGTGGACGTGGTGGCCGCCGCGACCGCCCAGCCCCCGGTCACCGGCGCGCCGCGGGCCGCCACCGACCCGGTGACCGTCCCGCCGCCCCCGGACCGCACCGCCGTCACCCGGGCCTCGGCCCTGGCCGGGGCGAGCGCCGGACTGGTCGCGGTGGTCGCCCTCGCCGCGGCGGCCCTCCGGGCCGGCCGCCGGCGGTCCCGGACCGCCCGGTAGCGGGCGCCCGGGCCACCGCCAACGCCCCGTCACGAGGTCCGTTGGCGGAGCGTTGGTCCGGTGTTGGCGGTGGCTGGAAACGTATCCGGCCAAGGGGGGAGGGGCAGCCGCAGCGGCTGTCCGTCGTATCGACCAACCGTTGCGAGGGGCTCAACCGCCGTGGCCATCGACGCTACCGTTCACGCCGAGGACACCCACCGGGCAGCCGGGGAGACCGCGGAGGCGGGGGAGGCCGGGGGAGCCCCGGACACCCCCGCCGACCGCGCGGACCGGCCCACCCTCGACCAGCACACCCTGGCCGAGCTGTACCGCCTGCACGGCGGCTACCTGCTGCGCGCGATGCTGCGCGTCACCAGCGGCGACCGGGGCAAGGCCGAGGACATCGTCCAGGAGACCCTGCTGCGCGCCTGGCAGAACCCGGCCGCCATCCGCCGGGGCCCCGAGTACAGCCGCCCGTGGCTCTTCACCGTGGCCCGCCGGATCGCCATCGACCACTTCCGGATGCAGGCCGCCCGCGCCCAGGAGGTCGCCGACGACGCCCCCGAGGAGCACGCCGGCACCCACGACCCCTACGACGAGGTGCTCGCCGCCCAGGACATGGCGGTCGCGCTCGCCGAACTGCAGCCGCACCACCGCGACGTCCTGGTCGAGCTCCACATGCACGGCCGCTCGATGGCCGAGGCCGCCGCCGTCCTCGGCGTCCCGGTCGGCACCGTCAAGTCCCGCAGCTTCTACGCCGTCCGGGCCCTCCGCCCGATCCTCGAAGCCCGCGGCATGGCATCGGCGAGGTAGCACCCCACCCCGCAGCCCGACATCCGTACGGGGCCCGGAGGCGCACGCCGCCTCCGGGCCCGTCGGCCTCAGGAGCGGGCCACGCGGTCGCAGTACGGGCACACCCGGTCGCTCCACTGCGGCGGGTACCACGGCGCGCCGGGGTCGGGTGCCCGGTACGGGTCCCTCCGCATCCGGCTGGTTCCCATCCCGCACAAGGTCACGTCGCCCGGACTCCCGGTCGCCTCCGGGTCGGCCCGTGTCGCGTGAACGGCGCGCACGCTCTCGACGTAGTCGGTGGTGTCACCGATCGCCGAGGTGCGGACGAGTTCGGGTTCGAGGAGGACGAGGATGCTCACCACCCCACTCTGGCCGTACGGGCTGGTGGGCGCACCTCGGTGCCGGGCGGACCGGCCCCGGGTGGGGCCGTCGTCGCACTGCGTCACCCGGATGACTCAGCGCAGCCGCAGGGCCCCGGGGGCGCGCTCCTCGAAGATCTCGACGAGCCAGTCGAAGACCGTCGGGCCCTCCCCGGCCCGGGCGGCCCGGAGCTGCTCGGCCACGGCCGGGCGGTTCGAGGGGTGGCAGCGGGCGAGGCGCAGTTCGAGCTGACGTGCCGTCTCCGGGTGGCCGAGGGCGTGCCGGGACGCCTCGTGGTCGCGCCACTCGATGTGGTAGTCGCCGTCGTCGGGGGTGCCGAAGCCTCCGGACAGACAGTCGGCGAAGGCGTCGAGGTTCCGCCCGAAGTAGCCCCCCGGGCCGTTGACGGCCCGGCCGATCTCGCGCCAGAAGTCTTCCAGGGTGGTGATGCGGGTGCCGTCCAGTACGTAGGTCGTGGTCACGGAACCGAGCCTAGAGGTCCGGGGGGCGAACCAGATCGCGCCGACCGCCGCTGCGCTGACCTCAGGAAATCCTCCGCACCGCTGAACCGCGGCGCGGGCCGCGTCCGTTCTCCAGGGTGGCGGTACCGCCACCGGCGCTCGTCCCCCCGTGCGGGCGCCGGTTCAACCGCCTTCGGATGGTGGTCAACTCCGGTTCGGTCCGGCACTGCTGACGATCAGTCCGGTGCGGAGAGCGTGAACCGGGAGGCGCGGCCCGTCCGTAGCTACAGCTGAGAGCCGCGCCCGGCGTACGGCGCGCGGCGTGTCCCGGGCCCACCGGCCCAGGCCTCGCGTCCGGCTCCGGCCACGGAACTCCCGGCTCCCGCGCCCCGGCGGGATCCGGGCCCCCTGGCGCCCCGGCGGTGCCCTTGTGGGAGGGCACCGCCGGGGCGCTCCGCGTGTCGGACGCCGGGCCGGTCCGCCCGTCCGCTCCCAGCCCAGGAGAGTCCCGATGCCCAAACACCGGCTCACCCGCCGCCGACGCATGGCGGCGGCCTCCACCGCCCTCGTCGCCGGCGCCGCGCTCATCCTCACGCAGTACGAGGCGCCCGCCGCCGTCACCGCCGACACCGCGGACCCGATCGGCCTCAACGCCGTCTCCGAGTACCTCGGCTGGGGCGACGCCCCCGACCCGGTCGCCGTCATGAAGGCCACCGGGCTGCGGCAGTTCGCCCTCTCCTTCGTCCTCTCCGGCGGCGGCTGCGACCCGAAGTGGGACGGCAGCCGCGCCCTCACCGGGGGCGGCGACGAGAAGACGATCAAGCGGATCCGCGCCGCCGGCGGCGAGGTCCTCGCCTCCTTCGGTGGCTGGGACGGCGCCAAGCTCGGCGAGCGCTGCGCCACCGCCGCCGAACTGGCCGCCGCCTACCAGAAGGTGGTCGACGCCTACGGCCTGAAGGCCGTGGACATCGACATCGAGTCGACCGAGCTGAGCACCCCCGAGGTGCGCAAGCGGGTGGTCGACGCGCTGAAGACGCTGAAGGCCAAGAACCCCGGCCTGCTCGTCTACGTCACCTTCCAGGTCGACCGGACGGGCCCCGACGCCGACGGCGCCGACCTGATCACGCTCGCCGCCAAGGCCGGTCTGGTGGTGGACGGTTGGACGGCGATGCCGTTCGACTTCACCGGTCACGACGGCACCATGGCGGCCGCGACCGTCACCGCCGTCACCGGCCTCCAGCAGGCCGTCGCCGCCGCCTACGGCTGGGACGACGACAAGGCCTGGCGGCACTCCGGCCTCTCGTCCATGAACGGCCGCACCGACCAGCAGGGCGAGCAGCTCACACCGGCCGACTTCCGCTCGGTGCGGGACTTCGCCGCCGGCCGTCACCTGGCCCGGTTCGGCTTCTGGGCGGTCAACCGCGACCGGCCCTGCGCGGGCGACACCTTCACCACCGCGACGTGCAGCGGCGTCCAGCAGGCCGCGTACGACTTCACCCGGATCGTGGCCGGCTACCACGCGGACTCGCTGCCCGGCGGCGACGCCGGCTGCCCGAGCCCGTCCGCCATCACCACCCTGCCCCCCGGCCCCGGCCGGACCATGTGGCCCCTGCCGACGCCGACCACCGCCCGGCCCGCCGACGCGGCGCCGTCGGCCGGCGAGCCCAAGCCCTCGCTGCCCGGCATCGCGACCGGCACTCCGACGCCCGCCCGGACGGCCTGCGTCCCGCCGAGCTCACCGCCGGCCACCGCCCCGCCGACGCCGGTGCCCACCGGCGCGCCCACGACGGCGACGACGACCGCTCCGGTGAGCCCGGGGGCGACCACGACGTCCAAGCCGCCGGTGACCCCGGCCGGTCCGGCCACCACGACGACCACCCCGCCCGCCCCGGCCGCGGTGGAGTCGCCCACCCAGGCCGCCGGCGGGGCCCCCGCGCCCGCCGCGCCGGGCGGCGGCTCGCTCGCCTCCACCGGTGCGGGCGCCACCGACATCCTGCTCACCACCACCGGCGCCCTGCTCTTCCTCGGCGGCGCGCTCGGCCTGGTCGGCACCCGCCGCCGCGACCCGGAGCAGCTCGCCGGCTGAAGGGTGATGACGGAACGCTGAAGGCTGAAGGCGGACGACGCGCGGCCCTCGGCACCCCGGTGGATCGGGGTGCCGAGGGCCGCGTCCGTCGGGTTCACCAGCCGAGCAGGAAGGCTCCCCGGGTCAGGCCGGCGAGGACCGTCCTGGCCGTCACCGCGGGCTGCGCCGCAGTGTCCACCGTGTGCCGGTCCGGCGGGCCCGGCTCCCCGGGGCCGTCGCCCGGCCGCAGCACCACGTAGTGCAGGGTCGCCCCGGTGATGCGGCTCTCGCGGCGCAGGACGTCCAGCGCCTGCGGTGCGAGCGTGGCCTCCAGCACCACCTGGTAGCCGCCGGTGGCGAAGGCGAAGGCCGCCTGGGTGGCGGCCGCCAGGGCCGTCTCGTTCTGCCGGCGGGCCTGCGGCAGGTGCGCCGCGACGAACCCCTGCCGGATGGCCTTGCGGAAGTCGTCCGCCCGCAGGTGCACGCTCGGGTGCAGCGCGTTCGCCAGCAGGGGTGCGACCGTGCCGCTCCCGGCCCCGGCCGGGTCGGCGAGGACGACGACGCCGCCGGCGCCCCGACCGCCCCCGAGCTCCGGCCCACCTACGGTCGTACGGTTCACAGCTGCTGATCCCTTCGCGGGCCGGGGGCGGGACGAGGTGCCGGGGGAGGGGCGGCGGCCGCAACGCTCGGGCCGGCCGGAAACGTACGGGCGGCCGGACCCGGGTTCGGCAGCCGGACCAGGGTACGGACAGCCGACCGCCTCGTCCCTACGACTGACTGCTGTCGGAGATCAACCTAGTCCACGCCGGTGCCCCGAGTCCTCCCCCTGCCGATCCTCGGACCGCTCCCCCCGCCGGTCCTCCGGCCGGCCCGCCTACCGGTCCTCGGACCGCTTCGGCGACCGCAGCACGATCGGGTTGGTCAGCGCCGCCATCGGACCCCACGGGAGGTCCGGCCCCATCGCGTTGCCCCGGCCGGGCGTCCCGTCCGCCCTGGGGTGGCGGACCTCGGCCCGGACGTACGCGGCGAGCGAGGCGGTGGTCCGCCAGACCACCGTGCCGGTGCCGTCCGCCGGCAGCGACTCCTGGTGCAGCTGGCCCTCGTCGGTCAGGAGGCGGACGGTGCCGCCCGGCACACCGGACACCGCGAGCCGCACGTCCACCGGCGCGTCCGCCGGGACGGTCAGCTGCTCGCCGATGCCCGCCTGGCGGCCCTGCCCGGTGGCGGTGAAGTCCAGCTGGACGGAGGCCGATTCGGCCAGCCAGCTGCGGCCGGCCCGCAGGCCTTCGAGGATCGCGTCCCGGGTGAGGTCCTCGGCCCGGACGACGGTGTGCGGGGAGCCGATGACCTGCGGGGCGCTGTGCGCGTCGCTGTTGCCGACGGCCGGCAGCCAGGGCCGCCCCTCGCGCAGCGCGACGGCGAGCTGCGCGTCCCAGGTGTCCACCGCCGACTCGTCGTCGTACGTCCACGGCCCGTTCCAGACCTCCACCGCGTCCGCGTCCTGGTAGCCGAACTTCCACTGGCAGGCCACGTACGGGCAGTACGGGTGCGCGGGCACCACCAGGCCGCCCTGGCGGCGGACCTGCCGGGCGAAGCGCGGGAACGCCTCGTCGCGCGCCCGGTAGCGCCAGTCGACGAGCTGCCCCGGCTCCAGGCCCAGCGCCAGCCAGTGGCCGTTGCGGGTGGTGACCTCCTCGCCGAGCACGATCAGCAGGTCGGGGCCGGCCAGCGGCCCCCAGACGCCGTGCGAGGAGGTGGTGTTGTGGTCGGTCGAGACGATGAAGTCCAGCCCGGCGGCCCGGGCGCCCGCCGCCACCTCGGCCGGGAGCCGGCGCCCGTCGGAGTGCACGGTGTGCAGGTGGGAGTCGCCCCGGTACCAGGCGCGCCCCCGCCCGCGGGCCCGCTCCGGCGGGTAGGACGGGGTGAACTCCGGCCCCGGCGCGCCGGACCGGAGCGTGACCTGGACGCGGTAGTCGAGCCCCTGCGGCGCGACCTGGTAGGGGCCGAGCACGATGTGCCACCGGCCGGGGCGGACCGGGCCCGGCAGGTAGCCGGGCGTTGCCTGGTCGCGGGCGACGGTGAACTCGGTGCGGAACCCGCCCGACCAGCCGCGGAAGCCGCGCCCGCCGAGTTCGGTGCCGCGCTCGTCGAAGAGGCCGATGTCGCAGGAGTTGCCGGGCGTCCCGGCGGGGACGGCGGGCTTGTCGTAGCTGTAGGAGACGGCTATCTCCCGGACGCCTTCCGGGACGTCGAACGGCAGGAGGACGAAGTCCGGGGCGCCGGTGGGGAGGTGGCCGGCGAGGGTGATCGTCCGCTCGGGTGCCGCGTCGGCGGCTCCGGCGGGCCCGGCGGCTCCGGTGGCTCCGGCGGGCACGGCGGCCGCCAGGCCGAGGGCGGTGACGGCGCCGGTGGCCAGACCGGTCCGGAGCAGACCACGCCGGTCGAGCCCGGGCGGGGCGGCGGCCATCCGGTCGGCCGGTGCCCCGTCGGTCGGTGCCCTGCCGGGCTGCGGTGAGTCGGGCCGGGCGGCCCCGGCGGGGGTGTCGGCGTCGTGGTCGGCGGGGCGGTCGGTGTCGCGGTCGGTCATCGGAGCCTCCGGTCTCGGGCGGACACCGGCGGCGGGCGGGCACCCGGCCGGTACGCCCGCCTCCCTACCCCCGCCGGTGAACCGCCGGTGAGCCGGGCCCCACCGGGGTGGGGCGGGTCAGTGAAGCTGCCCCGGGACGTCGACCCGGACGGCCAGCAGCCGGCCGGTGCGGACGCCCTGCGGCGGCGGCCACTCGGCGGCGGTCACGAAGAGGGTCCGGCCGTCCGGGCCGCCGAGGGCGCAGGAGAAGCAGCCGAGGTCGAGCTCGATCCGCCGGAGCACCTCGCCGCCCTCGCGGACCCGGACGCAGCAGCGGCCCGGGACGTCGGCGAACCAGACCGCGCCCTCGGCGTCCAGGCAGATGCCGTCCGGTGCCGAGCCGGCCACCTCGGCCCAGACCCGGCGGTCGGTCAGTTCGCCGCCGGGCCCGATGGTGAAGGCGGTGAGCCGGCTCGCGTAGGACTCGGCGACGAGGAGCGTCGAGCCGTCGGGGGTGACGGCCATGCCGTTGGGGAAGGCCAGGTCGTCGGCCACCCGGCGGACCGTGCCGTCCGGGGTGACCAGGGCGAGCAGTCCCGGGGCGGGGGCCTCGCCGCCCATCAGGTCGAACCCGATGCCGTTGACGTAGGCGTTGCCGCGACCGTCGACGGCCACCTCGTTCCACGGCCGGTCGGAGAGCGGCCGCAGGTCCGCGTACGGGGTCAGGGTGCCGTCCGGCTCGCGGCGCAGCAGGCGCCGGTCGCCGCCGGCGACGATCAGCAGGCGGCCGTCCGGCTCGGGCAGCCAGTCGATGCAGAACGGGAACGAGGGGACGGCGGCGACCACGGTGGCCCGGTCGTCGCCGCCGACCGTGATCAGCTCCTGTGCGCCCCAGTCGCAGAACCAGAGCCGGCCGTCGTGCCAGCGGGGCGACTCGCCGAGGGCGAGCCCGGTCACGACGGTGCGGACGGGGTCGGCGGAGCGCGGAGCGGCCGGGTGTGGGTCGCGCGGGTTCGGGTCGGCGGGGTGCCGTTCGGGCATCGGGGCTCCTCGGTCGGCGGGCCCGGTGGCCGGGCGTTGCTGGGCTGTCCGGAGTAGGAGGTCGGACCGGCCGACTTCCTGTTCCGCCCGCGGCCCGGGCGGCGCTCGTGGCCGGGGGAGCGGCGGGGCGTCCGGGGCGTGGAGTTGCGGGTGTCCGCCGATCGGTATTCATAGAAGCAGACGGGCTATTTGTCAGACCTTATGACGATTTGGAGGAACGGGCATGGGGCTGAGTCGTCGGACGGTCCTGGTGCTGGCGGCGGGCGGTGCGCTGGCGGGGTGTCAGCCGGTCGCCAGGGCCGGGCGCGGGCCGCAGGCCGTGGCCACGGCGGGCGCCTCCACCGCCCCGGCGGTCGCCGCAGAACCCACCTCCGCAGCGTCCACCACGACCCCGCCCACCACGGCCCCGCCCACCTCCGCACCGCCCGCCCCCGGCCCCGCCGTCGCCCAGCCGCCCGCCGCGCCGGAGCCGCCGATGCCCGCCCCCGCCGGCGGCCGGGCCGAGGTGGTGGCCCGCTACGGGGACGCCGCGCCCGAGGAGTGGGGCCTGGAGGTGCCCGGGGTGATCACCGGCCTGCCGGACGGGGAGCTGGCCACGGCGCTCACCTTCGACGCCTGCGGCGGCCCCGGCGGCTCGGGCTACGACGCGGACCTGATCGACCTGCTCCGGACGAACGGCGTCCCCGCGACCCTCTTCCTCAACGCCCGCTGGGTCGACGCCAACCCCGCCGAGTTCGAGGGCCTCGCCGGTGATCCGCTGTTCGAGATCGCCAACCACGGGACGGCGCACCGCCCGCTCTCCGTCGCCGGCCGCTCCGCGTACGGGATCAGGGGCACCCGGGACGCGGGCGAGGTGTACGACGAGATCGCGGGCAACGCGGCGAAGCTGACCGCCCTGCTCGGCCGGCCGCCGCGCTTCTTCCGCTCCGGCACCGCCCACTACGACGACGTCGCGACCCGGATCGTCACCGGGCTGGGCGAACGCGTGGCCGGTTTCACCGTCAACGGCGACGGCGGTGCCACCTTCGCCGCCGGGCAGGTCCGGCGCGAGGTGGCGGCCGCGCCGCCCGGTGCGATCGTGATCGCCCACATGAACCACCCGGGCGGCGGGACGGCCCCCGGCTTCGCGGCGGCTCTGCCGGAGCTGCTGGCGGCGGGCCGCCGCTTCGTCCGCCTCTCCGACGTCCTGGCCTGAGCCACCGGGCGCGGCTCGCCCGAACGCCCCACCGGCCGGAGCCCGGTTTGTCAAGGGACCGTCCGAACTCTCCCACCCCGTACGGGAAGCGCTCCGGGGAGCCGCGGGCGGTGGCGGCCGGCTCCCGGCCGGGCCGCCCGGCGGCGGCGTGAGGGCGGGAACGGCACCGGAACAGGGCCGGAACGCGGCAGGAACGCGGCAGGAACGGCGTGGGAACGGGGAGCCCCGGCGGGCGCCGCCGCCCGCTCCGCGCCCTCGTGCCGGCCGGCGCCGTGCGGCCGGGCGGCCCGCTCGGATCCTGGAATTCGGTGACCTGGTGCGGCCCGGGACCGCGAACTGGGCGCATACTTCCAGGGATGACGAAATCACCTGCGCCGAGACGCCACCTGCCCACCAGTCCCTTCCGAACCGAGGTTCCACCGCCGCTCAAGGAGTTCGCCGCCGGTGACCGCGTGACCCACGACCAGTACGGTCTGGGCCGCATCATCAGCACCGAGACGGCCGGCCAGGGCGCGGTCCTGGTCGACTTCGGCTCGCACCAGGTGCGAGTCGTGCAGCCCTACGACAAGCTGTTCAAACTCTGAGCCGGGCCGGCCGCCGGAACCCCAGGCGGCCGATCCGGCCCTTCCCGCACCGGGCCCGTCCCGAGCCGGCGCTGCCCGGTTCGGCACTGTCCGGTTCGGCACTGTCCGATCCGGCCCGTCCCGGTCCGCGCTGCCCGTTCGCGTTCGCAGCGCCTCCGCGCAGGGCCCGGGCCGTCGTGCGCCACCCCGTGCGCTACCCCCGTGCGCCCGGCAGGACGGTGATCGCGGTGGCGAGCAGGCCGTCGCGGACGGCCCACCGCCCGTCGAACCCGGGGAGGCGGTGTCCGTCCACCACCGGGCCCGGGACCAGCAGGACGGCGTGGAAGGTGCCGTCCGGACGCAGCGTGATGTCCGCCTCCGAGAAGTCCAGGAAGATGCCGGTGAGCGGGAACCACGCCTTGTAGACGGCCTCCTTGGCGCTGAACAGCAGCCGGTCCCACGGCAGCCCCGGGTGGTCCGCGAGCAGCTTGCCGTTCCGCTCCAGCTCGGTGGGGAGCGCGATGGCGTCGAGCACGCCCTCCGGCAGGGCCTCGGCCGGTTCGGCGTCGATGCCGATCGAGACGACCTCGCCCGCGCGGGCCACGGCCGCGCCCCGGAAGCCGGCGCAGTGCGTCAGGCTGCCGACCACGCCGTCGGGCCAGCTCGGCGCGCCGCGCAGGCCGGGCACCAGCGGCCGGTACGGGACGCCGAGCCGGCCGAGCGCGAGGCGGGCGCAGTGCCGGACGGTGGTGAACTCCCGCCGCCGGGTCTCGACGGCGCGGGCGACGACCGCCTCCTCGGCGGGCTCCAGCCGCGCCTGCGGCGGATCGTCGTAGGCGGTCTCCACCACGACCGATGCGGGAAGCAGTTCGCCGATCACAGGTCCCCCCTGAATGTGTGGCATGCGTACGACGGCGAGCTTAACCCGGCCGGCCCGCCCCGGAGGAGGGGCGGCCGGCCGTTGGCCGAAGGTCGCCGCCGCTGCTCAGTGGGTCGCCGCGGCCGCCGCAGGTACCGCCGCGGCTACTCGAAGGCCGCCGCGGCCTCGCGCAGGGCCTGGGCGACCGTCTCGGGGTCGTACGGCGCCGGCTCGCCCGGCCGGTAGGTGACCGCGTGCAGGGCGCCGGTGTAGCGGAACGAGCGGTGCCGCTCGTACACCGGCCAGGAGACCGGGGACTTGCGGTCCACGCCGACACTGATCCCCTGGAACGGTGCCATGCCGATCAGCTGGTGGACCGGCCCGAGCCGCCCGCCCTCGGCGCCGTCGACCAGCAGGCGGAACTCCCACCTGAGGTCCGCCACCGCCGAGGCCTCGACGGTGATCAGGTGCGCGCCCGGCGCGAGCGGGCCGCCGTCGGCCTCGAACAGCTCGCCGTACTGGTTGTAGGCGAACCGCAGCCGGCCGTCCTCGACGTACAGGCTGTAGCCGCCGCCCTGGTCGCCGTGCGAGACCAGCACGCCCTGGTCACCGGCGCCGTGCGCGGTCAGCTCGGCCTCGATCCGGAAGGAGCGGAAGGAGATCAGCCGGGACGAGCGGTACCGCTCCAGCTCGGGGGTGCCCGCGAGCAGGGTGACCGGCCGCCGCAGCCGCTCGGCCTCCGGGCCGCGCAGGGCGAGCGCACCGCTGCCGTCGGCCAGCGGGAAGACGCCGTCGCGCCAGGCGGCCGCCTCCCAGGCGGCGGACAACTCCTTGACCAGGTCCGGGTGTTCGGCGGCCACGTCGTGGATCTCGGTCGGATCGGTGCGCAGGTCGTAGAGCGCCCACTCGCCGTCGTCGTAGGGCGCGCCGAAGCGGTGCAGGGTGACCAGCTTCCAGCCGTCCCGGTAGTAGCTGCGGTTGCCGGTCATCTCGCAGTACTGCTCGGAGTGGGTGGACGCGGCCGCCGGGTCGCGCAGGACCGGCGCGAAGCTGATCCCGTCGAGCGACTGCACCGGCTGCCCGGAGCGCTCCGACGGCCGCTCCACACCGGCGAGTTCGAGCAGCGTGGGCAGGACGTCGGTGACGTACTGGTACTGCGGCCGCACCCCGGTGTCGCTCCCGGCGCGCGGCAGGCCGGCCGGCCAGGAGAGCACGAACGGCACCCGTACGCCGCCCGCGTAGGTCTGGCCCTTGTAGAGGCGGAAGGGCGTGTTGGAGGCCATGCCCCAGCCGCGCGGGTAGTGCACCAGGCTCTGCGGGCCGCCGATGAGTTCGATCTCCCGTTCGACGTCCGGGTTCCAGTCGGCCGGCAGGTTCGGGTGGTGGACGAAGCGGCTGAAGTAGCTGCGGGTGCCCTCGGCGCCGCCCTCGCCGGTGCCGCCGTTGTCGGAGGTGAACACGATGATGGTGTTGTCGAGTTCGCCGAGCGCGGCGAGGGTGTCGGTGAGCCGGCCGAGGTTCTGGTCGACGTTGTCGACCATCGCCGCGTACACCTCCATGTACCGGGCGTACACCTTCTGCTGGACGTCGGTGAGTTCGGACCAGGGCCCGACGTCGTACCCGGCCTCGGCGTTGCGGTCGGGCAGCTCGGTGCCGGCCGGGAAGTGGCCGGCGGCGAGCTGGCGGGCGAAGCGGGCGGCGCGCAGCTCGTCCCAGCCGCCGTCGTAGCGGCCGCGGTGCCGGGCGAGGTCCTCGGGTTTGGCCTGGAGCGGGCCGTGCACCGCGTTGTGCGCGAGGTAGAGGAAGAACGGCTTGTCGGCGTCGTGCGCGCGCAGCGACTTCACCATGGCGATGGCCCGGTCGGTGATGTCGTCGGTGTAGTAGTAGTCGTCCGGGAACTCGTCGATGTCCAACGGGCTGTTGTCGCTGACGAGTTGGTGGGGGTGGAAGAGGCTGGTCAGGCCTTCGAGGACGCCGTAGTACTGGTCGAAGCCCTTCTGCAGCGGCCAGTTGGCGCGGTTGTCGGCGGCGTTGGAGGCGGAGTCGCGGGTCAGGTGCCACTTGCCGACGGCGTAGGTGGCGTAGCCGTTGTCGTGCAGCGTCTCGGCCAGGGTCGGGATGTCCGCCGCCACCTCCATGCCGTAGCCGGGGAAGCCGGGGTCGGCGTTGGCGACGAAGGAGTAGCCCACCCGGTGCGGGTTGAGGCCGGTGAGCAGTGCCGCCCGGGCGGGCGAGCAGAGCGGCATGGTGTGGTAGTTGGCCAGCTTGACGCCGCCCGCCGCGAGCCGGTCCAGGGTCGGCGTGGGGATCTCGGCGCCGAACGGCCCGATGTCGCTGTAGCCCATGTCGTCGATCAGCACGACGACGATGTTGGGCGCCCCCTCGCGCGGGCGGACCGGCTGCGGCCAGGCGGGTGTGGAGGTACCGAAGGTGCGGCCGACGGTGCCGGCGAAGCCGGCGTACGGGTCGCGGCGGCCGGCGTCGTGCGCGGGCCCGGGGGCGGCCTCGCGGCCGGGCTCGGGGGTGGTGCTCATACGGTGCTCCTGAGGGTGGGGCCGACGGCGTCCAGGCGCGGTACCGCGGCGAGGAGTTCGGCGGTGTACGGGTGCTCGGGCGCGGTGACCACGCGGTCGGCCGGGCCGGTCTCGACGATCCGGCCGCGGTGCATCACGGCGATCCGGTGGCTGACCTGGCGGACGACGGCGAGGTCGTGGGCGATGAACAGGACGGCCAGGCCGAGTTCGCGCTGCAGCCGGGCGAGCAGCTCGATCACCTGGGCCTGGACCGAGACGTCCAGGGCGGAGACCGGCTCGTCGCAGATCAGCACGCTCGGCCGGGGCGCCAACGCGCGGGCGATGCCGATCCGCTGGCGCTGCCCGCCGGAGAAGGCGCGCGGGTGGCGGTCCGCCGACTCCGGGTCCAGGCCGACCTGTCGGAGCAGCTCGGCGACCCGTGCGGCGCGTTCGGCCGCGCCGCCGAGCCCGTGCGCGATCAGCGGCTCCTCGATGATCCGGCCCGCCGTCATCCGCGGATTGAGCGAGGAGTACGGGTCCTGGAAGACCATCTGCAGCTCCCGCCGGGCGGCCCGGCCGCCGTCGCGGCCGAGTTCCGCGCCCCGGAACCGGATGGTGCCCGCCGAGGGCGCGTGCACCTGGACGAGTGCGCGCGCCAGCGTGGACTTGCCGGAGCCGGACTCGCCGACCAGCCCGAGCGTCTCGCCGGGGTGCAGTTCCAGGTCGACGCCGTCCAGCGCGGCGACCGGCCGCCGGCGCGGGCCGTACGTCTTGCGCAACCCGTGGACGGTCAGCAGCGGTTCGGGGCCCGGCAGGCTGTTGGCGGCGGCCTCGGAGGGCGCCTCCAGCCGGGGGACGGCGGCCAGCAGCTGCTTGGTGTACGGGTGCCGGGGCGCGGCGAGCACCTCGCCGGTGAGGCCGCGCTCGACCACCCGGCCCTCGCGCATCACCAGGATCCGGCGGCAGGTCTGCGCGATCACGCCGAGGTCGTGGCTGATCACCACCAGGGCGGTGCCGGTCTCCCGGTTGATCCGGGAGAGCAACTGGAGGATCTGCTGCTGGACGGTCGGGTCGAGCGCCGTGGTCGGCTCGTCGGCGACCAGCACCTCGGCGTCGTTGGCGAGGGCGAGCGCGATCATGATGCGCTGGCGCTGGCCGCCGGAGAACTGGTGCGGGTGGTCGCCCAACCGGTCGGCGGCGCCGGGGATGCCGACCAGGTCGAGCAACTCGGTGGCCCTGGCGGCACGTTGGGCCCGGCCGGCGCCGCCGTGGGCCCGCAGGGCCTCGTCGAGCTGCTTGCCGACGGTGAGCACCGGATTGAGCGAGGACATCGGATCCTGGAAGATCATCGCGATCCGCCGCCCGCGCAGGCCGCGCAGCGCGGACTCGGGCAGCGCGGCGAGGTCCTGTCCGTCCAGCTCGACCGAGCCGGCGGTGATCCGGCCGCCGGCCGGCAGCATGCGCAGCAGTGCCAGCGCGGTGGTCGACTTCCCGGAGCCGGACTCGCCGACCAGGCCGAGCGTCTCGCCGGCGGACAGCTCGAAGCCGACGCCGTCGACGGCCCTGGTGGCGTCGAACTCGACGGTCAGATCGCGTACCCGAAGGACTGGGCGGCTCAACGGCGGATCCCCCTGTTCAGGGCCTCGGCGATCAGCGTGAAGCCGAGCACCAGCGCGGTGGTCGCGGCCAGCGGGGCGGCCGCGAAGGCGGGGTGGGTGGAGAGGTAGGCGACGGACTGGCTGAGGATGGAGCCGAGGGTGGGCTCCGGCGGGCGGACGCCCAGGCCCAGGAAGCTCATCGCGCCCTCGATGAAGACGCCGATGGAGAGGGCGACGGCGGTCTGCACGATCAGCGGGTCGGCGGCGTTGGGGACGACGTGGCGCAGCAGCACCCGGAGCCGGGAGGCCCCGCCGACCCGGGCGGCCAGCGCGTACTCGCGCTCCCGCTGGACCAGGATGCCGGCCCGCAACTGCCGCCCGAAGCCGGGTATCTCGGCGAGGGCGATGACGATCAGCACCGGCCAGCGGCCGGGGCCCAGCACGGCCGTCACCGCGAGCGCCAGGATGATGCCGGGGAAGGCGAGCAGCAGGTCGAAGGCGCGCTGGACGGTGACGTCCGCCCACCGGGAGGAGGCCGCGAGCAGGGCGAAGGAGCAGCCGAGCAAGGCGCCGACCGGTACGGCGCTGAAGGTGATCGCGAGGTCGGTGCCGATGCCGTGCAGCACCCGGCTGAAGAGGTCGCGGCCCAGGTCGTCGGTGCCGAAGGGGTGGTCGGCACTGGGGCCGGCGAGCGCGAGGGCGCTCTGGGCGTTGGGGTCGAGGTCGGTGAGCAGCGGCGCGAACAGGCCGGCCAGCGCGATCACGCCGACCAGGGCGAGGCCGGTGAGGCCGCGCCCGGTGAGCAGACCGGCCAGGTAGCGGTTGCGGCGGGCGCGGGCGGTGCGCGGCGGCGCGCCGACGCTCGGGGTGGTCAGGGCGGTCATCGGTCACTCCCACCGGATCCGGGGGTCCAGCCACGCGTACACCAGGTCGGTGAGCAGCTGGACGGCGACATGGACGGCGACGATCAGCAGCAGGAGGTCCTGCACGACCGGGTAGTCGCGGCGGATCACCCCCTGTTCGATCAGCTGGCCGAGGCCCGGCCAGGCGAAGATCCGCTCCACCAATACGGCCCCGGCGATGAGTTGGCCGATCTGCAGGCCGAGCACGGTGATCGTGGACGGCAGCGCGTTGGGCAGCGCGTGCTGCCAGACGATCCGTCGGCGGGAGACGCCGAGGGCGGTGGCGGTGCGGACGTAGTCCTCGGCGAGGGCGCGTTCCAGGCCGTCCTTGAGGTAGCGGGCGAGGACGGCGGCGCTCGGCAGCGCCAGGCAGACGGCGGGCATCAGCAGGTACTGCACGGCGAGGTCCGGCTGGTCGAGCAGGGACTCGTGGCCGCCGGCCGGCAGCAGCCCGAGGGTGACCGCGAAGAGCAGCACCAGCAGCACGCCGGTGACGAACGGCGGCACCGCCAGGACGGCGGTGGTGAAGGCGCGTACGGCCGCGGCGACCGGCCGGCGGCGGGTGGTCGCGCCGAGCACGCCGAGCGGCACTGCGATCACGATCACCAGCAGCAGGGCGCCGAGGGTGAGTTGGGCGGTGGCGCCGAGCCCGTTGCCGATCAGGTCGGAGATCTGGCCGCCGATCGCGTAGCTGGGCCCGAGGTTTCCGGTGAGCAGGTCGCCGAGCCAGCCGAGGTACTGCGTGAGCAGCGGCTGGTCGAGGCCGAGCCGGCCGCGGATCGCGGCGACGGCCTCCGGCCCGGCGTCGGGCCCGGCCAGCGAGGTCGCCGGGTCGCCGGGGATCAGCCGCAGGATGAGGAAGACCAGGAAGGAGGCGAGGGCGAGGACGAGCAGCCCGGAGGGGAGCCGCCTGAGCAGGAAGGTGCGCATCGGTCAGGCCGTCAGGTAGGCGTCGTCGAGGTTGAGGTAGCCGAACTTGTTGAGGTCGGTGCCCCGGGCCTTCTGGCCGGCCACCTCGACCAGGCCGCCGATGGCGAGGTCGATCACGAACTCCTCGTCCAGCAGCACGTCGGTGATCTGCTGGTAGAGCGCCTTGGCCTCGGGGCTGTCGCTGTCCGAGCGGTTCCACGCCTTCTGGACGATGTCGGTGTAGGCGGGCGAGCCGAAGTGCGAGCTGTTCTTGGCCTCGTTGAACGGGTAGGCGCTGACCGCGAGGGTGGCGGGCTGGAGCTGGGCGAACCCGTGGCTGAGCGTCCACAGGGCCGGCATGGACTGCGCGATGAGCTGCTTCTGCATGGTGGGGGAGTCGGTGGGCTGGAGCACCGTCTCGATGCCGACCTGCTGGAGGTCGTACTGCAGGATCTGGGCGATCGCGGTGTTGCCCGGGTCGTTGGAGTGCGCGAACGGCAGGGTGATCGGGCCGACCCCGGCCTCCTTGAGCAACTGCCGCGCCCTGTCAGGGTTGTGGCTGTAGCGGGTGGCGTTGGCCTCGGTGTAGGCGGGCGAGGACTTGGGCCACGGCGCGGCCGAGACGGTGCCGTAGCCGCCGAGCGCCTGCTGCACCAGCCGGTCGCGGTCCACCGCCCAGGCGATGGCCTGGCGGACCCGCTTGTCGCCGACGTGCTCGGCGGTGAGGTTGGCGCCGATGTAGTAGGCGCCGGAGCCGGTGTCGTACTGCTTGATCCGGAACTGCGGGTCGTCCTTGAGGGTGGCCACGTCCTTGCCGCGGATGCCGTAGGAGAGGTGGGTCTGGCCGGTCTTGAGCGAGGAGAGCAGCGACTCCGCCTGCGGGACGATCCGGATCTCGACCCCGTCGAGGTAGGGGCGGCCCGGGTTCCAGTACTTGTCGTTGCGGGCGAAGGTGATCGAGCTGCCGGGCTTGCGCTCGGTGAAGGTGAACGGGCCGGTGCCGATCAGCCTGGTGCCGGCGACGGCGTCCTCGACGCTGGCCGAGTCCGGGATGATCATGAACTCGAAGAGGTCGAAGAGGTTGCTGACCGGGTGGGCGAGGACGAGGGTCAGCTCGAAGTCGCCGTTCTTGCGGAAGTCGGTGACGGCGGCGGCGGTCGAGCGCAGCTGGGCCGAACGGGCCGGGTTCTGCAGGTTCTTGACGGCGAACACCACGTCGTCGGCGGTGAACCTGCGGCCGCTGTGGAAGAGCACGTCGTCGCGGAGCTTGAGGGTGACGCTGGTGCCGTCCGCGCCGACCTGCCAGGAGGTGGCCAGTTCGGGCTGCGGCCGGAGCTGGTCGTCGTAGCGGGTCAGGGTGTTGAAGACCAGGCGCTGGACGAGGGTGTTGGCGCTCTGGGCGAAGAGCAGGCTCGGGGTGAAGTCGATTCCGGCGCCCACGGTGAGGACGCCGCCGCGCCGCGGGGTCGCCGAGCCGCTCGCGGCGGAGGAGGCGGTGTCCGCGGCCGAGCGGCAGGCCGCCAGCGTCAGCAGGCCGGCCCCGGCGAGGCCCCCGCGCAGCAGGGCGCGCCGGGAGAGGCCGGAGGGGGAGGGGGAGGTGAACGCGGTCATGGCGGGTCCTTCGGGAGGGGCGGGCGAGCGGGAGGAGGGGTGGCGCGGGCGGGAGCGGTCGGTCGGCGGTGGGCGGCTACCGGAGCAGCCCGTGCCAGGTCGGCGGCGTCCGGGCGGCCGCGGCCGTCGCCTGCAGCGGCCGGGCGTACAGCACGCCCAGCACCGCGGCCCCGGCGGCCACGGCCAGCGCGTCCGGGCCGCGCCGCTGGGCGATCACCAGGTCGGCGTCCCGACGCAGGTGCGAGCGGCGGGCGAACTCGGCGCGCACCACGTCCAGGTAGGCGGGGTCGAGCACGGCGAAGGTCTCGGTCAGCACCACGAGGTCCGGGTTGACCACGTCCGCCAGCAGGGCCAGCGCGCGGCCGATCACCTCGGACCGCCGGCGGACCAGCCGGTCGGCGCGCGGATCGCCGGCCCGCACCGCGGCCACCAGCCCGGCCCGGTCCGGCCGTTCGGTGACCCCGGCCGCGGCGGCCGCCTCGAACAGCGTGGTGTCCGAGGCCGCTGCCGCCAGACAGCCCAGCCGGCCGCAGTGGCAGAGCGCGTCGCTGTCGGGGACGGGCAGGTGCGCGACGTCCCCGGTGGCCGAGGCGGGTCCGAGGTGGACCACCCCGGCCACCGCGAGCGCGGCGTCGACCACGTGGCCGACGAAGAGCTGGACCATGCTGCGGCGCGCCGCCGGGTGGCCGAACAGGATCTCCGCCTGGGTGAGCGCCCGGGCGTGGTTGTCCACCTGGACGGGCAGCCCGCTGGCCTGCGCCAGCAGCTCGCCGAGCGGCATGTCCTGCCAGTCCAAGGGGTCATGACGCACCGTCATGCCGCGCTCCGGGTCCACCGCGCCGCCGGTGACGGCGCCGAGCGCGACCACCCGTCGGCCGCCGGGCACGGTGGCGAGCAGCCGGGGCAGCCGCTCCAGCAGCGGTTTGAGCACCGCGTACCCGGTACGGCCGCGGTTGCTCAACTCCTGCCGGTACAGCACGTTTCCGCGCAGATCCAGCAGCGCGAAGGTGGTGTACGGGACCCCGATGTGCAGCCCGGCGACGGCGAGCCGGTCGGTGTCGATGTCGACCGGCTGCTGCGGCCGGCCGACCGAGCCCACCCCGCCGGTCAACTCGGGCCGCTCGCCGAGCAGTCCGAGCCGGATGAGGTCCACCACCTGCCGGGACACCGCGGAGGCGCTGAGGCCGGTGAGCGCGGCGACCCGGCTGCGCGCGACCGGCCCGTGGTCGAGCACGGTCCGCAGCACGGCGGCGGCGTTGACGTCCCGCCGCTCGTCCCCGATCCGCAGGGCGGGGCGCGGGAGCGTGTCCGACATCGATGGGCCTTTCACGGGTGGTGTCGTCAGGGGGTGGTGTCGTCAGGGGTGGACCGGTGGGAGGGCCGGCGCGGGTCAGCCCTGGAGGGCGGCGGCCTCCAGCTCCGCCGCCGGCACCAGGCCGGCCACCTTCGGCGGCTCGGTCGGCTCCAGCAGCCGGCTCGGGGTGCCGTCCACGCCCACCGGCAGGTCGCCGTCCAGGGTGATCCGGCGGACCAGCCGCGGCTCGTCGCCGTAGTCGTTGACGGCGTAGTGCTGGGTCGCCCGGTTGTCCCAGATCGCCACGTCGCCGACCTGCCAGTCCCAGCGCACGGTGTTCTCCAGCCGCTCCACGTACCGCTGGAACAGCTCGATCAGGGCCCGGCTGTCCGCCCCCGAGACACCCTGGATGCGCTGCGCGAAGGCGCCCAGCAACAGGGTCTTCTCGCCGGTCACCGGGTGGACCCGGACCACCGGGTGCTCGGTCTTGAAGGCGGTGGAGACGAACACCTGGCGGAAGAGCGCGGCGATCTCGGCGTTGTCGGCCAGCTCGGGCCGCAGGGCCAGGCTCGCCGCGTAGTCGTAGTCGTTGGTGTGGACCGCGCGCAGGCTCTCGGCCAGCACCTTCAGCGGCGCCGGGAGGTCCTGGTAGGCGGCGACGGTGTTCGCCCACACCGTGCTGCCACCGGCGGGCGGCAGCTCCAGCGAGCGGAGGATGGACGCCTTCGGGTAGGACGGTACGAAGGTGACGTCGGTGTGCCAGTTGTTGGCGCGCACGCCCTTGGTGGCGTCGAGCTCGAAGATGTACCGGCCGTCGGCGCTGGGGACGGTCGGGTGGCCGACGGGCTGGCCCAACAGGCGGGCGAACGCCTCGTGTTCGGCGTCGTCCAGGTGCTCCTGGCCGCGGAAGAAGAGCACCTTGTGGCGGTACAGCGCGGCCTCGACGGCGGCGACGGTCCCGGCGGACAGGTCGCCACCGAGGCGGACGTCGTGGACGATCGCACCGATCCGGCCGGCGGCCGGGGTGATGCGGAGGTCGGTGAGGGCAGCGGTCATGGCGGATCCTCGGCTTTCTCGGGGCACGGGAAGGGAGCTGGAGCGGGCGGGGTGCAGGGCGGAGCGGCCGCCGGGCCCACGGGTCCGCGGCCGGTCGGGGGCACGCCGCAGCACGGCGCGGGGCGCGCACGGCGGGCGGGTGGCGCTGGACACGAGGGCACGGGCGGGCCGTGCGAGGGGGCCGGTCCGGGCTACCGGATCAGCGGGCGAGCGCTCCGCGACAACAACGGCGGAGGGCAACGCAGAGGCGGGGACAGGAAGGGCTCTGGACGCGGCGAACGGTGGTCATCGGCCCTCCTTCCGGCGTGCTGCGAGTGGGCTCGGCGCTCATGGTGCTGAAGTCCGAGGCCTGCTGTCAATCACCGTTCTGCCTGCTGGGAACGGGTGTTGCGGCACGATGAAGCCCTGTTGCGGCCGATGTCCGGGCGATGTCCGGCGTACGTCCCGACCGTATTCGACCTTGTCGCGGGCGTGTCGCAGTTATTAACTCTCGGAGCGCAAGAAACCCGGACCGGGCGGCGGGCCCCGGGCCCGCCGGCTTTCCCGCGGTCCGGGGGAGCGGGAGAATCCCCGCATGACGATCACTGCGCGTGCGCTCAACCGTGCCACGCTCGCCCGGCAGCTGCTGCTCGGCCGCGAGCGGCTCGACGCCGTCGAGGCGGTACGACGTGTGGTCGCCCTCCAGGCGCAGCAGCCCGCCTCGCCGTACCTCGCGCTGTGGAACCGGCTGAGCGACTTCGACCCGGCCGACCTCGATGCGGCCCAGGCCGACTTCCGGACGGTGCGCACGACGCTGATGCGGATCACGCTGCACACCGTCCACCGCGAGGACTACCGGGCCTTCCGCGAGGCCATGGAGCCGACCCTGCGCGCGTCCAGGCTCGGCGACTCCCGTTTCACGGCATCCGGGCTCGACGCCGACGACGCCCGGGCCGTGCTCCCGGACCTGCTGGACTTCGCCGACCGGCCGCGGACCAACGCCGAGTTCGGGGGCTGGCTGGAGAACCGGCTGGGCGGACCGCTGGATCCGGCGGCCTGGCGGATGCTGCGGCAGTACGCCCCGCTGTGGCACGTGCCCACCGGGGGCCCCTGGGCGTTCGACACCCGGCCGCCGTACGTGGCGGCGGGCACCCGGCCGGCGCCGGCCGGCCCGGAGGTCGCGTCCGAGGGCCTAAAGACCTTGGTCCGCCGGTACCTGGAGGGCTTCGGCCCGGCGTCGGTGGCGGACATGGCCCGGTTCGCGCTGGTCGGCCGGGCCCGGGTCAGGGCGGCGGTGCAGGCGCTCACCGACGAGCTGGAACAGCTGGCAGGGCCCGACGGCACGGTGCTGTACGACACCCCCGGCGCGCCACGGCCGGCCGAGTCCACGCCCGCTCCGCCCCGGCTGATGGCGATGTGGGACAGCACCCTGCTCGCCCACGACGACCGCAGCCGGGTCGTCCCACCCCCCTACCGCAAGCTCGTGACGCGGGTGAACGGCGACGTGCTGCCCACACTCCTGGTCGACGGCTACGTCGCGGGCGTCTGGCGTGCCGTCGACGGGGGCATCGAGGCCACCGCCTTCCACCCGCTGCCCGGCCACGTCTGGAAGGGCCTGGCCACGGAGGCCGGGTCGCTCACGGCGTTCCTCGCCGACCGCGACCCCGGGGTCTACCGCCGCTACGACCACTGGTGGGCCAAGCACCTGCCGGCCGCCGAGACACGCCTGCTTCCCTGAGCGGCCCGGCCCGGCGAACGCCGGGTCCGCACGGGGTGTTGGCGACGTCGGGAGCGGCGGGGCCGGCACGATAGGCAATCCCTTCCTGGCAGTCAGTCACGCTGGGATCCAGTCGTGATTGACGCCCCAGTGCGCGTCCGCATTGCCGCTTCCCCGTCGGGCGCTTGAGCCTCCGGGTGGTGCCGGCGTGGTCGGTGGCGGTGCTGCCGCGGGCGGTGTGTCGGTGGTCCGGTGTGGTGGACCGCCGACCCGGCCGTGAGGCTCGGGGGTCGTGGGTGGCGGGCGGGTGCGATGCTTCCCGGAGTCCTGCCGTGCCGACCCCGTCCCGTCGACCCCGTCGCCCAGTTCCGAGGAGAAGCCCATGCGTGCCGAGCCCGTTGCCGAAACCCCCTGCCTCGCCCTCGGTGAAGGGCCGATCTGGGACGCGACCGCCCGGAGCCTGCACTGGATCGGCATTCCGGACCGCCGGGTGCTCACCCTGCACCGGCCGAGCGGCCGGGTCACGTCGCTCGAACTGGAGGTCACCCCGGGCACGTTGATGCTCGCCGCGGAAGGCCGGCCGGTCCTCGCGACCGAGAGGGGCTTCGAGGCGCTGGACACCGCCACCGGCCGGACGGAGCTGCTCGCCGCCGTCGAGGCCGACCGGCCGGAGCGCCGGATGAACGACGGCAAGCGGGACCCGTACGGCCGGCCGGTCGCCGGCACGATGCAGCGCTCGGAGCCCCGGCTGCCGGGGTCGCTGTACCGGCTGGAGTCGGACGGGTCGGTGCTGCCGATCCTGGACGGCCTGGCCATCCCCAACGGCCTGGCCTGGCCCGAGCCGGACCGCCTCTGGCACATCGACACCCCGACCCGGCGGATCGAGCTCTACGAGTACCCCGAACACGGCCCGGTCGGCCGCCGGATCCGCTCGCTGGACGTCTCCCACCTGCCGGGGATGCCCGACGGCATGACGCTGGACGGGGCCGGGAACCTCTGGGTGGCGTTCTGGGACGGCGGGGCCGTGCACTGCCTCTCGCCGGAGGGCCGTCTGCTGGACACCGTGGAGGTCCCGGTGCCGCGCTCGACCAGCTGCGCCTTCGGCGGTCCGGAGCTGGAGACGCTGTACATCACCACGGCTCGCAGCGAGGAACACCCGCTCTCCGGTGCGCTGTTCGCGGTCGCGGTGCCGGGGGTGCGGGGCCGGGCCTGAGCGCGGCCGCCGCAGCGGTGGTCGGCCGCTGCGGCGGTGGCGGGGTCAGGGGCGCCGGCTCACTGCCCGAGCAGGCGGGCGAAGTCCAGTCCGAGGCTGCTGAGCACGGGCAGGGCGCCGAGGTCCGTGACCCCGCCGACCGGAATGCTGTAGCCCTGGTTCACCTCCCGCGCCCCGGCGGGCGCGGCGGCCGCCGTGGTCGCGGTGGCCGCGATGGCGCCGGTCAGGACGGCGGCGCCGAGCAGGGCGGCGCCGAGGGCGGTGCGGAGCGGGACGAGGGGCGAGGTGCGGGGCGAGGTGCGGGGCGGGGTGCGCAAGGGGGCCTCCGGGGAGTGGAACGCGTGACCTGACAACGCGTCACCCCGTGCTGCGGTCACGTATCGTCCTGCCTTCGGCCGCTTTCGTAAAGCTTCCTGCCTTGTGTTCATGACAACACATCAAAGGTATGGACCTCATCGACGGGCCGGGCATACGGTCCTTCCCTGGGCGGGCCGGACGTGTCCGAACTCCACTGCACCGCAGGCGATTCGGCCTGCTCGGGAGCTCCCGCAGGGCCGTCGGCCCCGCCCGTACTCGGTCATGCCGTCCGCACCGACAATCGGAGGGAACCATGCGAGTCGTCAAGAACCTCAGGATCCTGGCCGGCGCTCCGCTCGCCGCCGCCGCCCTGATCGCCCTGACCGCGGGCTCGGCCAGTGCCGCGATCCCGATCAACAAGCCGATGACCGGCAAGGCGACGTACTACAACGACGCCGGCTACGGCGCCTGCGGCACCCAGATCAACGCCGGGAACCAGATGCTGGTGGCGGTCTCGCACACCTGGTGGACCAGCGCCAACCCCAACAACGACCCGCTCTGCAAGGGCATATCGGTCAAGGTGACCTACCAGGGCAAGACGGTCACCGTCCCGGTCAAGGACAAGTGTCCGTCCTGCGACTCCACCCACATCGACCTCAGCCAGCCGGCCTTCGGCAAACTGGCTCCGCTGGGTCAGGGTGTGATCAACGGTCTGACCTGGCAGTTCGTCAAGACCGGCTTCGCGGGGGAGAGCATCCCGCTGTCCGCACCCGTCGAGGGCTCGACGATCGGCGCGGGCGCGTCCCGCTGACGTGCCGCGGGGCCGGGTCGGCAGGTGCTGCCGCCGGTCCGGCCCGTGGTGCTCCGGCCGTCACCCGGCGGCGGGCCGGTCGGACCGGTCGGCGGCCGGTGGGGCGTCGGTAGGGGCGTCGGTGGGGGCGTCGGTGACGGAGTGCTGCTTCAGGAAGGCTCCCGCGTGGGCGGCGGCCTCCTCCTTGGTGGCGGTGGGGGAGCCGGCCTCCCTGCTGCGCGTCCCGTCGGCGCCCCGGGCGCTCCACCGCCAGCCGCCCGAAGCCGCGTCGGCGAACAACTCGGCCGTACCGCCGAACAGTTCGAGGCTGCTGCCGGTCGGGGGCGCGGCTGCCGGCCCGTCGACGGCGTCGGGCCACTTCCTGCGGGCACCCGGCCGGGTGAGGCCCCGGGCCGCGCCGAGCCGTTCGTGGCCGGCGCCGTAGGAGGCGGCGGTCCGGGCGGCCGTCGCGGTCGGTCGCTCGACCTCCTGGTCCACCACGTTCCAGGTGCCGAGGACGGCCGGCGCCACCTCGGCCGGGTCCGCCGCCCACCGGCGGTCCGCGGCGTAGCCGGTCGCCCGGGCGCGCATGGCCGGGGCGAGCGGGTCGAGGGCGTCGAGGAGGATCCGGTCGAGCGCCGTCCGCTCGGTGGCGGTGATCTCAGGTGTCGACATGGTGGTAACTCTAGTTGTCGAAGCTCCTCCAGGGTAACTCTGGTTGTCGATTGGCATGTGCCACATCCGCACGGCAGCCGATCGCCGCCGCCCGCCCGGCGGCTCTGACACTGTGCAGGGCCGGGCAGGCGGATCCTGCCACCGTGTCGGTGGCCCCGGCGGTGTGCGGCGGCATAGCGTCCGGGGAGATCACCGAGCGAAGGCAGGTTCCCGTGGGCCGCACCGGCGACGAATCCCCGGCCGTCAACGGCGGCGTCTCCTTCTGGTACGCGCAGACCGGGCTGCCCGAGCCCCGGCCCGCGCTGCCGGGCGACGCCGACGCCGACGTGTGCATCGTCGGCGGTGGGTACACCGGGCTCTGGGCGGCGTACTACCTCAAGAAGGCCGACCCCGGGCTGCGGATCACCCTGCTGGAGCGCCGGTTCTGCGGCTACGGCGCCTCGGGGCGCAACGGCGGGTGGCTCTACAACGGGTTCGCCGGGCGAGCGGCCTTCGCCCGCCGGTACGGGCCCGGCCCGGCCGCCGCGATGCAGCGGGTGATGGACGCGGCGGTCGGCGAGGTCGCCGACACCGTCGAGGCCGAGGGCATCGAGGCGGACCTCGTCCGGGGTGGCGTCCTGGAGGTCGCCCGCACCCCGGCCCAGCTGGCCCGGCTGCGGGCCTTCGCGGAGGCCGAGCGCTCCTACGGCGCGGACCGCATCCACCTGCTGACCGCCGCCGAGACCGGCGAGCGGATCCGGATCGCGGGCACCCTCGGCGGCACCTGGACGCCCCACGGCGCGCGGGTCCAGCCCGCGAAGCTGGCGCGCGGACTCGCCGGGGTGGTGGCCGGTCTCGGTGTCCGCATCCACGAGCAGACCCCGGTCACCGCCGTCGAGCCGGCCACCGCCGGCTCCCGCGCCCGCGCCGTCACCCCGCACGGCACCGTCACCGCCGACCACGTGCTGCGCGCCACCGAGGGCTTCACCGCGGCGCTCCGCGGCGAGCGGCGCACCTGGCTGCCGATGAACTCCGCGATGATCGCCACCGAACCGCTGCCGCCGTCCTTCTGGGCCGGGGCCGGCTGGGCGGGCCGCGAGGTCCTCGGCGACTTCGCCCACGCCTACATGTACGCGCAGCGCACCGCGGACGACCGGATCGCCCTCGGCGGGCGCGGCGTCCCCTACCGGTACGGCTCGCGGACCGACGCGGACGGGACCACCCAGCCGGCCACCGTCCGGCAGCTGCGCGAGATCCTCGACAGCTTCTTCCCGGCCGCCGCCGGCGCCCGGATCGACCACGCCTGGGCCGGCGTGCTCGGCGTCCCGCGCGACTGGTGCGCCACGGTGGACCTCGACCGCGCCAGTGGGCTCGGCTGGGCCGGCGGCTACGTGGGAAGCGGCGTCACCACCGCCAACCTGGCCGGCCGCACCCTGCGCGACCTCGTCCTCGGCCACGACACCGAGCTCACCCGGCTGCCCTGGGTCGGTCACACGGTGCGCCGCTGGGAGCCCGAGCCGCTGCGCTGGCTCGGCGTCCACGCCCTCTACGCCGCGTACCACGCCGCCGACCGCCAGGAGTCCACCGGCCGACCCACCAGCTCGCCGCTCGCCCGGCTGGCGGACGCCATCTCCGGGCGGCACTGAGCGGCGCCGCGGTCGCACCCGGACGGCCCGGCGCCGTTCGGGCGTGCCGCGGTGGCAGCGGCGGCGGCAACGACGCACGGTGGTCCCGGAGTCGCTGACGGCGGAGGGACGGTGCGGGTGCGCAGATGGCGAGTGGGAGCGGTCGGGCTGGCGGTGGCACTGGGGCTCGGTGCGCCGACGGCCTCGGCCGCGCCCGGGCGGCCCGGGTGGGCGGTCGTGGTGGTGGACCAGGAGACGCGCAGCGTGCTTCTCCTGCAGAGCGCCGAGGAGCTGATGGCCTATCGGCGGCCGGACCGGCTGCCGGTGGTGTGGTCGTGGAGCGCGGACCGCGCGCCGGACCTCGCCGACCTCGCCCCGGAGCACAGCTGGTCGATGCCGGACGAGGCGAAGAGCCGGGTGCGGGGCGGGAGGCGCTTCCTGCTGACCGCCGCCTCCGGCGGGCTGGTGGCGGCCGTCGACACCGCGACCGGCGGCACGTACTGGGCCGCCGACACCGGCGCGGCCAACCCGCACAGCCTGGAGCTGCTGCCGGACGGCAACGTCGCCGTCGCGGCCAGCGAGGGCGGGTGGGTCCGGCTCTACGCCGCCTCGCAGGGCCCGCGCAGCACCGCCCACGCGGCGTACCCGCTGCCGGGCGCGCACGCGGTGCACCGGGACGGGCGGACCGGGCTGCTCTGGGCGGTGGGGGACGACACGCTCACCGCGCTCCGGGTGGGCGGCACACCGGCCGCACCCGTGCTCACCGCCGTCCGCAGGGTCGCGCTGCCGGAGCGGGGCGGCCACGACCTCGCGCCGGTGCTCGCCGCGCCGGGCCGGTTCTGGCTGAGCACCGCCGCGCACCTGTGGCAGTACGACCCGGCCGACGGGCGCTTCACCCGGGTGCGGCTCGGCGACGAGGCCGCGGAGCGCGACATCAAGAGCGTCGGCGACGAACCCGGCACCGGGCGGCTGCTCACCGCCGCCCCCGATCACGCCGGGGCCTGTTCCTGGTGCACCTCGGTCCTCCGGCTCCACCGTCCGGACGGCATCCGGACGTTGCGCGGTACACAGGTGTACAAGGCGCGCTGGTGGGCCAGTTGGGGCGGCTGACCGTCGCTCAGGGTGACCGTCGGGGTGGCATTCGGCTGATGCGGCAGATTTTATGCCCCGACAAACTACTCCAATGGTGGGCAGTTTCCCGTAGGTCAGCGCAAACCTCGTATGCGGTGCCCGCCCTGGGATAGCGTCAAGTCCACCGGGGGGTGCGTGACTGCGTCAGTGCCGCTCCGGTCCGTTCGAACGCATCCGACAAATGCTCTGACTAATTCGGGAGAAACTCGTGGGTAATAGCCTTTCGGAAATCCGGCCGGTCGCGGTGGACGAGCTGCGGCTCGCCGTGGACTCGCTCGCGGCCTTCCCCGCCCGGGGCGGGACCGGGGGCGCCGACGTCCCCGAGCGGCTGGCGGCGGTGGCCGAGCTCTGCCGCGCCGTCGACGGCGTGCTGGACAGCCTGGTCGTCCAGGCCGCCGCCGAAGCGGCCGAGGAGGGCTGGACGGCCGCCCGGATGGCCTCCGAACACGCCGTCTACTACGCCCGGTTGCGGCGGGCGCTGCTGCCCGTCGGAGCGGGCGGCCAGGGCGATGCCGGGCTGAAGAAGCCGTGAGCGCGCCGCACTCCAACGCACATGTCCTGACCTGCCCCACCCGGTGGAGCGACGTGGACGAGAACGGGCACATCAACAACGCCCGGCTGGTCTCCTACGTCCAGGAGGGGATTTACGACCTCTTCTGCCACCACAAGGTCGCCGTCCGGGAATCCCTTTTTCCGTCCGGATTCCTGATCGCACGGCACGAGATCGATTACCTGGAGCAGTTGCACCACCAGCCGGAGCCATTGCTGGTACGGCTGACGGTGGCGCAGCTGGGCCGAAGTTCCGCCCATGTGGTGGTGAATGTCTGCCGCGATCCGCTCACCTATATGCGGGCACGCACCGTGGTGGTCGCGCGGGATCGGGAATCGGGCCGTTCCCGTAAACTCAGCCAGTCCGAGCGGCGTTTTCTCTCGGCGTTCGTACCGGGCGAGGCCCCGATCGAGTCGCGGTCCTCGGCGCCGTCGCAGCGGGTGCAGGTGCTGGCATCGCGCGGCCCGCTGCCGGGCTCGGCGCACCGCGCCCGCCGACGCTGTCGCGCCTCGGCGCGCTGACGGCGGCGATGCCGGCACCGATGGCGCTGCCGGCATCCTGAGCAGGGCGAGGCCCGCAGGGACCGCAGGCACCGATGGGCGGCGGGTACCGCGGGAACCGAGAGGCCCGCAGGGACCGCAGGCACCGAAGGGCGGCGGGTTCCGCGGGTACCGAAAGGCCTGCAGGAAGAGAAGGAACCGAAAGGCCCGCAGGAACAGCAGGGACCGAAAGGCCCGCAGGCACCGAAGGCCCGCACGGCCCGGGACGGCTGTGGCCGTCGCGGCGGCGGCAGGGGTGGCAGCGGCGGCAACGGCGCCGCCGACTGCGACGCACCCGCCCGGTGCCCGGGCCCGGCGCCCGCGACCCGGACGCACCGCGCAGGCGGCGGCGCGGGTGTGCGGGGCGTCCGGTGGTCACCGGCCCGGCGGAGCCGTCCCGCAGGGGCGCCCCCGGGACAGCCGCCCGAGGTACCCGCGACGGCCCCGAGTCCTCAGCCGGTGGTCGCGCGGAACAGCTCCGCGCCGGCGCCGTCCAGGGTGACGGGCTCGCCGGACGGACGCAGGTACGCCGATCCGCCCGGCAGCAGGTCGAGGGTGTGCCCGGTCGCGCTCCGCAGCCGGGCCCGCCCGGCGGTGCAGAGCAGGATCTGCGGCGCGGCCAGGTCGACCCGGGCGGGGGCGGCGGCGGGCCGCAGCCGGGAGAGCCGGAACTCCTCGGCCGGTGAGGGGAACACCTCCTCGATCCCCTCACCGGCCGCGTCGACGGCCCCCGGGCCGTCCGGCGGGGCGACGCAGGGGCCGGCCGGCGACGCGGTGAGCACGCGGGGCTCGCCGGTCCGGAAGGAGGTCACCGCCAGCAGCCCGTCCACGTCGATGTGCTTGGCGGTGAGACCGCAGCGCAGCACGTTGTCCGAGTTGGCCATCAACTCGACGCCCAGGCCGTGCAGATAGGCGTGCGGCACCCCGGCGCCGAGGGCGAGCGCCTGGCCGGCCCGGAGCCGGACGTGGTTCAGCAGCAGCGCGGCGACCAGGCCCGGGTCCCCGGGGTAGTCCCGGGCGGCCCGCGCGTAGGCGGCGCAGGCGGCGGCGTACGGCCCGCCGTCGGCGGCGACCCGTCGCAGCGCCCCGGCGACGGCGGCGAGCTCGGCCGGGCCGGGGCGGACGTCCTCCAGGACGTGCCGCAGCATCGCCGGCAGGACCTCCTCGGCGGGCCGGTGGCGCAGTGCGGTGGCCCAGGGGGTGAGCAGCGGGACGGCCAGCGCGTCCAGCAGGCCGGCCGTGTCGGACACCGGCCGGAAGCCGCAGAGTGCCTCGAAGTCGCCGAGGGCGCAGATCAGTTCGGGCTTGTGCCCGCGGTCCCGGAAGGTGCGCTGCGGGGCGTCGAGGGGGATGCCGCGGGCCTCCTCGGCGGCGAAGCCGGCCTCGGCCTGGGCCCGCGAGGGGTGCACCTGGAGCGAGAGCGCCCGCTCGGCGGCCAGCACCTTGAACAGGAACGGGAGCTGCGGGCCGAACCGCTTCACGGCGTCCGGCCCGAGTTCGCCCTCCGGGTCCTCGGCGATCAACCGGTCCAGCGGGCGCGGGCCCGCGCCGTCGTCCCGCAGCGAGGGCGCGGACGGGTGGGCGCCCATCCAGAGCTCGGCCTGCGGCTCACCGGTGGGCGGGGTGCGGGTGAGCGCGGGGATGGCGGTGCCGGAGCCCCAGGCGTAGGCGCGGACGGGGTTGGCGAGCGGGGCGAACGGGGGACGGGTGGGTGTGGGCATGCGGGCGTCTCTCGTGAGGGGGCCGGGGGGAGGCCCGGCCGGGCCTCCCGTCCCGGACCGGGCCGGCCGGAGCGGGGCCCTACGACCCGGACCGGGCCGGACGGCAGAGCGCCGCCGCTCCGATCAGGCCCGCGTCGGTGCCGAGTTCGGCCCGGCGGACGTCGAGGCCGCGGATGTAGGGCAGCGCGGCGTACCGGTCGAGGTGGCGGGCGAGCGGGTCGAACAGCGGGGCGCCGGCGGCGGCGACCCCGCCGCCGATCACCACCCGGTCGAGGTCGACCAGGGCGGCGGTGGCGGCGATGCCGGCCGCCAGCGCCTGGGCGGCCCGGTCGAAGGAGGCGAGCGCGACCCGGTCGCCGGCCAGCGCGGCCGCGGCGACGGCGCGGGCCGAGCGGTCCCCGTCCGGGTCCGAGGGCCGCCAGCCCCCGGCCAGCGCCCGCCGGGCGATCGCCGGACCGGCGGCGATGCCCTCCAGGCAGCCGCGCGAGCCGCACGGGCACGGGTCGCCGTCCAGGTCCACGCTGATGTGGCCGAGGTGCCCGGCGTTGCCGCTGGGGCCGGGCCGTACCGCGCCGTCCAGGACCAGCCCGGCGCCGACGCCGGTGGAGACCACCAGGCAGAGCGCGTTGGCGGCGTCGCGCGCCGCGCCCCGCCAGTGCTCCGCCGCCGCCATCGCGACGCCGTCCCCGGCCAGCGCCACCGGGGCGCCGAGCCCGGCCACGGCCGGGTGCGCGGCGACCTCGGCGACCAGCGGGAACGCCCGCCAGCCGGGGATGTTGACCGGGCTGACGGTGCCGTGCTGCAGGTCCACCGGCCCGGCGCTGCCGATGCCGACGGCGGTCACCGCGGCCCAGCCGGGGGCGGCGGCCAGGTGGTCGAGCACCCGGTGCACGACGGCCAGCACGGAGGCGCCGGACTCCTTCGCCGGGGTGGGCAGTTGGAGCCGGTGGGAGAGCTCCCCGCGCTCGTCGACGAGCGCCCCGGCGATCTTCGTCCCGCCGATGTCGAGGGCGGCGAACAGCGGGCGGGCGGGCGGGGCGGCGGTCATCGCGGGTGGCTCCAGAACCGGGGGACGGGCCCCCGCCCGGGCGGGCGGGGGCAACGGACAGGGTAGGCCGTCAGCCGGCCGCGGCCGTCAGGCGCAGCGTGACCAGCTCGAACGGGCGCAGCGCCAGCTCGACGCCGTCACCGCTCACCTCCACCGATCCGCGGGTGCCGTCCCACGGCCGCTCCAGCAGGTCGCAGGGCACCGCCCCGGCCAGCGGGAACGAGGTGGTGAGCCGGCCCCGGGCGCGGCCGCCGTTGGCCTCGTAGACGCGGACCACGACGTCCCCGCTGCCGTCGTCGGCCAGCTTGACGGCGCTGACCACCAGGGCGTCCTGGTCCAGCTCCACCAGCGGCCGGACCGCCTCGGCGGTGCCGGTCACCCGCCGCTCGGGCAGGCTGATCAGGTAGCCCTCGCGGACGGCGTCGGCGATCCCGGCGCCCGGCACCAGCGCGTGCCGGAACCGGTGCAGGCCCTGGTCGGTCTCCGGGTCGGGGAAGCGCGGCGCGCGCAGCAGCGAGAACCGCACCGTGGTGGTGGTGCCGCCGTCCGCCGGGCGCACCGTGCGGGTGACGTCGTGGCCGTAGGTGGAGGCGGTGACCAGCGCGACGCCCCAGCCCGGCTCGTCCAGGTGGACGAAGCGGTGGTTGCAGGCCTCGAACTTGGCCGCCTCCCAGCTGGTGTTGGTGTGGGTGGGCCGGTACAGGTGGCCGAACTGCGTCTCGGCGGCGTACCGCTCGGTGTGCACGTCCAGCGGGAAGGCCGCCTTGAGGAACTTCTCCGTCTCGTGCCAGTCCACCTCGGTGTCGATGTCCAGCCGCCCGGCGCCCGCGCGCAGGGTCAGCGTCTGGACCACCGTGGACGAGCCGAAGGAGCGCGCCACCCGGACGGCCACCGCGTCCGGCGCGTCGAGCGCGACCGTCACCGCGTCCGCCGCGGTCAGGTCGGTGACGGTGTTGCGGTAGAACTGGTCGACGTCCCAGGCGTCCCACATGTTCGGGAAGTCCGGGTGCAGCTGGAGCAGGTTGGCCCGGGCACCGGGGGCCACCGTCTCGCGGCCGGAGGCGAGGTCCACCACCGAGACCACCAGGCCGTCGCCGTCCACCGTGACGGACAGCAGCCCGTTGCCGAGCACGAAGCCGCCCCCGTCGCGGGCGGCGACCGCGCAGCCGTCCGCCCGCGCCGCCGAGGCGGGCGCCGCGCCGCCGGCGGGCGCCGCCGAGCGGGCGTGCGGGGCGCCGTTGAACACCAGCTCGCGCCCGCCCGCCGCGTCCCCGGCCAGGGCCTGCTGCGCCCGGCCGATCAGCGCCTCCAGCTCCTCGCCGAGCGCCGCGTACGTCGCCTCGGCCTCGCGGTGCACCCAGGCGATCGACGAGCCGGGCAGGATGTCGTGGAACTGGTGCAGCAGCACCGTCTTCCAGATCCGGTCCAGCTCCTGGTACGGGTACGCCAGGCCGGTGCGCTGCGCGGCGGTGGCGCACCACAGCTCGGCCTCGCGCAGCAGGTTCTCGCTGCGGCGGTTGCCCTGCTTGGTCCTGGCCTGGCTGGTCAGGGTGGCGCGGTGCAGCTCCAGGTACAGCTCGCCGACCCAGACCGGCGGGTTCGGGTACTCGGCCTGCGCCTTCTCGAAGAACTCGGCCGGCCGCTCCCAGCGGACCGTCGCCGACCCCTCCAGGTCCCGTAGGCGGGCCGCCTTGGCGATCATCTCGCGGGTGGTGCCGCCGCCGCCGTCGCCCCAGCCGGTCGGGGCGATCGAGTGCCGGGCCACGCCCTTGTCCTTGAAGTTCCGCGCGGCGTGCGCGATCTCCTTGCCCTTCATCGAGCAGTTGTAGGTGTCCACGGGCGGGAAGTGGGTGAAGATCCGCGTCCCGTCGATGCCCTCCCAGAGGAAGGTGTGGTGCGGGAACGTGTTGACCTGGCTCCACGAGATCTTCTGGGTCAGCAGCCACTTGGAGCCCGCGTTGCGGATGATCTGCGGCAGTCCGCCGGTGAAGCCGAAGGTGTCCGGCAGCCAGGCCTCCTGGTTCTCGACCCCGAACTCCTCCAGGAAGAACCGCTTGCCGTGCACGAACTGCCGGGCCATCGCCTCCGAGCCCGGCATGTTGGTGTCGGACTCCACCCACATGCCGCCGGCCGGCACGAACCGGCCGTCGGCGACGGCCTTCTTGACCCGCGCGTACACCTCGGGCCGGTGCTCCTTGATCCAGGCGTACTGCTGCGCCTGCGACATGGTGTAGACGAAGTCCGGCTCGTCCTCCAGCAGCGCCGTCATGTTGGCGGTGGTGCGGGCGACCTTGCGGACGGTCTCGCGCAGCGGCCAGAGCCAGGCCGAGTCGATGTGCGCGTGGCCGACCGCGCTGATCCGGTGCGCGGACGGCACGGCGGGCGCGGCCAGCACACCGGCCAGCTGCTCCCGGGCCGCGGCGGCGGTGCCGTTGACGTCCTGGAGGTCGACGGTGTCCAGCGCCCGCTCGACGGCGCGCAGCACGTCCCAGCGGCGGGCGCCGTCGACCGGCAGCTCCGCCATCAGCTCGCCCAGCACCTCCAGGTCCATGACGAGCTGCCAGACCGTCTCGTCGAAGACCGCGAGGTCCATCCGGGTCAGCTTGTACTGCGGCCGGTCGCCGGCGGTCTCCCGGTCACCCAACTCGGTCGGCAGGAAGGGGTGGTAGTCGAGGATGACCGGGTTGGCGGCGGCCTCGACGTGCAGCAGCACCTGCTCGCCGCCGGCCGCGGGGGCGGCGATCCGCACCCACTGGTTCTGCGGGTTGAGGCCCTTCACCGGGCTGCCGTCCGGGCGGTAGACCAGGCCCTCGCACTGGAAGCCGGGCATGTTGGCGTCGAAGCCGAGGTCGATCAGGGCCTCGACGGTCCGCCCGGCCCACGCCTCGGGCACCGTGCCCGCGACGGTGATCCAGCTGGTGCTCCACGGCGCGCCCCAGGCGTCGCCGACGGCGACCGGGCTGCGCGGCGCGGCCAGGCCCTCGGCGACCGGGACGGGCTCGCCGGGCGCGGTCCAGATCGAGACCTCCAGCGGGACGGACTCCGGGTAGAGCGCCGGGCGGATGCGCTCCTCCAGGACGCGCTTGAGGCGGGACTCGACCAGGCTGCGGTCATCGTGCATGTCAGCAGGCTCCGTTGCGTGACTGAGGGGTGGTGTCGGGGAGTCGGGTGCGGCTTTCGGCAGGTCGGGAGTCGGGGCGTCAGCGTACGTCGTCGGGGCGGACGACCTCGGTGATGCCCCGGGCGGCCAGGTGGGCCCGGTCCTCGGCGCGCTCGGCGAGCACCGCGGTCGGCCGGGCGCCGGCCTCGGCGAGGCGCATGAACGCCTCGAAGACGGCGCCGCCGGGGCCGCAGACCGAGCGCTTGGGCGAGGTGACGTCGTCACCGGTGGCGACCACCACGGCGGTGGTGCGCGGCCGGGGCGGCCGCCAGCCGGTGCGCAGCTCCCCGACGGCGGCGGCGAGCCGGGCGCCGGCCGGCTTGACCCGGCGGTCGGTGGTGAGCAGGCCGAGGCTGTACTCCAGCTCGGGGAAGTCGGCCAGCGAGCGGTCGACGTCGTGCGAGCACCACCAGGTGACGCCCCAGAGGTCGGGGCAGTCCAGCACGGCCGCCACGGTGTCGCCGGTGAACCGGGCGGCGTCCTCGGCGGTGATGTGCGGGGCCGGCGCGCCGACCTCCTGCAGCCAGACCGGGCGGTGCGGGTCGCCCGCCCAGGCCTTGGAGAGCTCGACCAGGTAGGCGGCGTGCTGCGCGGTGGCGGTGGAGTGCGCGCCGTAGCGCTGGGCGGTGCCGTTGAACACCCAGGAGTGCACGGCGGTGGCGGCGCCGATCCGGGCCGAGTGCCAGGGGGTGAACGGGTGCTCGTCCAGGTACCAGGCGGCGTCGTAGGAGGCGTGCAGGTTGAGCCGGCCGGGCGCGCCCTCCTCGCAGGCGGCGAGCATCCGGCGCAGCCAGGCGTCGACCTGCTCGGGGGTGGCCCGGTCCGGGTCGGGGTGCGGGTCGCCGGAGAACTGGTTGACCTCGTTGCCGACCGTCATGCCGAGGAAGTTGGACCGGCCGTGCAGGGCGGCGGCCAGGGTGTGCAGGTAGACGGCCTGGCCGTCGACCACGTCCGGGTCGGTGAAGAGGTTGCGGCGGTGCCAGGTCTGGGTCCACGAGGGCTGGAAGTCGAAGCTCGACAGGTGGCCCTGGAGGCCGTCCACCGCGACGTCCAGACCGCGCTCGCCGGCCGCGTCCACCAGTTCGGTCAGCTGCTCGACGGCGCGCGGGCGGATCAGCGTGCGGTTCGGCTGGAAGACGGGCCAGAGCGGGAAGACCCGGACGTGGTCCAGGCCGAGCGCGGCGATCGAGTCGAGGTCGGCGCGGACGGCGTCGAGGTCGAAGTCGAGCCAGTGGTGGAACCAGCCGGCGCTGGGCGTGTAGTTGACGCCGAAGCGCGGGGCGGCGGGGGCCTGCGTACGGCCCGGTGTGCGGTCCGTCGTGCGGTCCGTCGTGCTGTCCTGGGCGGCGGTCATGCGCGGTGGGCTTCCTCGGTGGGTGCGGCCGTCGCTGGTCCGGCGACGGGTCGGGCGGATGGCGTGGCTACCCCTTGACGGCTCCCTCCTCGACGCCCTTGAAGAAGAAGCGCTGGCAGACGCCGAACACCACGACGATCGGCAGGAAGGCGATCATCGTGCCGGCCGCGATCAGCCGGGGGTTGGCGCTGAACGTGCCGTTGAGGTACTGGAGTCCGACGGTGAGCGTGTACTTCTGCGGGTCGTTGAGCACGATCAGCGGCCAGAGGAAGTCGTCCCAGGCGCCGATGAAGGTGAAGATGACGATCACGCTGAGCATGCCGCGCACGTTCGGCAGGCCGACGTGCCACAGGCGTTGCCAGACGGTGGCGCCGTCCACCAGGGCGGCCTGGTCGAGTTCGGGCGGGACGGCCGCGAACGCGGTCCGCATCAGCAGCACGTTGAGCATCGCGATCGCGCCGGGCAGCGCGACGCCCGTCAGCGAGTCGGCCAGGCCGAGGCTGCGGACCGTCACGTACTGGGAGACGATGGTGACCTCGCCGGGCAGGATCAGCGTGGCCAGGAAGAGGCCGAAGACCAGCCGGGCGCCGCGGAAGCGCAGCTTGGCCAGGGCGTAGCCGGCCAGGGTGGTGCCGACCACGTTGCCGAAGATCGCGATGGAGGCGACGATCAGCGAGTTCGCCGCGTACGTCCAGACCGGGATGGTGTCGGCGACCTTGCCGTAGTTGGCGAAGGTGAGGTCCTCGGGGAGGAAGCTCGGGCTGCGGGTGAAGACGTCCTCGCCCGGTCCCTTGAGCGAGGTGGAGAGCTGCCAGAGGAACGGGCCGATCACCAGCAGCAGCACGACCAGCAGGAGCAGGTAGTGCAGCGCGGTCCGGGCGGGGGAGGGGGTGTTGAAGCTCCGGGCGCGGCGGGTCGGGGCCGGCGTGGCGGGCGTGGTGGGCCTCGCGGGGGCGACGGTGTCGGTCACGGGGTCAGTCCGCCTTCCGGTTCAGGCGCATCAGGAGCAGCATCGGGCCGAGGGTGATGACGAACAGCAGCAGGCTGAGCGCGGAGGCGTAGCCCAGGTGGCCGGTGAAGCCGCGGCTGTACATCTGGATCAGCATCACCACCGACATGTCCCGGCCGCCGGGCCCGCCGGTGCCGTTGGAGAGCACGTACAGCTCGGAGAAGACGCGCAGTGCGGAGACCGAGATCAGCACCGAGATCAGCATCATGGTGGGCCGCACCCCGGGCAGGGTGACGTGCCAGAACCGGCGGAAGGCGCTCGCGCCGTCGACGGCGGCGGCCTCGTGCAGCTCGCGGCCGACGTTGGCCAGGGCGGACAGGTAGATCACCATGTAGTAGCCGAGGCCCTTCCAGGTGGTCAGGGCGATCGCGCTGAACAGCAGCAGCCAGCGGTCGGTCAGGAAGGACACCGGGGAGTCGGCCAGCCCGCTCTGCTGGAGCAGGCCGTTGACCAGGCCGCGGTCGTCCAGCACCCAGCCCCAGATCAGCGCCACCACGACGGCAGAGGCGATCACGGGGGTGTAGAAGGCGGTGCGGAAGAAGGTGATGCCGGGCAGTTTGCGCTGGACGAGCAGGGCGAGCAGCAGCGGCAGGAAGGTCAGCAGCGGGAGGCAGATCAGCAGGTAGACGATGCTGTTGAGCAGGGCGTCGGCCAACTGCTCGTCGCTGAAGATGCGTTCGTAGTTGGCGAGGCCGGTGAACCGGCCGCCGCCCAGGGGCTTGGCGTTGGTGAACGAGAGGATCACCGTGTTGATCGTCGGCCAGAGGTTGAAGACGACCAGCCAGATGATCGCGGGTCCGGCGAGCAGCCAGGGGGTGAACCAACGCCGGTGGGTCATGCCGAGGCCTTCCTGGGGCGGGGCGGGGCGGGGCGGGTCTGGTGGGGTCGCGTCGTGGCGGGGCGCGCGGGGGGCGGTCCGGGTGGGTGGTTCCGGGCCGGGTGGGTGGCCCCGGCGCGGGTGGGTGGCCCCGGTGCGGCGGGTCGTCGCGGGTGGACGGCCCGGCCCCGGTGGGCGGCGGCTCCTGGGGGGGTGCCGCCGCGCCACCGGTACGGGTGCGTCCGGGGGCCGGACCGCCGTTCGGGCCGGGGTCAGCCCTTGAGCAGCTGGTTGCAGCGCTCGACGGCGGTGTCCAGCGCCTGCTTGGAGCTCACGTCGCCGCTGATCGCGAGGGCTATCTGCTGCTTGATCACGGTGCTCATCGCGTCGTCGACCTGGACCGGCTGGAGGATCTTCGCCTTGGCCAGCGAGGTGAACGCGACCACCTTGGCGTCACCGGCGTTGGTGCCGTCGCTCTTGCTGAAGAACGGGTCCCCGGTGGAGGCCTTGGTGGACGGGAAGATGCTGGTCAGGTGGGCGAAGGCGGCCTGGTTCTCCGGGCTGGTGACCCAGCGGGCCAGGGCCACCGCGGCGGCCGGGTTCTTGCTGTTCCTCGGGATGGACAGGCCCTGGACGTAGAGCGGCGGCGTGCCCGTCGCGGGGGAGGAGACGATCTTCGGGGCGAGGGTCGGGTTGTCGGTGGCGACGCTGGTGATGAAGTTGGCGCCACCGGTGGTCCAGGCCGCCGTGCCGGAGTTGAAGAGCTTGGAGTTGCCGGCGTAGGTGTCGGTCAGGACGTCCTTCGGCAGCAGGCCCTCCTTGAACGCGGCGCGGTACTTGTCGAGCAGTGCGGCGGCCTCGGGGGTGTTGAAGGTGAAGGACTTGCCGTCGTCGGCCATCACCTTGACGCCGGCGTTGACGAGGTCGCCGAGGCCGGGCTTGCGGCTCATCAGGTAGGTCGAGCCGCCGGACTTCTCCTTGAACACCCTGGCCTGGGCGATCAGTCCGTCCAGATCGGCGGGAAGGGCCTTCGGGTCCAGGCCGTTCTTGGCCAGCAGCTCCGCATTCCAGTAGTTCACATCGGTGTTGAGGTACCACGGGTAGCCGTAGGTGCCGTCCTGGCCGGTGAAGCGGTAGGCGTCGATGCCGCCGGCGACGTACTCCTCGGCGAGCTTCGGGTCGGCCTTGGCGACGTCCAGCAGCAGGCCCTGCTTGGCCAGCGGGAGGGCGAAGTCCGGTGGGAGGTTGACCACGTCGGGGAGGGTGCCGGCGGCGGCCTGGCTGAGGACCTTGTCCGAGTAGCCGTCGCCGGGCTGGTCGAGCCAGTCGACCTCGACACCCGGGTACTTCTTCCGGAAGCCGTCGATCACGCCCTGCACGTAGTCGGTGAACTTCGGCTTGAGCGCCCAGGTCTGGAGCGAGACCTTGCCCTTGACGTCACCGGTGGCGGCCGCACTCGCCGCGGTGTCGTCGCTCTTGGGGTCGGAGCTCAGTCCGCAACCGGTGAGCGCGGCGGTGGTGACCGCCGCCATCGTCAGTGCCGCCCAGATTCTTCGCATGAGGGTCTCCCGGTCCAGAGGGTGGGTGGGGGATTGTGCTGACGTACAGAACCTGACTTACTAAACCGGTCTAGCTGTTGCAGGGACTATGCTCCCGCCTAAACTTGGATGTCAAGAGAGGAGTCGGATTCTGTGGGCAGACCGACCATCGCCGACATCGCGCGCCAGGCCGGGGTCTCGAAGGGCGCGGTGTCCTTCGCGCTCAACGGGCGCCCCGGGGTGAGCGAGGCGACCAGGGCCCGGATCCTCCGGGTCGCCGAGGAGATGAACTGGCGGCCGCACAGCGCCGCCCGCGCCCTGGGCGGCGCCCGGGCCGACGCGGTCGGGCTGGTGATCGCCCGCCCCGCCCGCACCATCGGCGTCGAGCCGTTCTTCAGCCAACTGCTCTCCGGCCTCCAGGCGGTGCTCTCCGCCCACGCGGTCGCGCTGCACCTGATGGTGGTCGAGGACACCGCCGCCGAGATCGAGGTCTACCGGCGCTGGGCCTCCGAGCACCGGGTCGACGGCTTCATCGTGGTCGACCTGCAGGTCCGCGACCCGCGGCTGGAGACGCTGGAGGAGCTCGCCCTGCCCGCCGTCGTGCTCGGCGGGCCCGGCAAGGGCGGCGGCCCGCTGCGGATCTGGGCCGACGACCGGGAGGCGATGCTCTCGATCGTCGACTACCTGGCCGCGATCGGGCACCGCCGGATCGCCCACCTGGCCGGCCTGCCGCACTTCCAGCACACCCAGCGCCGGATCCGCGCGCTGCGCGACGCCTCCCGGCGGCTCGACCTGGAGGAGGCGGTCTCGGTGCCGACCGACTTCAGCGACGCCGAGGGCGCCGCCGCCACCCGCGCCCTGCTCTCCCGGCCCCGGCGGCCCACCGCGATCGTCTACGACAGCGACGTCATGGCGGTGGCCGGGCTGGGGGTGGCCGGCGAGATGGGCGTCGCGGTGCCCGGGGAGCTGTCCATCGTCTCCTTCGACGACTCGGTGCTCGCCCGGATCGTCCACCCGCCGCTGACCGCGCTCAGCCGGGACACCTTCGCGCTGGGCGAGCAGGTCGCGCGGAGCCTGCTCGCGGTGATCGACGGGACCGGCCCCGGCCGGGACCTGCAGATGCCCACGCCGCGCCTGACGGTGCGCGAGTCCACCTCCCCGCCGGCCCCCGGATCACCCGCCGGGGTGGCTCTTGCGCGCACCGTTGACATGGGATCTGAACCGGTTTAGCCT
Organism: Kitasatospora sp. NPDC003701; assembly: GCF_053587085.1. Taxonomy (NCBI): domain Bacteria; kingdom Bacillati; phylum Actinomycetota; class Actinomycetes; order Kitasatosporales; family Streptomycetaceae; genus Kitasatospora; species Kitasatospora sp. NPDC003701. The sequence goes on from NZ_JBSFNM010000001.1 coordinate 307,435, forward strand.
CGCAGCGCCGAGCCGGGCCCGCTCGGCGCGCCACCATGGGCGGGGAGTCGGGCCGCTCCCGGCCCCGCGCCGTGCCGGCGGTACCGCCGGGGCGGTGCCCGGGGTGCGGCGCCGTGCCGCCGTGCGCTCCGGGCCGGCCCGCCCGGGTTCGGGCCGGCCGGGTTCGGTTCGCCCGGGTTCGGTTCCGGCGCCCCGCACGGCACGCCGGCCCGAAGGGCACGGCGACCCGCACCACCCGCTGCACCTCGCACCACCGGCGGCGCCCTCACCCGGCACCGCGCCGGACGAGAAGCGAACCACCGCCGCGATCAGCGCCACGCGCACCCGCACCCGCACCCGCACCACCACGCGCACATGCATCCGGACCGCCCCTCCCGGGCGGCCCCGCCCCCACCCTCCTCCGCTCGATCGGAGCCACCGCATGTCACGACGCCTCCCCCTGCTGCTGAGCGCCGCCCTCGGGGCCGCCGTCCTCGGCGCCGCCCCCACCGCCCACGCCGGCCCGCCGGCCGCCCCCGCGGCCGCCACGGCCGCACCCGGCAACCAGCCCTACGCCTCCTACTGGTACCCGAACACCATCCTGAACTGGGACCCGGCCACCGACCCGGACGCCCGCTTCAACCGCTCCCGCGTCCCGCTCCGGCCGCGCACCGGCGACCCGGCGCTCAAGGCCAACCCCAACGCCCGGGCCGGCGAGGGCAAGATCGCCTCCCTGGTCTCCTTCGGACCGACCTCCAACAACCCCTCGCAGGGCTCGGCCGACCCGAACTACTACGCCTTCGGCTACTGGCAGTACGTCGACAAGCTGGTCTTCTGGGGCGGCTCGGCCGGCGAGGGCCTGATCCTCGCCCCCAACCCGACCGTCATCGACGCCGCGCACCGCAACGGCGTCAAGGTCTACGGCACCGTCTTCTTCCCGCCCGCCGCGTACGGCGGCCAGCTCCAGTGGGTCCGCGACTTCGTCCAGAAGTCCGGCAGCCGCTACCCCGTCGCCGACAAGCTCACCCAGGCCGCCCAGTACTACGGCTTCGACGGCTGGTTCATCAACCAGGAGACCGGCGGCGGGGATTCGGCCCTGGCCGGCGAGGTCCGCAACCTCATGCAGTACACCAAGGCGCAGAGCGGCACCGAGTACATGTGGTACGACGCGATGACCGAATCCGGTTCGGTCTCCTGGCAGAACGCGCTGACCTCCGCCAACGACGCCTTCCTCCAGGACGGCGCCAAGCGCACCTCCGACTCGATGTTCCTCAACTTCAACTGGAGCGCCGGCGGCCTGGATTCGTCCCGTTCGCTGGCCCGGGGCCTCGGCCGCGACGAGTACGACCTCTACTCCGGCATCGACACCGAGGCCAACGGCTACAACACCGGCGTCGACTGGAACGCGCTCTTCCCGGCCGGCAAGCCGCACACCACCTCGCTCGGCCTCTACCGCCCCGAGTGGACGTGGAAGTCCGCCACCGACCGCGCCGACTTCTACGCCAAGGACTCCCGCTACTGGGTCGGCGCCAACAACGACCCGTCGAACACCACGACCTCGTCGAGCTGGAAGGGCCTGTCGACCTACGTCGCCGAGTCCTCGCCGATCACCGCGAAGCCCTTCGTCACCAACTTCTCCGCCGGCCAGGGCGACTTCTACAACGCGAACGGCGGCCGGGTCGCGACCGGCGGCTGGAACAACCTCTCGCTCCAGGACGTCCCGCCCACCTACCGCTGGCTGGTCTCCTCCACCGGCACGAAGCTGACCCCGTCCATCGACTTCACCGACGCCTACGAGGGCGGCTCCTCGCTGCGCCTCAGCGGCCGGCTCGACGCGGCCAACACCGTCCGGCTCTACCAGACGAAGCTGCCGGTCGCGGCGGACAGCAAGCTCTCGCTGGTGCTCAAGACGCCCGCCGCCGGCGCGACCGGCCTGAAGGCCGCGATCTCCTTCACCGACGCGCCGAGCACCTTCACCACCCTCGACCTCGGCGCCGACTCCGGCACCGGGTGGGAGCGCCACACCCTCGACCTGTCCGCCTACGCCGGCCGCACCATCGCCCAGATCGGCCTGCAGGTCGACGGGTCCAACCCCGCCTACGACGTGAGGGTCGGTCAGATAGCCGTCTACGACGGCTCGGTGGACGCGCCCGCCGCACCGAGCGGCCTCACCGTGCTCGGCGCCAGCGACGTGGTGGCCGGCTCCAGCCAGTCGCTGCGGCTCTCCTGGACGGCCTCGACCAGCGGCTCGGTGCACCACTACGAGCTGTACCGGCGCAATGCCGACGGCAGCCGCAGCTACCTCGGTGCGACCCCGTCCGACGCCTACTTCGTCAACAAGCTGGAGCGGGCCGGCACGGAGAGCAGCACCACCGTCGAGGTGGAGGCGGTCTCCACCGAGTACGGCCGCTCCACCGCCGCCACCACCACGGTCTCCTGGACGGGCACCCCGCCCGTCGGCGGCAACCTGGCGCTGAACCGCCCGGCCACCGCGTCCGGCCAGTGCAACGGCAACGAGACCCCGGCCAAGGCCGTCAACGGCACCGTGAACGGCGGCAACGGCGACAAGTGGTGCACCACCACGTCCGGCAAGTGGCTGGAGGTGGACCTCGGTTCGGCGCAGCCGCTGGGCAGGTTCGTGGTGAAGCACGCCTCGGCGGGCGGTGAGAGCGCGGCGTACAACACCCGGGACTTCACCATCCAGGTGCGCAACTCCACGACCGACGCGTGGACCACCGTCGCCACCGTCACCGGCAACACCGCCGGGACCACCACCCACCCGGTGAGCACCACGGCCCGCTACGTCCGGCTGTCCGTGACCAAGCCGACCCAGGGCACCGACCCCGCCGCCCGCATCTACGAGTTCGAGGCCTGGGGCGCGTAGCCCTCCCGCACCCTCCCGAAAGGACCCACCCCGTGCCGGTCACCATCACCGCCGTCGAAAGCACGGACCTCTTCACCGGCCCCGAGGAGGCGCCGCGCCAGCTGCTGCACGTGACCCTCGACGGCCCGTCCGCCCGGATCACCGTCACCGGCCCGGGCGTGCGCGGCGAGGCGGCCGGCACGGGGCTGGTCGAAGTCCCCCTGGAGATCACCGGCGCCGACCCCGGGGCCCGGCTGCCGGTCCTCGTGCGGGCGGAGGGCGCCGCGGCCGTCGAGGGCGTCGTCGAGGTCGCCGAACCCGGCTGGACGATGTACCTCGTCTCGCACTTCCACTACGACCCGGTCTGGTGGAACACCCAGGCCGCCTACACCTCGCCGTGGGAGCTGCTCTCCGCCGACGCGACCACCCGCCCGCTCTGGGAGCGCAACGGCTTCGCGCTCGTCGACGCGCACCTGGACCTCGCGCTGCGCGACCCGGTGTACACGTTCGTGCTCGCCGAAGTGGACTACCTGAAGCCCTACTTCGACCAGCACCCGGAGCGCCGGGAGACGCTGCGGCTGCTGCTGGAGCGCGGCCAGGTCGAGCTGGTCGGCGGCACCTACAACGAGCCCAACACCAACCTCACCGGCGCCGAGACCACCATCCGCAACATCGTCTACGGCATCGGCTACCAGCGCGACATCCTCGGCGGCGACCCGCGGACCGCCTGGCAGCTCGACGTGTTCGGCCACGACCCGCAGTTCCCCGGCCACCTCGCGGCCGCCGGTCTCACCGGCAGCGCGTGGGCGCGCGGGCCGTTCCACCAGTGGGGCCCGATCCAGAAGAACTTCCGCGAGGCCAAGGACGACGCCCGGGTGATGCAGTTCCCGAGCGAGTTCGAGTGGATCGCGCCCTCCGGCGACGGCGTGCTCACCCACTACATGCCGCACCACTACTCGGCCGGCTGGTGGATGGACTCCTCCGCCGACCTCGCCACCGCCGAGCAGGCCGTCCTCGCGCTCTACCGCAAGCTCAAGCCGGTCGGCGCGACCAAGAACCTGCTGCTGCCCGTCGGCACCGACTACACCCCGCCGAACAAGTGGGTCACCGAGATCCACCGCTCCTGGGCGCGGAAGTACCTGTGGCCGAGGTTCGTCTGCGCCACCCCGCGCGACTTCCTGGACGCGGTGCGCGCCGAGCTGGCCGCCACCGGCCGCCGGCCCAGCCCGCAGAGCCGGGACATGAACCCGGTCTACACCGGCAAGGACGTCTCCTACATCGACACCAAGCAGGCCCAGCGCGCCGCCGAGGTCGCCGCCGTCGACGCCGAGAAGCTCGCCACCCTGGCCACCGTGCAGGGGCTGGGCCGCTACCCCGGGGCGGCGCTGGACAAGGTCTGGCGCCAACTCGCCTACGGCGCCCACCACGACGCGATCACCGGTTCGGAGTCCGACCAGGTCTACCTCGACCTGCTCGGCGGCTGGCGCGAGGCGTACGACCTGGCCGCCGACGTCCGGGACCGGGCGCTGGACGCGCTCACCGGCCGGATCGACACCGCCGGCATCGGCTCGGCGGTCGTGGTCACCAACACCCTCTCCTTCGACCGCACCGACCTGGTCGCCGTCCGGCTGCCGCAGGGGCAGTCGCGGGCCGTCCTCGTCCTGGACGACACCGGCGCCGTCGTGCCGAGCACCGTCGACCGGGGCACCCTGCGGTTCCTGGCCGCCGACGTGCCCGCGCTGGGCTGGCGCAGCTGGCGGCTGCTCCCCTCCGCCGACGGGATCGAGGACACCGCCTGGTCGCTCGCCGACGGTCACACCGTCGCCAACGCCCGCTACCGCGTCACCGCCGACCCGGCCCGCGGCGGTGGGCTGACGTCCGTCCGGGACCTCCTGCACGAGCGCGAGTTGATCCAGGACGGCCGGATCGGCAACGAGCTGCGGGTCTACGAGGAGTACCCGCAGCACCCCGACTTCGGGGAGGGCCCGTGGCACCTCGTGCCCAAGGGGCCGGTGCTCGGCTCCGGCGAGCAGCCGGCCGGCGTGCGCCGCGAGACCGGCCCGCTGGGCGAGCGGCTGGTGATCGCGGGCACCGTCGACGGCATCCGCTACGAGCAGACCGTCACGCTCTGGCAGGGCGTCGACCGGGTCGACTGCCGGACCAGGGTGCTCGACTTCTCCGCCGCCGACCGCCTGCTGCGGCTGCGCTTCCCGGTCGACCTGCCCGGCGCGCTGCCGGTCAGTGAAGTGGCCGACGCGGTGGTCGGGCGCGGCTTCGCACTGCCCGACGTCGACTCCGCCGAGGCGCCCTGGACGCTCGACAACCCGGCCAACACCTGGTTCGGCCTGGGCTCCACCGCCCGGATCACGCTCACCGACCCGGCCGGCGCGCCGCTCGGCGAACGCGCCCTCGGCGTCGCCGAGGTGGTCGCCCCCGATCTCGACGCCGCCGCCGACGCCCGCGACCTGGTGGTGGCACTCGCCCGGGTCGGGGTCACCGCCACCACCTCCGGCGCCGACTGGGCCCGCTACGGCTGGCTGGACGTCGACTCCAACCTGCCGGATTTTCGGATCGTCCTCGGCGGCCCCGAAACCAACGCGGCCGCCCGGGAGTTGATCGAGCGCGCGGGCGAGGAGTACGCCACCGTGCTCAAGGCGCACGGCGCCGTCTGGGTGCCGGCGCTCACCCCGCTCGCCGAGGTCTGGCAGCCCGGCGCCGACCTGCGGGACCTGCGGGCACTGCCCGCCCTGGTCGTGACGGACCGGGCGCGGCTCGCCCGGGACCTCGCCGACGCCCGGATCACCGCCGTCTGCCCCGGGGCACTCCACGCCTCGGAGCAACTCACCGACCACACCGTCGGGTTGCTCAGCTTCGGCCTGCCCGGCTTCGCGGTCGACGCCACCGGAGCGCTGCACCTCTCCCTGATGCGCTCCTGCACCGGCTGGCCCTCCGGCGTCTGGATCGACCCGCCGCGGCGCACCCTGCCCGACGGGGCCTCCTTCCAACTCCAGCACTGGACACACGAGTTCAGCTACGCGCTGGTGGGCGGCGCGGGGGACTGGCGGGCGCAGGCGCTCCCCGCCCAGGGGCAGGAGTTCAACCACCCGCTGTACGCCCGGGTCGCACCCGCCCGGAAGGGGCCGCTGCCCGCCACCCTGTCCTGGCTGCGCGTCGAACCCGCCCGCGAGGTGCTGCTCGGCGCCCTCAAGCCGGCCGGCAACCCGATCGCGCACGGTTCGGCCGCGCCGAGCGACGGGCGGCTCACCGTCCGGCTGGTCGAGTCCACCGGCCTCGGCCGCACCGCCGTCCTCGGCGGCGCGCTCGGGCTCACCGATCTGCACCGCGCCGACCTGCTGGAGCGCCCGCTGGAGCCCATCGACGCGGACCCGGGCCTCGACCTCGCCGGCGCGCAGATCGCCACCGTGCTGGCCCGGCCGAGCGTCGTCTCCGCCGCCCTCTCCACCGCCCCGGCCGACCCGGCCGGCCCGGTGCTCGGTGCGGTCGCCGAGCCGGCCCAGCCCGTCCACGCCCGCTACTGGCTGCACAACCGGGGCCCGGCGCCGCTCGGCTACCTCCCCGTGTCGGTCGGCGCCTCGCCCGGCCTGCTGCGGACGGCCGGGTCGGGCGAGCCGGTCGAGCTGTCCGTCGCCCTCTCCTCCCAGCTGCGGGACGCCGCCGTGGAGGGGACGGCGCTGGTGCTGCCCCCCGAGGGCTGGACGGCGAGCCTCGGCGCCCGCCCCTACCGCCTGGAGCCGGGCGGACACCTCCGCTTCCCGGTCACGCTCACCCCGCCGGCGGAGGTCGAACCCGGGCTGTACTTCGCCGCCGTCCGGATCACGCACGACGGGCAGCAGATCGAGGACGTCGTCACCCTCGCCGTCGGGGACCTCCCCGACCTCCTCCCCGCCCCCGGCGAGGCCCCCGAGGACTGGACCGCCGCCCAGGGCACCAAGTCCGAGGAGGGCCGCGACACCGGCCTCACCGTGACGGTGGACGAGCGGTCGCTGCACCTCACCCCCGGCGGCCGGGCCACCCTCGCCGTCCGCCTCGCCAACCGGACCCGCGGCGAGATCCGGGGCGAGCTCCAGCTGGTCTCGCCCTGGGGCACCTGGGAGGCGGTCGGCGCCCCGGTCCGCGGCTTCAGCCTGGCGGCCGGCGCCGTGCGGACCGCCGCCTTCGAGCTCACCGCCCCCGAGGACGCCGACCCGGGCGCGTACTGGGCGCTGGCCAAGGTGATGTGGTTCGGCCGCTGCCAGTACGCGCCGGCGGTCGCCCTGGTGGTGGAGCCGTGACGGCCGAGGCGCTGGGCCTGCTCGACGGCCGCCCGCTGCCGCGCACCGAACTCGACCGCCGCCTCACCGCCCTGCGGTCCGGCCCGCGCTCCGCCGCCCTGCCGCGGCCCGGCAGCTCCGAGGACCGCCAACTCGCCCGCTGGGTGGCCCAGGTGGTGCTCACGGAGGAGCTGTGCGCCGCCGTCTGCGCCGAACGCGGGCTGACGGTGGCCGCGGACACCCCCGCCCGGCTCGACCAGCAGGCCGCCGTCGAACTCGGCTCGATCACCGCCGCCGCCTACGAGGGCAACGCGGCGGTCCGGGCGGTGTACCGGGCGGTCACGGCCGACGTCCGGCCCCGGCCGGACGAGGTCGCGCACTACCGCGCGATGACCGCCGGCCGCCCCGCCCCCGCCGTCTGGCGGCTCGCCTTCCCCGACGGCGGCAGCTGCGAGGCCGACCCGGACACCCTCCCGCTCGCCCTCGCCACCGCCCTGCGCGCCGCCGCCCCCGGCACGTGGGTCACCGCCGCCGGCTGCACCGCCGCCCGCCACGCCGACCTCCCCCCACCGCTCACCGACCCCGACCCGACCCCCGCCGTCCACGAGGCCGCCCGCCGCGCCGCCTTCGTCCGCTGGCTCGACCACGCCCGCGCCACCCGCCTCACCCTCCTCCCCGGCCTCGAACACCCCGGCGACCCGACCCAACCGGACAACCACCACCGGCACTGACGGCGGCGGCGGCCTGTGGAAGCTTCTCGGCTTGGCTTCATCGATCTGCCCTGGGAGGAACTCAAGCTGGCCGACCGTATCGCCAGCATCCGCCGCCCACATATGGCGAACTAACTACAGGGGTCCGATCACTCTCCCCGCCAAGACAATTGACTTCGAACGCCGTAGGGCTCCGCCTGCTTCTTGCCTGCGCCCGCTTTGCATCGACTGCGAATAGTAGGTTCGAGAGCGGGCTAAGGCCGGCGAGATCTGGAAGATTTGCGGTCAATTCTTCACCCGGTTGAAATGAGCGCCTCGGCCACGCCCACGTCGGCGTCGCCACTATCGCCTATGCCCACTTCTGAGCCCCATCGTCAAGTCATCGACGCCCTTAACGACGCCCTCACCTCAACTGATGAAGTCAGAACGGCTTGCCCACCATGCCCGCCGTCCACTGACGTTTCCGCCATGAAGTCCTGAACCCCCTCACCCAGGCCCCAGGGAGGGGGTTCAGTGCTTTTCGGAGTCGCAAATGCGTTGATTGGTGCGTATGTTCGCTGAGTGTCAGCACATCAGCGTATGAGCCGCCTCACCAACGGCAGCTTCTCGCAGGCATCGAGCCAACGGGAAATGGTCTTACGAAGTCTGGGATCGAGAACATGCGGTGATATCGCGCCCAATCCGCGAACGATGTTCTTCACCCTGCGCAACTCGGTTATTTCATCGATGGTCCGAGACGGCCAATTCTTCGCTGACTCCATGATCTCCTCGTAAACGGTTTCTCGATCAGTCGAAGGGTATCCGTAGCCATCCGGTCCGGGTGAAAGACTGCCTGAACGTCACTGTCGGGTGACGACCATACGCAGATACCAGGGACGCAAGTCGCATGTAACCCTTTCAGGGAGGCATTACCTGCAGCTCGATCGCTTCCTTCGTTGCTTGCGCAGCCAGCAACGAATATTCGCGCCGCGTTGACGTCAGTGGTGCACTACTGCGCAACCGAGTCAGGAAAGCCTCCAGGAGCGTCTCCCACCAGTAGAAACGATCACCCGGATTGGCTGGCTGATGGGTCAAGAGCCAGTCCCTTCGTGCTTCCTCCCCCATGGCCGCCAGGTGGAGGATGTCCTCATCGCTAGGGCCCAATAAGTTCCACGCTCCCGGGAGAGAAGTCGATCCCAGCCTGCCTGAATTTCTCGATTCCAAGATTAATGCTGCATTTGTAAGGGAGGTAGTGGCCGCTTGGTTAGAAATTCGGAGCCCGAAGAAAATTCCACCTGCGCCAGCCCCGTTGGCCTCACCTGCCGCAAGCACCGGAGCCCCTCTGGTCATGACGCTGTGTTTGATCGCATCATCGGTTGCGGGCACCACGTCGAGCACTCCGTTCGTGTCGGCAACCGATTTCACAGCACCCGAGTTGAGTGCATCTTCTCAGCCGGCCTGTCCCGGACTGACCGAACGCACACCTCGCGCTTCTGCCATCGGCAAGGTTGTATCGTCCCTCCGCGTTGTTCTTGAAGGGGGGCGCCATTGCCGTCGCAGTTATGGACAAGTACAGGAGTGCCCTCGGCGAGCGCATAGTACGTGTGGATCCCGGTCGCCGTAAGGTCGCGCGCGGTACAGGCGGTTCCCTGGTTTTCACGCCTAATGATGACGGCGGTGCTGCCGTCCGGCTGCCGAAATCGGTCGCCAACTTCGCCAGCAGATGCCGCAGAAGTCCCGTCGGGCGTAGCCGACGGGACTTCCGTCATGCAGTCAGACCAGTTCAGGATCAGTCATCGGCGGACCGATCCAAAAAAGTCTCGATAAGATTGAGAAGGTCATCGATGAGATAGATCTCAATGTCGGCTTGGATCTGATCGATACGCGTCTTGGCATCGATGATTCCTGGCACCCGGGACGAGGCGACGAGATAGCTCCAGTGAATGGGAGAGGGGCCACCTAGGATTCGATGTGACGCCCAATCTTGGAAGCCGGTCAGCGGCTCGCCGTCGAGCGCGGAATTGAAGCCCTCGATGAACGCCACCACCGTGGAAAATCGATCATCGAGTACGTACATTCGCCGACGGTTTCTGAGATGAAAGCAGAGCTCCTGCATATCCATGACTTACCCGCCATTCCAAGGAGTGAAATTGAGATATTCCCCGTATTGCCACTGCTGTCGATATTGGTCGAGCGGCATTCCTCCTGGGCCAGTGAATCCATCGAAGACGGTGTCGTCCTTGATGACGACGAAGTGTTCAGTCCAGCGACCTGTGGGGTCGTGCACCGACGGGCCGAGTGCGGGAGCTCCCAAGGAATCCTTCACGTGATGGATAACTCCGCCGATCTTATCCTGGATTATCTTGGCGCACTCCTTGCAGTTTTTCATATTGGGCATCGGCCAGCCATTCGAGCCAATCTTGCAGGCCGTTGAATCATTGTGGACCAGTACCGGCGCGCTTCCTGCCAGCACATAGTATGTGTGGAAGCCTGCGACGGTCAGGTTGTCTGCTCGCTGGGGCAGGGTGGTGTAGGTCCGGGTGTTGATGACGACTAGACTGTCACCGTTCGAGGCGTTTAGACGGTCACCCACCTTGAGCGAAGCGGCCTTGGTCCAGCGATGAGTGGTCTCGTCCCAGTACGGGTGGTGGGCGGTAGAGACCAACGCCTTGACTTCGGTTGAGCCTTGTTCGCCTCCGAATGGAGCGAGAGTCAACTCGGTGAAATTGAAGTCATCGGGAGTGACAATCTTCGCCGTGACAGCCTTGCCTGCAGTTTGACCCGTCTGTGGGTCGGTTGCCGTAACGGTGTCGCCCTCTTGAATGTCACCGATTGGCTTGGCGCTGCCATCGGCCATCAGTACGAGGGTTTCAGGTGGGAAGCTATCGCATCCCTTGGCTATTCTCTTGAGAAGAGAGGCCGCCTCCTCTGCTCCCCGGGCCGCTGAGACTGCAGAGACAACATCGGCGAACAGCTCGCCGCCCCGGTAGGAGTCTGAGGCTGTGTCGACTCCGAGCTTCCTCATGAGACTGTCGTACTTGCCCGCGATATCTGGGCTGCAGTTCTCAATCCAGCATGCTGGGCTCAAATTGGGTGCAGAGTCAATGGTCGATGGCGCCGAACGAATCATTCCGGCGATATAGTCCTTAATGCCTCCAGTCTTCTTCTTCGTGGGCTGTTTTGGACCATAGGTTCGACCCCTGTTGTCGGTATTCCATCTTCCCGCAACGAAAGCAGCCACCTCCATCTCGGCTGCGCGCTTCTTGCAGTAGTCGAATACGCAGTTGTTGGAGTAGTCGCCGACAACACCGTCGTTATCTTTGGGGACTCCTGCACAGATGCCATCGGCTCCGCCGCCGGGTGCGCCGTGCAGGCATTGCAACCCATTGGCATCGGTGTTGTCTACGGGATTGTTGTCCGCGTAGGAATACCCATTCCATTGCTGGGGGTCACTGGGGGCGAGGAGTGGGTCAGGGTTGATGAATCGGCCGGTCGTGGGGTCGTACTGGCGTGCTCCGAGGTTAGTGAGGCCGGTGGTGTCGTCCTTGCTGCCGCCTACGAATCCCTTGGTTCCGGCCCAAGCGGAGGCGCTGGGCTGAGTGCCTCGCGGGTTGCCGAAGGGATCGGCAGGACGGCGGGAGACGGGCTGGCCGGCCGTTGTGTTGATCTGGATGTTGTTGGTGCCGTGGGGGTCGGAGGCCTGGATGAGGACCTTGCCGCCGCCGACGGCCGCGGTGACCCGGGTGTAAGTGAGGCCCCCTGAGCCACCGAGGGAGCGGACGTTGCTCATCGAACCGGTAGCCGTGTCAAGGGTGAGTTCGTCGGTGGGCAGGTTGAGCGTCGTCTTGCCGGGGTTACGGCGGATGAGCTGGTTGCCGTCTGCGTCGTACAGGTAGGTGGTGGCGCCGGCCTGGCCGGTCTTGGCGAGGGAGTCGAGCTTGTCCTCGCCGTTCCAGCTCAGGGTGGTGGTACCGCCGGTGTCGGTGATGGCGGTGGTGTTGCCCTTGGCGTCGTACTGGTAGCTGACGGCCTTGGTGCCGCCGGGGCTGGTGGTGGTGGAGGTGAGGAGGGCGTGGGGCCCGCCGGTTCCGCCGCCGGTGTTGGGTGCGGGGGTGGGGGTGTTGGTGCTGTTGACGGCTCCGAAGGTCTGGGTGGTGGTGGTGTCGTTGAGGCTGTTACCGGTGATGTCGTGCTGAACGAGGCCGGTGCGGTTGCCGGTGGCGTCGTAGGTGTATGTGTTCCAGTAGGGGGCGGGACCGCCGACCGTGCGTCCGCCGGGACCGGTGATGGCGGGGCCACCCGCGTTGTTGCAGCCGCCGATGCCGGGGACGGTCGTGGAGCTGCCGGTGCCGTGAACGACTCCGGAGGAATCGGTCCAGTCTGCGGTGGTGGAGGTGCCCCCCGTGTCGGTCCAGGCGTTGGCCAGCCGGCCGAGGTGGTCATAGGTGAAGCACTGCGTGTCGGTACTGGTGGCGTCCTGAATGTCGGAGACCGAGGTGATTCGACCGGAAGGGGTGTAGGTGTAGGTGTTCTGGTCGACGGAGACGGTGCCGAGTTGCTTGTCGAGGAATGAGTTGATGACCCGGCCGGTGGCCCAATCGTATTGCTGGGTGGAGATGACCTGCTTCCCGTACTCGCCGGCCGTCGTGCGGACGGGGCGGGCGAGTGCGTCGTACTCGACCTTCGCGATGACTGCCTTGCTGAGGCTGGTGGCGGCAGTCATCAGGCCAGTGATGGTGCGGCCGTAGCTGACAGTCTCGGCCGGGAGCCCGCCGGCGGCGGGGATGCTGACCTTCTTCAGGGAGCCGATTACCGGGCTGTAGGTGTTCGTGGTCGTGTAGGTCCCGGCGAGCGACCCTTCGGCCGTAGGGATGCTGATGGAGGTGCCGAGCGGCCGGTAGGCGGTGTCGTAGGCGGTGACCGCCTTCGTGTAGGCCGCACCTGAGACGCCGCCGACGTAGCGGGTCGAGGAGGTCGGTAGCCCCTTGAGCAGCGTGTCGTAGGCCCATGACGCGAGCTGGTTCGCCGGGGCGACGCTGCCGCTGAACATGCCGGTCTTGCGGCCGAGCACGTCGTAGCTGTACGCGAGCGTGTTGCTCTTGGCGTCGATGGTGTGGTCGATGCGCGAGTTGACGTCGTAGACCGTCTGGGTCACACCCGTGTCCGGGTCAGATGCAGAGGCCTGGCGCCCGCGAAGGTCATAGCTGTAGGACCAGCGGTTTCCGCTGCTGTCGGTCCGTTGGGACGTCAGACCTGCTGCCGTGTAGGCGTAGGTGGCGATGTCAGCGTCAGCGGGGTTGCCTGTAGCAGTGGGAGTGTGGTACTGCCAGCCGGCAATGGTGCGCCCGCGGGCGTCGGTCACCACGGAGGTCGGTGAAGCCCCGGTGGGCGGGGTGATATCGGTCCGGTCGGCACCGGGGTAAGCCGTGGTAGTGGCCCACTGGAGGTTGCCGTAGGATCGGAACTCCGACCGAACGACGCGGCCGTTGCCGTCGTAGGTGTTCCACGTCTGACCGGGCACCTGACCGTCGGCAGCAGGGACGAATATCGACTCGCTGGGGAAGGATCCCTGCTCGTAGTACGGGCTGGAGGTCTTGATGGCCCAGCCGTGAGTGTCGTAGACGGTGTCGGTGATCAGGCGGCCGGTGGGTTTGGCAGCGCTGGTGCTTTGGCTCTGACGCGGCCTGCCGAGGCCGTCGAGGATGTCGATGACTGCCGAGTACGTGACGGCGTCGTCGTTGATCGACTCGGTGGTGACGGCGGACGGCCCTTTGGAGCCCTTGAGGGAGTAGGTGAACTTCCGACTCGGAAGCTCGGCTGTGGGCCGGTCCGGCGCCCATACCGCGGTGAGGCGGCCCATGGCATCGTACTGGGCCGTGGTGACGCGGTCGTTGACGTCCCTGTCGGTCAGGGGTGAGCCGCGGGCCGGGTCCAGCGTGACGGTGGTGGCCCAGCCGGCCATGGGGCCGGTGGACCGTACCTCGGTCGGGAGAACACCCGAGGACGGGGTGTAGGTCGTGGCCGTGACAGCCGGAGTGGTTGACGGGCCGTTCACCTGCGTGCCATCGCGGTCGTAGGCTGACCCGTCGGTCGTCGCGGTCGTCAGCGGCCGCCCGAAGGCGTCGAAGGTGGTGCCGCCGCCGTTCACGTATACGGGGTTTGCAGCCTGGTCGAAGTGGTCGAGGACCTGGCTGCTGGTCAGGTCACCGGTGGAGCCGGCCTGCCCGAATGGCTTTCCGTCGTAGAGGCTGCGGCTGCCACTGATGGTGTTTGCGGTCGTGGGATCGGAGCCACATGAGCTCTGGACAGAGACCTGCTCCGACACCAGGTTGAGTTGCTGAGGGTTGTCGCTGATCGCGTACTTGGTGGCGGTACAGATCTCAGGAGTGGCAGCGGTGCCGTCACCCTTGTCATTGACCTGGACAACGCGGTTGCCGCGGGATGGGTCGGTCGTGGTGGTCGCGGTAGAGGTCCGCCAGGTCCCGTCGGAAAGGCGAGACTTGGAGACCGACGCGACCTGGTTGTCCGGGTAACGGGCGTAGACCTGAGGCGCGCCGGCGTTCTGGGCATGGGTCGCGGTGACAGGCTTCCCTGCGTAGCCATCGATGGAGATCGTCTGAGCTGTGGTGCCGGAGATCGTCTGGACGGTGCCACCGGCCCTGTCATAGACCTCGGTCGCGACGACGTGGCCGTTCAGCCAGTCGCTGTCGGTGACTGTGCCGCCGAGAGGACTTGCGACCTGGACGCTGCGCCGGTCGCTGCCGTTGGCGAGGTAGTCGCCGTCCATGCCTCGCAGGTAGGTGACCGTCTGCTGGGTCTTGGGTGCCTCGCTGACGGAGCCACTACCGGTGGTGACGGTCACTGACTGGTAGCCGCGGAAGCTGTCCCAGGTCCGTGTCTTGGGGCTGGTGAACTCGGCATCATTGCGGTGCCAGGCGGCGCCGCCGCTGTACGTGTACTCGGTCGTCCTGCCGATGGCCGGACTGCTGACGAGGTCCTGCTCGGTGACGGCCCTGACGAGGGGCTTGTTGAACCAGTCGTTGACCGGATCCGGGGAGGACTGGCCGGGCAGGTACCACTTGACCGGCATGCAGGCCATCGAGTTGTCGACCTCGGAGGCGGGCATGTGGTGGTTGACGCGGGAGCACTCGGGGTCGGAGTAGAGGACGTTGATCGCGCCGCCGGTCTCGGTGTCGATCTCCTTGATGCGCGGGCGCATGAACATGTGCTCGGGCACGTCGGTGCCGTCGACGCGGTTCGGCATCATCGTGAAGCCGAACGTCACGGCGGGCAGCGTGTTGAGCGGTGCCTGACCGTTGCTCGGGACACGCTGGACGGAGTCGAGCCACAGTGTGGGTGCAGTCGCGTCGCCGGGCGGGGGGAAGCTCTGCTGCAGCTTCCAGGTGTCGACCGTGCGGTCGGCGCCGTCCACCCGGACCTGGGTGCTGATCTCGCTGAGGCGCTTGGTGGAGAAGAACGTCGGCGCGCTGTTCGCGCACGGGCTGCCGGTGCAGATCTGGTCGATCGGCACGTCGGGCCAGTCGGTCGAAGTGCGCTGGTCCTCGGCGCAGGTGGCTGCGCCGGGCTTGCACCGTTCCTCGACCTTGAACAGGACCTTGGCGGCCGGGGCGAGGCCGCCCTTGGCTGTCTTCTGCTCCTCCAGGCGCTGGCCGTAGCCGATCTCTCGCAGGTAGCCGGAGCGCTGGTAGTCGGTGAGAGTGCCATTGGCGCTGGTGGGAGCGCCGCCGCGGTTGTACTTGTTGCTCTCGGTGGCGTACTTGTACGTGGTCAGGTTGCCGTGCGGGTCGACGACGTAGTCGAGTTGCCAGCGCCAGGCCATCTGGCACCAGGAGCCCTTGTCGGAGGCAGCGCTGAAGCAGGGGTCGCCGTTGTTCGGGGAATACACCGGCGTGGTGAGGACCGAGGAGGTGGCGGGGTCGGTACCGTCGCCTTCCGGCAGGTGGTTGCGGCCGAAGTAGTACTGGATCCCGTCGGGGGTGGTGATCCGCCAGTACTCCATGCCCTGGTAGTCGACATCGCCGGCTGCCTTGGGTGCGCCGGTGAGCTGCTCGACCTTGGAGCCGTCGTCGTTCTGCAGGTGCCAGGATCCGGTGACGTCATCGCGCACGATCGTCCCGGAGCGGCCACCGAGGGCCAGGGTGGCGTTCTGTCCGCCCCAGCACTGGTCGGCCGAACCGGTGATCCCGGCTTTGTCACAGTTCTTGTAGGACCGCTCGATGAAGCCGGGCTCGTAGCTCCAGCCATCACCGATCCACGAGGACTGGGAGTTCGTGGCCGAGGTCTTGCCGTCGACCGCAGCCGAGTTGTAGCTGAGTGCCACAGTCGGGGCCGCACCGCCCAGGGAGGGCGGCACCTGGATCGGGTAGGCGTAGGTGAAGTTGCCTACGTTCGTCCCCGAACTCCACGCTGTCGACGGTGAGAGTGGCGTCGCCGTGTAGGACCCCCCACGGCCGGACGGCGCCGAGACTGCCCCGAGCACGACCGGCTCACCCGAACCGCTGGGCGCCGCAGGCGTCAGGGCAGGCGCACCGGAGGTTGTGAACGAGGCCTTCACCGTGCCGTTCTGGCCTTTACCAGGCACAGGCTGCGGGGCCGAGGCGGGGGGCAGCGTGACGTCGGTGGTCACCTTGCCGCTGCCGTCCGGCTTGGAGGGCACGGGCGTCTGGGTGCGGCATTCGGCCCGGTCCGGTGTGGTCAGCGCGCAGGCCGGAAGTGAGACGAGCACTGCGCGGTCGGACCAGCCGATTGCCTGCAATGCCTTGAGGTCGAGCGTGACGCTCGCGGAGTGCCCATCGCCCTTGACCGTCGCGTCGGCGTCGGAGACCGCTACGAGCGGCGTGCTGACACCCGCCGCCTTGCCCTTGTCCTGGCCGACCACCTGGACGGTGACGGCGTGTGCGCTCCCGCCCTCACCCGTTCCGGGCGCGACCTTGACCGCCAGGGTGCCGGCCTTGGAACCGGTCGCGCCGCCAGACGCCGGCGAGGCACCGCCGGTGGCGGAGCGGGCCGCCTGCGCTTCGGGACTGTCCGCTCCGAGGGTGACGGTCTCGGTACCGGTGACCAGTGGCACCGCCGGTTCCGGCTTCCACTCGGTCGGCTTGCTGGTTGGCTCGGCACTCGGGGGCCGAGCGTCATGACCCTTGACCGAGACGGTTCCGTTGCCCAGAGGCGTGTTCGGGGGAGTCCAGACCTCCCCCTCCGGCTCGGGGAACGTCCACGCGGCTGCGGGCGGTACGGCGACTCCCGTCATCGCCAGGGCGACCATCGTTGCCACAGCAGGGGAACGCCATCGGCCCCCAGCTGGTCTCACAGCCCGTTTACGGGCAGGCCAAAGGCCCACTGTGTCATCTCCTCGTCCATTGTCGATACAGCGGCATACAGACACAGCTGTCTCATGATCGAGGTGACGATAGGTGAGGTCGTGATTGCACCGCCAGGTCGTTTGGCCACCATGCATGTGATGTTTACAGATTCTTGATCTGACGATCCGGCGTGATCCGGACAAGTCCGTCCAAGACGGCGGTCGGGTTGACCTAACCGCAGGTCAGGCCGCATCGTTCCGACCCGAATGCTGCCCCTGAATCGGGGCCGAAGACAGGGAGGGATCACCGAACCAACATGTCCACCACTCCAGGCACATTCGTGAACACGCCACCGCCACCTTCGATACGCACACGCGCGATCCGTATGGCCGCTTTCGGTGCGAGTTGCATCCTCAGCCTCGGTCTGCTCACGGCACCTGCTGCGGTCGCCGTAGGCACTGCCACGCCGCCCTCCCACGGGCCGGCGGGCGGCGTACTACCACTCGTCCCCCCGACACCTGCGCCGCCCCGCACCCCGCTGCAGCAGGCGATGGTCGACGCCATCGCCAAGGCCAAGTCGACCGGCAAGCCGGTCGTCGTGGAGGCGATGACCGACGAAGCGTCGAAGACGATCGTCAACCCTGACGGCACCCTGACGACCACCGACAACGCCCTGCCCGTGCGGACCAAGCGCAACAACATCTGGGCGGACATCGATGTCACACTGCGGCCGAATGCGGACGGCACCCTCAGCCCCGCCGTCGCAAGCACCGGCCTGACACTCTCCGGCGGAGGTACCGGAGCGATGGCCACGGTCTCCACGTCGGACGGCAAGAAGCTGTCCGTCGCCGCGCCGTTCGCCCTGCCCAAGCCGGCGCTGAACGGGGCCACCGCGACGTACGCGAACGTGCTCCCGGGCGTCGACCTTCAGTTGACCGCACTGCCGGTCGGCGGGTGGCGCGACGTGATCGTCGTTCACACGCCCGAGGCCGCCGCGAACCCGGCGCTCAAGACCCTGCGCTTCCCGATCACCGCCCAGGGGCTGACCGCCTCCTCCGATGCCGAGGGGCGGATCGACGTCAAGGACGACACCGGCGCACTGCGTTTCCGGGCGCCCGCACCGCTGCAGTGGGACTCCTCCCGTCCTGCGGCGGACGCTCCCGCTCCGGCGCCCAAGTCGGCCAAGCTCGCAGCCCTTGCGGCAGCACCGGCTTCCGCGCCGCAGCCGCCCGTCGAGGGGGCGATGTCGACCACGGAGGCGCCGGGCGACGGCGCCAACGTCTCACTCATCGGTAGCAAGGTTGCGGGCAATGCGATCGAGCTGACTCCTAATCAGGAGGCGCTCAACTCCGGTACCGGACCCTGGTACCTGGACCCGTCGCTCACGGCCGTCACCAGCTATACCCAGAGCTCGGTGGAGGTGCAGGAGAACCACGAGACCGCGGAGAACTTCAACAAGAAGTCCAACCTGGCCACAGGCTACTGCGGTTACAAGAGCAGCGACCCGAACCTGGACTGCGGCAAACTCGGCCGCCAGCGTGCCTACTTCCAGTTCAACGTCAACCCCGCCATCTACACCGTCGTCGACGGTGCCGAATCCGCACCGACGCTGTTCACCTCCACCCTCAACGCCCAGGTCACCGGAGCCTCCAGTCCCGGCACCAGGACCCCGCTCGCCGTGTACTGGGCTCCCACCGGCATCGACGAGCACACCAGCTGGAACCGCCAACCCTGCGGGACCGACGGCAACATGGTGATGGAGGGCTGCGCGCCGGTCAACGGCCAGTGGATCACCGGCACCGGCCCGCTCGCCCTTGACGTCACCGACATGATGAAGCGCGCGGCCGCCGGCAAATGGGCCACCTGGACGATCGGCATCGCTCCCGAGACCAGTGAGTGGGAGAAGCTCTTCCGCCACGCCATCGCCAGCAACCCCAGCGTCACCACCACCTACGACATCACCCCGACCGTCTGGTACCCGCGCACCAGCCCCGCTCCCGGCTTCGCGAGCAACAACAGCACGGCGGAGTGCAAGAGTGGTGGTGCCGGTAGCAATGCCTGGGACAACCCGGGCTGGGTCGGCAACAACCAGAACGTCTACCTGCTCGCCAACAGCTGGTCCCCCACGGGACAGAGCCTCTATACCGGATTCCAGATGTGGGACGACAATGATCCCAACTTCTCCTGGGCTGACGGACGTTGGGGGCGCAGTTACAACGACCCCGCCGAGGGGGTGCCGACGGGCCCGTTGAGTGACGGCCACCAGTACGGCTGGCTCGCTCGCTCCTCTGACGGCCTGCTCACCTCGCCCGCGAGCGCCTGGTGCTACTTCCGCGTCGACCGTACCAATCCTCGCCTCAGCATCAGCTCCACCGACTTCCCGCCCTCCGGTACGCCCAACCCCACGCCGACCAGGTACATGAACGATGAGGGCGCGTTCACCATCAACGCCGAGGACCCGGCCCCCGGCACAGGACTCCAGGCCTCGGGTGTCGCCTGCATCCGGGTGAGCACCGACCCGACGCCGGTGGTCGGCTGGCGTTGCGACCAGAGCGGCGTCCTGGCCCCTGGTGCGTCCTATAGCTACAAGCCCAAGGACTGGGGCACCAACACCCTCTACGCGTGGGCGATGGACAACGCCGGCAACTACAGCCAACCGGCGGTCTACAACTTCTACGTCCCCTGGAGGCCGGACACCCAGCCGCTCTTCGGCGACGTTGACAACGATCAGAAGCCCGATGTCGTCACCACCGACAAGAGCGGTGACCTGCGGGTCATCGGCGGCACCATCGACCCCACCACCTCTCTCGCCGCCCCCGCTGCGGCTGCCCCCGGCAACCGCGAGTACGGCGTCACCTGGGCCGACTTCCAGGTGAGCCATCACGGAACCTTCGCCGTCGGGCAGGCCGTGGACGAGATCCTTGCCCACTACACCAAGGACTCCACGTCCAAGCTTCGCGAAGCGCTCTACCTGATCCCCAACAATGGCACTGGGCGCTTTGACACCCTCACGCCCGTTGCGCTCAACCGACCCGCCTGTGCCACCTACGAATCCGGTACGCCCTGTCCTGGCTACAACCCGAACAACTGGAGTGACGTCTCGCAGGTGATCGCGCTCGGTACACCCGAAGGGGAAGCCGTGGCAGGTGAGCCGAACAACGAGACCCACAAGGTCATCATGACCCAGACCTCCGTCCTCACTCTGGAGAACAACAACCTCTACTTCTTCCAGGCAAACGGCCAGGCGGACAGCCTCGACGCCGCCACCCTCATCCCCACCGCCTCCGGAAGCTGGGCCGACCTCGAACTCATCAACCCCGGTGCGGCCAACGGCGCCACCACCATCCCTGACACCAGCGACGAGACCCATCAGGCCACTCTCTGGGCCCGGAACCGCACCACCGGGGACGTCTACGCCTACCCGCTCGGCTGGAAGAGCGACGGGACCGTCGACTACTCCGCCCTCACCAAGCCCGACCAGGGCACCAAGCTGGTCACCGGCCAGCAGCTGACCGCCGCCGACTTCCCCCGTATCGGCGCGGGCGACCTCAACAACGACGGAACCGCCGACCTGTGGGTCATCGACAACAGCAACGCGGTCGCGGTCTTCGCCGGTGCCGACGACTCCGGAGTCAAGGGCAAGGTCACCACTTTCGTCACCCCGACGTTCGCCGGCTACTCCGACTCCAGCGTCACCATCCGCTCCAACCACGTGGACTGGCTCTGCGCGGACAATGAGGGCGGGCCCTTCGAGGGAGCCGAGCTCTCCGTCTACGGCTGCTGGGAGACCATCAACCAGCGCTTCAACTTCGCCGTCGACGGCACCGTCCGTGCTGGCAGCTGGTGCGTGTCCACCAAGGACAATTCCCTCGGCAACGGCGCCAGGGTGGTCCTCTCCCGGTGCGTGGGCAACACCGGACAGAAGTGGGCCGTCCGTCCCGACGGCCGCATCTACCTCCCGGCCACCGTCGACCCGGTCAACAATCCCGCCGGACGGTGCCTCGAACTGCCCGGATGGGCCACCACCCAGGGGACCCGCCTCGGTATCTGGGACTGCCCCGCATTGCAGAGCAACCAGCAGTGGACTCTGAGGTACGAGAAGCACGCCCCCTGAGTGCGCGAGCTGGATCCCAGGGCCAGCTGACGTAGGGCGTGTTCGCGGGGGCGGGGCTTCGAGGAGCCCCGCCCCCGCGAACGCAGGCCGGCGGGGCCGTCGGTACGACCGTGATCGGACCACGTCGGCGCCGGGACGATCGCAGTGCCGGCGACCGCGGAGCGGCTCGACTGTGCACGGGTGACAACGCGGCGTGTCCGCCGGGCGGCCCTGCGACAGGGAGGTCCGCGACTGCGTGGGCTCCGCCGGTTGGGCTGGCCGTCGGCGCAGCGAGCCGCGGAGGGGCGGCGGCAGTATGGTCGATTCAAGGTGGTTTGTCTTGGCCCCGTGACTGTGCCCGACGATCTCGGGCCGGTCCTGGGGAGGAGGTGGGATCGATGCCGCACTCCTCCGACGGCCCGGCCCCGAGCGTGGCGCCCCAGGCGACCGGCTCGGGTGCGGGCGAGAAGGGGTTGAAGACCGGTGCGCTCGGTCTGGTCTCCTCGATCGCGATCGGGCTGGCCTCCACGGCCCCCGCCTACAGCCTCGCCGCCACGCTCGGCATCATCGTGGTGGGCGTGGGGTTCCAGGCGCCGATCGTCACCATCCTGGCGTTCATCCCGATGCTGATGATCGCCTACGCCTACAAGGAGCTCAACGCCTCCGATCCCGACTGCGGCACGACCTTCACCTGGGCCGCCCGGGCGTTCGGGCCGAGGACGGGGTGGATGGGCGGCTGGGGGATCATCGTCGCCGACATCATCGTGATGGCGAACCTGGCCCAGATCGCCGGCGTGTACGGGTTCCGGCTCATCGGTCTGGACTCGTTCGCCGAGAGCACGCTGTGGACGTCGTTCGCCGGGGTGGTCTGGATCATCGTGATGACGGCGATCTGCTACGTCGGCATCGAGATCTCCGCCGCCCTGCAGCGCTGGCTGCTGTCGATCGAGGTGGTGATGCTGATCGTGCTGTCGATCACCGCCCTGGTCAAGGCCTACGGCAGCGGTGCGCCCGACACGGCGGCGCACGTCGGCGCCTCCTGGTTCAACCCCTTCGACATCCCCTCGGCCGGGGCCTTCACGGCCGGCATGCTCGCCGCGGTCTTCATCTACTGGGGCTGGGACACGGCCGTCTCGGTCAACGAGGAGACCGCCGACGCGAAGCGCACCCCGGGGCGCGCGGCCGTCATCTCCACCGTGCTGCTGCTGTTGATCTACACCCTGGTGTCCACCTCGGCGCTGGCGTTCGCGGGGATCGGCACGGAGGGCATCGGCCTGGGCAACGAGGAGAACTCCGGGGACGTGCTGTCCGGCCTCGGCGACGCGGTCTTCGGCACCGCGGGCTTCGGCGGGTTCCTCAGCAAGCTGCTGATCTTCATGGTGCTGACGTCCGCCGCCGCCTCCACCCAGACCACCATCCTGCCCACCGCCCGGACGTCCTTCTCGATGGCCACGCACAAGGCCGTCCCCGCCCCGTTCGGCCGGGTGCACCCCCGCCACCTCACCCCGACCTGGTCCACCGTCGGCATGGGCCTGGCCTCCATCGCCTTCTACGTGCTGCTGACCGCGATCAGCGGCAATGTGCTGGCGGACTCCATCGCCTCGGTGGGGCTCGGCATCGCCTTCTACTACGGCCTGACCGGGTTCGCCTGCGTCTGGTACTACCGGCGGGTGCTGACCAGGAGCGTCAAGGACTTCGTCTTCAAGGGGCTCGTGCCGTTGCTCGGCGGCCTGGTGCTGCTCTACTTCTTCTGCTACGCCGCCTTCGACGTCTACGCCGATCCCGACTACGGCTCGACCTCGATCGATCTGCCGCTCATCGGGGAGACCGGCGGCGTGACCGTGATCGGCATCGGCGCGCTGGTGCTGGGCGGAGTGCTGATGCTGGTCCAGTGGGCCGTCCAGGGCTCCTGGTTCCGCCACCCCGACGTACCGGTGAGCGCCGCCGACCCGGCCGACGCGCCGTAGCCGCAGGGCCGAACCGCGCCGAGGTCCCGGTGCCCGGCGGGTCGGTGCCCGGCGAGTCGGTGCCCGGCGGATCAGTGCCCGGCGGTGAAGGCGGCGGCGTTCTCGCGGGCCCACTGCCGGAACGGGCGGGCGGGCCGGCCGAGCAGGGTCTCGGTGGTGTCGGCGACGGCGGCGGGGCCGTGGCGGTCGGCCGCCTCCCACAGGTCGAGCAGCGAGGTGACCATCGGCGCGGGCAGGTGGCGGCGCATCTCCTGCTCGGCCTCGGCGCGGGTGATGTGCTCGACCGGGATCTCGCGGCCGAGGGTGTCGGCGAGGACGGCGAGCTGCTCGCGGAAGCTGAGCGACTCGGCGCCGGTCAGCGTGAGGGACTTGCCGGTGAGGCCCCGGCCCGTCAGCGCGGCGACGGCGATGTCGGCGATGTCCTCGGGGTGGATCGGGGCGGTCTGCGCGTCCGGGTAGGCGAGCCGGACCGGCATCGACCCGCCGATGAACCGGGCCCAGCCGAGGGCGTTGCTGGCGAAGGCGTCCGGGCGCAGGAGGGTGCAGGTGAGCGCCGATGCGGCGAGGGCCTGCTCGACCAGGAGGCTATGGCGTGCGAGCGGGTCGTTCGCGGCGTCCTCGCCGAGGACCGAGGAGGAGGAGAGCAGGACGACGTGCTCGACGCCGGCGGCCTCGGCGGCCGCGACCAGCTCGTGGATGCCGGCGGGCTCCGGGTAGAGGAAGACCTGGCGGACACCGTCGAGCGCGGCGGCGAAGGTCTCCGGCCGGTCGAGGGCGAGTTCGGCGACCTCGACGCCGGCCGGGACGGTCAGCCCGGCGGGGGCGGCGCTGGCGGCGCGGACGGTGTGGCCGGCGGCGTGCAGGCGGTCGATGACGGCCCGGCCGACCTTGCCGCGGGCGCCGGTGACGAGGATCTTCATGAGGGCTCCATTCATTGCTGTAGACATATGCATGCTCACATGCATGTAATTTCATGTCAACACATGTCTTCGAAAGGTCATCCGGATACGATGACGGGCATGACGAAGCACGAGCCGCAAACGGCCGATGAGCTGCTGAACGCCGTCGGCCCGGCCTTCGGGAAGCTGCGCCGCTCCTCGCTCCTGGACGTCGAGAACCCGGTCTCGCAGAAGGACCTGAGCCGCACCCTGGTGCTCAACATCGTGCTGGAGGCCGAGCAGGGCGACGCGCGTGAGGTCACCGTCGGCGCGGTGGCGGACCACCTGGGGGTGGACCCCTCGGTGGCCAGCCGGATGGTGTCCGACTCCATCTCCGCCGGCTACCTGGTCCGCGCCGCCTCCCAGCAGGACGGCCGCCGCACCGTCCTGCACCTCAGCCCCGAGGGCCGCGAGCTGATGAGCCGCTTCCGCCGGCACCAGCGCGCGGCCTTCGAGCAGGTCACCGGGGACTGGACCGAGGGCGAGCGCCTGGAGTTCGCCCGCCTCATGCTGCGGTACGTCGCCGCGCAGGACCGGCTCCGCCGGCAGGCCGTGGAGCGCGACGCCGCTCGCTGAGCCCCCCGGTACCTGCGGGCGGGCGGTCGTACGGGCGGTCGGGCGCACCGGTCGCCCGGGAGCCCGAACGGCGGTCAGGCATGAAGCCGGTGCGGCGGGGCAGGCGAGGGGGCGTCCCGGTCGACCGGCCGGGAGCGCTGCCAACCGGGAGGTTGTTCCCATGACGCTGATCTGGGCGCTCGTCGTCGGACTCGTCGTCGGTCTGCTCGCCAAGCTGGTGCTGCCGGGCCGTCAGCCCGTCCCGCTCTGGCTGACGGTGCTGCTGGGGCTGGTGGGCGCACTCCTCGGCAATGTGCTCGCCTCCGCGCTCGGGGTGCGGCACACGGACGGTGTCGACTGGATACGGCACCTGCTCCAGGTGGCCGTGGCCGCCGCCCTGATCTCGGCCGTCACCCCGGCCTACCTCGGCCGGCGCCACTGAGGCGACGGAGGGGGCGACGGAGGGGGCGACGGCGGGGGCGACGGCGGGGGCGTTGCGCGGACAGGTGCACCCGAGGGGGCGCGGACCGACCCGGTCCGCGCCCCCTCGGGTGTCGGGTTCACCGGCCCCGGTGGGCGGCGATCAGCTCGGCGTAGCGCAGGCCGCTGCTCTTGACCGTCCGGCGCTGGCTGGCGTAGTCGACGTGGACGAGGCCGAAGCGCTTGTCGTAGCCGTACGCCCACTCGAAGTTGTCCAGCAGCGACCAGGCGAAGTACCCGGCCGGCGCGGCGCCCCGGGCGGCGGCGCGGGCGCAGGCGGCCAGGTGCTGCTCCAGGTAGGCGGTGCGCTCCGGGTCGTGGACGGTGCCGTCGGGGGCGACGGTGTCGCGGTAGGCGGAGCCGTTCTCGGTGACGTAGATCCGCCGCACGCCGTACTCCTGGGTGAGGCGCACCAGCAGCTCCTCCAGCCCGGGGGCGTGCACCTCCCACGGCATGGCCGTGTGCTCGGGGCCCGGGCCGGGCAGCTGGCGGAAGTGCGGGGCGGGGCCGGTCGGGTCGTCGGCGACGATCTGGCGGAAGTAGTAGTTCAGGCCGAGCCAGTCGAGCGGGGCCCCGATGAGGTCGAGGTCGCCGTCGTGCACGGGCAGGTCGACGCCGTAGGCGTCCAGCATGTCCTCGGGGTAGCCGCGGCCGAGGACGGGGTCGAGCCACCAGCGGTTGATGTGGCCGTCGGCCCGGACGGCGGCGGCCCGGTCGGCCTCGGAGCCGGAGGCGGGGGTCACCGGGCTGAGGTTGTTGACGATGCCGATCCGCGCCCCCGCGACGCTCTCGCGCAGCACCTGGACGGCCAGGCCGTGGGCGAGGTGCAGGTGGTAGGAGGCGCGGACGGCGGCGGTGAGGTCGGTCAGGCCGGGGGCCATGGCGCCGTCCAGGTGGCCGATCCAGGCGGAGCAGAGCGGTTCGTTGAGGGTGGCCCAGTCGGTGACCCGGTCGCCGAGCCGGGCGGCGACGACGGCGGTGTACTCGGCGAAGCGCTCGGCGGTCTCCCGGGCCGGCCAGCCGCCGCGGTCCTGCTGGGCCTGCGGGAGGTCCCAGTGGTAGAGGGTGGGGAAGGGCGTGATGCCGGCGGCCAGCAGGGCGTCCACGAGGCGGTCGTAGAAGTCGAGGCCGGCGGGGTTGACCCGGTCGTCGGCGAGCGGGACGACCCGGGGCCAGGCGATCGAGAACCGGTAGGCGCCGAGGCCGAGGCGCTTCATCAGCGCGACGTCCTCGGGCCAGCGCCGGTAGTGGTCGCAGGCGGTGTCGCCGGTGTCGCCGCCGGCCACCTTGCCGGGGGTGTGCGAGAAGGTGTCCCAGATGGAGGGTGCGCGGCCGTCGGCGTCCACGGCCCCCTCGATCTGGTAGGCGGCGGTGGCCGCGCCCCAGAGGAAGTCGTCGGGGAGGGCGCTGAGGTCGTTCACGGCGGGCCTTTCGATCGGTTGGGCCGGAGCGGCCGCGGGGAGGGTCACTTGACGGCTCCGGCGGTGAGCCCGGCGACCAGGTACCGCTGGAGCAGCAGGAAGCCGGCGACGACGGGCACGCTCACCACCAGGGAGGCGGCCATCACCTGGTTCCAGTACACGTCGTTGAGGGTGGCGTAGCCCCGCAGCCCCACGGCCAGGGTGCGGGTCTCGTCGTTGGTGAGGACGGAGGCGAAGAGGACCTCGCCCCAGGCGGTCATGAAGGCGTAGACGGCGACCGCCACGATCCCGGGCACCGCCGCCGGGACGATGATCCGCAGCAGCGCCTGGAGCGGCCCGCAGCCGTCCACCAGGGCGGCCTCGTCGAGGTCGCGGGGGATGGAGTCGAAGTAGCCGACCAGCATCCAGATCGAGAACGGCAGCGAGAAGGTGAGGTAGGTGAGGATCAGGCCGCCCCGGCTGCCGTACAGCGCCACCCCGGTCGCGTTGCCGACGTTGACGAAGATCAGGAAGAGCGGCAGCAGGAACAGGATGCCGGGGAACATCTGGGTGGAGAGCACGGTGACGGTGAACAGCCGGCGGCCGCGGAAGCGGTAGCGGCTCACCGCGTAGGCGGCGAGGATCGCGACCAGCACCGAGAGCAGGGTGGCGCCGCCGGCCACGATCAGCGAGTTGACCAGGTAGCGACCGAGCGGGATGGTGCGCCAGATGTCCAGGTAGGGCCGGAGGGTGACGGTGCTGGGGATCCACCGGAACGGCCCCTGGACGTCCTGCAGCGGCTTCAGCGAGCTGCTCAGCATCACCAGCACGGGGGCGGCGGCGAAGACCGCGAGCACGGTCAGGAAGATCCGGCGGAGCAGGCGGAAGGACGCGGGCGGGTGGATCATGGCGCATCCCTTCGGCGCGAGGTGAGCAGCAGGTAGCCGGAGGTCACCAGGAGCAGGAAGAGCAGCAGGAGCACCGACATCGCGGAGCCGGCGCCGAAGTTCCAGGTGACGAAGGAGGACTGGTAGATGTGGACGGAGACGAGGTCCGCGGCCTCCGGCGCCGACCGGCCGAACAGGATGTACGGCGTGTTGAAGTCGTTGAACGTCCAGAGGAACAGCACCAGGACGAGCACCAGGTTGACCGGGCGCAGCGAGGGCAGGGTGATCCGGCGGATCTGCTGCCGGACGCCGGCGCCGTCCAGGGCGGCCGCCTCGTAGAGCTCGCGCGGGATGTTCTGCAGGCCCGCGGTGAGGGTGAGGAAGGCGAACGGCCAGCTGCGCCAGACCGAGACGGTGACCAGGGCGGCGAAGCTGTTGTCGCCGAGCAGCCAGAACGGCTTCTCGTCGACGAGGTGGAGCTGGTCGTGGAGCAGGTGGTTGATCAGGCCGGTGTCCCGCTGGAACATGAACGACCAGGTGATGACGGCCGCGTAGACCGGCAGTGCGTAGGGGAGCAGGAACAGGGCGCGCAGCAGGCCGCGGCCGCGGAAGGTGTCCTGCATCATGATCGCGGCGGTGGTGCCGAGCAGCCAGGAGAGGCCGACGGCGAGGGCGGTGAACGCGCAGGTGACCCAGAAGGAGTGCAGCAGGGCCCGGCCGACCGGCGCGTGGAAGTCCACCGCCAGGCGGTAGTTGGCGAACCCGGTCCAGGGGGCGGCGGTCCAGTCCCGGAGGAAGAACTGGGTGAGCTGTTTGAAGCTCATCACGATGCCGACCACCATCGGCACCAGGTGGATGAGCAGTTCGAGGACGAGGGCGGGGAGCAGCAGCAGGTAGGGGAGTGCGCTGCGACGGGGGAGGAGGCGCTTGCGGATCACCTCACTTGGCCGGCATCTGCTGCTGGGCCTTGGTGAGTTCGGCCTTGACGGCGTCGTCGGTGACGGTCTTGCCGGCGGCGGCCGCCGCGAGCAGGTTCTTCACGGCGGTGCCGATCAGGGTCTCGAACTGGCTCTCGTCGGCGACCTGCGGGAGCGGCTTCGCGCTCGTGGCGAGGACGTCGGTGAGGGCCTTGAGCTCGGGGGTGGCGAAGGCCGGGTCGGCCTGGGCGTCCTTGACCGGCGGGATCGAGCCGTACGTCCGGTTGAGCTGGGTCTGCTCCTCGGTACCGGTCATGAACTTGACGAAGGAGAGCGCGCCGTCGGTGTTCCTGGTGTTCTTGAAGACGGCCAGGTTGATGCCGGCGACCATCGAGGTGGTGGCGCGGTCGCCGGTGGCGCCGGCCGGGACGGGGACGGGGGCGACGCCGTAGTCCTCGGGGTTCATGCCGTGCGACTTCAGGTTGGCGCCGGCCGCCTGCCACATCAGCATGGCGGCCTTGCCGGTGGCGAAGTCGGTGACGGACTGGTTGTTGGCGTACTCGGCGTTGCCGGGGGCGGCGATCTTCTCGGTGCCCAGCAGGCCGACGTAGCTCTTGACGGCGGCGACCGCGCCCGGGCCGTCGAAGGTCGGCTTGCCGGCGGCGTCGAAGAAGTCGGCGCCCTGCTGCTTGGCGAGCACGAAGGCGTGGTGGACGTTCTCGGAGACGTTGCCGCCCTCCAGGGCGAGCCCGTAGCGGCCGCCGGTGGTGAGCTTCTTCCCGTCGGCGACCAGCTCCTCCCAGGTGGCCGGGGGCTTGTCGAGGCCGGCCTCGGCGAAGAGCTTCTTGTTGTAGTACAGGCCGTAGGCCATCGAGTAGAGCGGGACGGCGGCCGGGTCCTGGCCGGCGGCGCCCGCCGAGGCGAGGGCGGCGGGCAGGAAGCGGTCCTTGCCGCCGATCTTCGTGAAGGCGGCCGCGTCGAACGGGAGCAGCGCGCCGGTGGCCTGGAGCGAGGCGGACCAGGTGTTGCCGATGTTCAGCACGTCGGGGCCCTGGCCGGAGCTGGTGGCGGCGAGGATCCGGTTGAGCAGGTCGGCCCAGGGGATGACCTCCAGCTTGACCTTGATACCGGTCTGCTGCTCGAACTTTCTCAGTTCCGGCTCCAGGACCTGGCGGTCGTTCTCCAGACTGGTGCCCTGGTTGGAGGCCCAGTAGGTGAGCGTGCCGGGGCTGCTGTTGTCTCCGCCGCCGGACGCGGAACCGCCGCCGCAGGCGGTGGCGGTGAGGACCAGGGTGGCGACCAGGGCGGTGGCCGCAGCGGCTCGGCTGATGGGCACGATCGATTGCCCCTCTCGGGTGGGGTGGGCGGGCTCCGACGTGAAGTGCCGTGATGCGCGGCTTACTTCAGGCCGTGATTTAACGTGTGAGAAAAGCTTCCGTCAAGGGTTCGGACAGCGATAGATTCGGATCAGGAGGACGATGCCATGACCGTGCGAGGCAAGACGACGGTGCGTGACCTGCGCAGGGGCAGCCGGTCGGCGCTGCTGCGCCGGCTGTATTTCGACGGGCCGCTCAGCCGGCAGGAGCTCGGTGCGATCACCGGGCTCAGTGCCGGTTCGATCAGCAACGTGACCGGCGAGCTGCTCGCCGACGGCCTGATCGAGGAGTGCGGCTCGGTGGAGTCGGACGGCGGCCGCCCGAGGATCCTGCTCCAGGTCGCCGCCGGGCGGGCCCGGCTGGTCGGCGTGGACGTCGGGGAGACGCAGGTGCGGGTCGCCCTGTTCGACCTGGCCCGGACCGAACTGGCCGCCAGCGACCGGCCGCTCTCCGACTGCGGCCACGACGTGGACCACGTGGTGGAGCTGATCCTGGCCGGGCTGGCCGAGGTGCTGGAGCGCACCGGCACCGACCCGGCCACGGTGCTCGGCGTCGGGATCGGCGTCCCGGGCATCGTCGACCAGGGCGACCCGGCCCCGGACGGCCTCGGGATCGTCGTGCACAGCCAGACCGTCGGCTGGGACGCCGTCCCGCTCGGCCGGCTGCTGCGGGCCGGTACCGACCTGCCGCTGTTCGTCGACAACGGCGCCAAGACGCTCGGCCAGGCCGAGATGTGGTTCGGCGCGGGGCGAGGCAGCCGGCACGCGGTGATCGCCCTGTTCGGCTCCGGGGTCGGCGCCTGCGTGATCGCCGACGGCGTCCGCTTCCGCGGGGCCACCAGCAGCGCGGGGGAGTGGGGGCACACCAAGGTCCACGTCGGCGGCCGGCGCTGCCGGTGCGGCGCGCGCGGCTGCCTGGAGGCGTACGTCGGCGCCGAGGCGCTGGTGGAGCGCTGGGGGGCGGCGCCGCCCGGCGACGGCGAGAAGGCGGGACTGGCCGCGCTGCTGGCCGCCGCCGAGGTGGGCGAGCCGGCGGCCACCGGCCTGCTGGCGGAGGCGGCGGAGTACCTCGGCGCGGCCATCGCGGACCTGGTCAACCTGTTCAACCCCGAGCGGATCGTGATCGGTGGCTGGGCGGGTCTGCTGCTGGGCCCCCGGCTGCTGCCCGCGATCCGCGCCGCGGCCACCGAGTACGCGTTGCGCTTCCCCCGGGAGCAGACGTCGATCGTGCTCGGCACGCTCGGGCCGGAGGCGGTCACCGTCGGCGCGGCGACGCTGCCGCTGACCGACTTCCTGGACTCCGGGGGAGCGTTCCCGCGCCGTGCCGAACCCTCGGCGCGGGAGGTGCGGGCCACCCCCGCCTGACCTGCTGCATCGCGCTGAGTCGTTACCGCACAAGCTAGTTCACGGTGTGAGGAAAGTCGGCGCGAAGGGTTGACACCCCCGATCGGCAGCCCCGAGACTCCCGGTCGGGGGCACTCCCCGAGCCCGGACGGCGGGCCGGGGGCGCTCTGTCGCACCCCGCCCCAGCGCGGTCGGCCCGCCGCCGACCGCCGAGCCGCCCTGTCGTTCCCCACCGCCCGGTGCCTGCGCCGCACCGGGTGCGGGCAGCGGCGTGCGCCCCCGCACACCCCACCCACCCCCACCCGCAGGAGAAGCCCATGAGGCTCGCTTCAGCACGCCCCCGCAGGGCCCCGGCCGCACTGGTCGGCCTGGCGCTGCTCTCGGGCGCCGTCCTGGCGCTGCCCGCGCCGGCCGCCCGTGCCGCCGACACCCTGATCTCCCAGGGCCGGGCGGTCACCGCCTCGTCCACCGAGAACGGCGCCACCCCGGCCGGCTACGCCGTCGACGGCTCCACCGGCACCCGCTGGTCGTCCGCGGCGAGCGACCAGCAGTGGCTCCAGGTCGACCTCGGCGCCACCGCCTCCCTCACCAAGGTGGTGCTGAACTGGGAGGCCGCGTACGGGCGTTCGTACCAGATCCAGACCTCGGACGACGGGTCGAGCTGGCGCACGCTCTACAGCACCGCCAACGGTGCCGGTGGCACCGAGACGCTCGCCGTCGCCGGCAGCGGCCGCTACGTCCGGATGAACGGGCTGGCCCGGGGCACGGGATACGGCTACTCGCTCTGGGAGTTCCAGGTCTACGGGAGCTTCACGCCCGGCGGCGCCGACTGCGGCACCGCCGACGCCGCACAGGGCCGGCCCGCCACCGCCTCCTCCACGGAGAACGCCGGCACGGCGGCCGGCAACGCCGTGGACGGCTCCACCGGCACCCGCTGGTCCTCGGCGGCGAGCGACCCGCAGTGGCTCCAGGTCGACCTCGGCGCCGTCCGGCAGCTCTGCCGGGTGGTGCTGAACTGGGAGGCCGCGTACGGGCGTTCGTACCAGATCCAGACCTCGGACGACGGGTCGAGCTGGCGCACGCTGTACGCCACCGCCAACGGTGCCGGTGGTACCGAGACGCTCGCCGTCGCCGGCAGCGGCCGCTACGTCCGGATGAACGGGCAGGCCCGGGGCACCGCCTGGGGCTACTCGCTCTGGGAGTTCCAGGTGAACACCACCGACGGGCCCACCGTGCCGCCGGTGCAGGGCGGCGGTGACCTGGGCCCCAACGTCCTGGTCTTCGACCCCGCCACCCCCGGCATCCAGGCCAAGGTCGACGCGGTCTTCGCCCAGCAGGAGTCCAACCAGTTCGGCAGCGAGCGCTACGCGCTGCTCTTCAAGCCGGGCACCTACCAGAACCTCAACGCCCAACTCGGTTTCTACACCTCGATCGCCGGGCTCGGCCTGAAGCCGGACGACACCACGATCAACGGCGACGTCACCGTGGACGCCGGCTGGTTCAACGGCAATGCGACGCAGAACTTCTGGCGCTCCGCCGAGAACCTCGCGCTCAACCCGGTCAACGGCACCGACCGCTGGGCCGTCGCCCAGGCCGCGCCGTTCCGCCGGATGCACGTCAAGGGCGGTCTCAACCTGGCGCCCGACGGCTACGGCTGGGCCAGCGGCGGCTACATCGCGGACAGCCGGATCGACGGCGCCGTCGGCAACTACTCCCAGCAGCAGTGGTACACCCGGGACAGCGCGATCGGCGGCTTCTCCAACGGCGTCTGGAACCAGGTCTTCTCCGGCGTCCAGGGCGCACCGGCGCAGGGCTTCCCCAACCCGCCCTACACCACCCTGGACAGCACGCCGGTCTCGCGCGAGAAGCCGTTCCTCTACCTGGACGGCAACGACTACAAGGTGTTCGTCCCGGCCAAGCGGACCGACGCCCGCGGCGTCTCCTGGGACGGCACCCCGCAGGGGAGTTCGCGGCCGCTCAGCCAGTTCTACGTGGTCAAGCCGGGTGCCACCGCGGCGACCATCAACGCGGCGCTGGCCCAGGGGCTCGATCTGCTGTTCACCCCCGGCGTCTACCACGTCGACCGGCCGATCGAGGTCAACCGGCCCGACACCGTGGTGCTCGGCCTCGGCCTGGCGACCGTCGTCCCGGACAACGGGGTGACGGCGATCAAGGTGGCCGACGTCGACGGTGTACGGCTGGCCGGCCTGCTGGTCGACGCCGGACCGGTCAACTCGCCCGTCCTGGTGCAGATCGGCCCGGACAACGCCGCCGCCGACCACGCCGCGGACCCGACCACCCTGCAGGACGTGTTCATCCGCGTCGGCGGCGCCGGCCCCGGCTCCGCCACCGCCGGCATCGTGGTCAACAGCGACGACGTGATCGTCGACCACAGCTGGATCTGGCGCGCGGACCACGGCGCCGGCGTCGGCTGGACCACCAACCCCGCCGACTACGGCCTGCTGGTGCGCGGCGACGACGTGCTCGCCACCGGCCTGTTCGTCGAGCACTTCAAGAAGTACGACGTCGAGTGGTCCGGCGAGCGCGGCCGGACGATCTTCTTCCAGAACGAGAAGGCGTACGACGCGCCGAACCAGGCCGCCGTGCAGAACGGCGCGACCAAGGGCTACGCCGCCTACAAGGTCGACGACGGCGTGACCGCCCACGAAGGGTGGGGCCTCGGCAGCTACTGCTACTTCAACGTGGACCCGACCATCCGGATGGACCACGGTTTCGAGGCCCCGGTGCGGCCGGGGGTGCGGTTCCACGACCTGCTGGTGGTCTCGCTGGGCGGCAACGGCCAGTACGAGCACGTGATCAACGGCACCGGCGGCGCGACCTCGGGCACCGCCACCACCCCGTCCACCGTGGTCGCCTTCCCCTGAGCCGGCCCCCCGGGGCGCCACGGCGGCCCCCGGAGGTCCGGCAGGCCCCGCCCCGGTCACGCTCCCGCGAGCGTGGCCGGGGTGGGGCCGTCGGGCCGGACGGTGATGCTGTAGGCGGAGCCGGCGGGGGTGCTCAGGAAGCGGGGCGAGTACGCCGGGAGGAGGAGTTCGAGCAGGGCGGTGGTCTCCCGCAGGGCGAACTGGGTGCCGAGGCAGGCGCGGGCGCCGAGCCCGAACGGGTAGTAGGCGCCCAGGTGGGCGGGCTTGCGGCCGGGAGAGGTGAACCGGGCCGGGTCGAAGCGCTCGGGATCGGGCCACCACTGCGGGTCGCGGTGCGTCAGATAGGGGCAGACCAGCAGATCGGTGCCGGCCTCGACGCGGTGGCCCGCGAGGGTGTCCGCCTCCAGCGCGTGCCGGGGCAGGATCCAGGCGGACGGGTACAGCCGCAGCGTCTCGCTCACCAGCGCCTGCACCGCCCCGCGCCGCTCGGCCGAGCCCTCGGGGCCGGCCGCCAGGGCCCATGCGCGGGCCTCGGGATGGCCGTCCAGCAGGAGGAAGAGCCAGGTCAGCGTGGTCGCGGTGGTCTCGTGCCCGGCGACCAGCAGGGTCACCAGCTCGTCCCGGATCAGCCGGTCGGTGTACTCGGGGTGCTCGTCGGCGGCATCGATCAGCACCCGCAGCAGGCCGTCCCCCGCCGGGTCGCGGCGGGCGGCGTCGATCGCGGCGTGCGCGACGGCGTCGATCCGGGCCAGGTCGTCGGCGACCGCCTCCCGGGCGTCCGCGCCGTCGGCGGGCAGGGTCGGCAGCGCGGCGACCACCCGGGCCACCGAGGCGAGTTCGCGGTCGGTCCGGTCGTCCAGCGGGCGGCCGGTGAGGGCGCGCCAGACGGTGTCGAGGGCGAAGTGCCGCATCTCCTCGCCGACGTCCAGCTGCTCGCCGGTGCGGGCGTAGCCGGCCCAGCGGTCGGCGGCGCGGCGGGCCGCCTCGGCGATCCGCTGCTCGTAGCGGCGCATCCCGGTGCCGGTGAACTGGGACTGCAGCAGACGCCGTTGGCGCTTCCAGGCCTCGCCGGTGGCGGACAGGACACCCTCGCCCGCCAGCATCCGGGCCCGGTGGGAGCGCTTGACGTAGCGGTCCGGGTGCCGCCCCAGCACGTGCTGCACCGCGTCCGGGTCGGTGACCAGGACGGTCGGTTCCGGCCCGAGCCGGAACGCCGCGACGCCGCCCAGCCGTTGCCGCGCCACGGTGAGCAGCTCGATCAGGTCGGTCCGCTCGGCCCGCCACTGCGCGACGGCCCCGGCCGGCAGCTCGGGGACGGGCCGGGCGGCCCCGTCGGCGGGCGGCGGGACGGGGGCGGGGTGGGCTTCGGTGGCCACGGCGTTTCTCCTCTGCCGGCGCGGTCGACTGCTGGGCGGGGGCGCTCGGCTCCTCGCCCGGCTGACTGTACGTCAGCGCACTACTACCGCGGGCCGCTCCGCCCCGCTCCGTCCCGCTCCGTCCCGCTCCTCGGCCGTCGGCCGGCCGGGACGTGCTGCGGGCCCCGGCCGCACCGCCGGGGCCCGCAACGACGGCGGGGTGCCGGTCCGCGCGGCCGATGCCGCCGTCCGGACCGGCGGCCGACCGGGGTCGCACCCCGTCGTGCCCCCGGCGACCCCCGCCGCACAGAAGGCCGGGCCGCGGCTCGTCCCCCTCGACGAACCGCGGCCCGGCCCGGCCCGGTGGACCTCCGGATCAGGTCAGATCTGCTGCCAGAGGGCCGGGACGATGTTGGGCTCCCAGCCGACCTGAGCGGTGTGGCCCTGGATGCAGCGGTAGCTGACGCCGTTCCAGGTGACCACGTCACCGGCCTGGTAGGTGGTGCCCGGCGTCCAGGTGCCGCCCGGGTTGCCCGGGTCGGTGCCGACCACCAGCGAGAAGGTCGTGCTGTGGCTGACCGAGCCGGTGCCGGTCACGGTGATGGTGTAGGTGCCGGCCGCGGTGCCGGAGCCGACCGCGAGGGAGAGCGTCGCGGAGGAGCCGGACTGCACCGAGGACGGGCTGACGGTGGCCGTGACGCCGGCCGGGGCGCCCGAGACGGAGAGGTTCACCGTCTGGGCCGAGCCGGACGTGGTGGCCGTGGAGACGGTGGCACTGGCCGAGCCGCCCGGCGTGGTGGTGGCGGTGGCCGGGTTCACCGCGACCGAGAAGTCGTTGGTCGGGATGGGACCGCTGCCGACCGAGGTCTTCCACAGGGTGTACGCGACGCCGTCGGCGCTGCGGTCCAGGGCGGTGGCGTTGATGTTGCTCGTGGTGTCGCACGCCTGGTGGTAGCAGGAGTCGTACGCCCGGTTGGCGGTGCCGCCCCACTTGGTGGCCTGGGCCGGGGTCTTGACGGCGCTGGCGCCGGCCGCGTAGCCGGAGGTGGGGATGCCGCCCTGCTGGAAGGAGTAGTCGTCGGAGCGGCCCTGGCCCTCGACGTTCTCCTCGGGCTGGACGCCCAGGGAGTCCCAGTAGGCCTTCATCGGGGCGGAGGCGGCGGAGTTGATGTTGTTGATGAAGTAGCCGGCGTTGGGCGAGCCGACCATGTCGAAGTTGTAGTAGCCCTTGATGGCGCTGCGCTGGGTGGAGCTCAGCTGGTTGACGTAGTACTGCGAGCCCTGCAGGCCCTGCTCCTCACCCGTCCACCAGGCGAACCGGACGTGCCGGGTCAGGGTGGGGTTCTGCTGGGCGAGCGTCAGCGCGTTCTCCAGCAGGACGGCGGAGCCCGAGCCGTTGTCGTTGATGCCCGGACCGGCGGCGACGCTGTCCAGGTGCGCGCCGAACATGGTGACCTGGTCGGTCGGGCCGCCCGGCCAGTCCGCGATCAGGTTGTTGGAGCTGTAGGTGCAGGAGGAGCAGGTCTGCTCGCTGACGGTGAAGCCGGCGGCCTGCAGCTTGCCCTTGATGTAGGCGAGCGACTGGCTGTGGCCGGCCGAGCCGGCCCGCCGGTTGCCGCCGCTCTGCGAGGCTATGGTGTTCAGCTGGGCCAGGTGCGCCTGCACGTTGGCGACGCTGACGTCGGGCACCCCGGGGTTGGGGTTGCCGCCGCCGACGGTCAGCGTGTACTGCGCGGTGTGCGTGGCGGAGCCGGTGCCGGTCACCGTGATGACGTAGGTGCCGGGGGTGGCGGAGGAGGAGGCCGAGGCGGTCAGCGTCGCGGACGAACCGGCCTGCACCGAGGTCGGGCTGACCGAGACGGACACGCCGGCCGGGGCGCCGGAGACGGCCAGGTTGACGGTCTGCGCGGTGCCCGAGGTGACGGCGGTGCTCACCACGGCGGTGGTCGAGGCGCCGGGCTGGACGGAGCCGGACGCCGGGTTGAGGGCCAGCGAGTAGTCGTTGTTCCCGCTCGGCGTGCAGGTGGGCTCACCGCTCTGGGTGGTGACGCTGATCGCGTCCCAGGCCGCCTTGGTGCGGGTGTACAGGCCGCAGGTCGGGTCCAGGTTCTTGGCCGCGGTCAGGGTGGAGACCCGGTACTTCTTGTAGGTCATGCCGCTGGTCTTGAGCAACATGCCGCCGTAGAAGATCCGCCCGGCGTCCTTGATGCCGACGCCGGTCACCGAGGAGCTGTTGCAGGTCGGGCTGGTGGGCTTGCCGCCGCCCGGGTTGGAGCCC
Source organism: Kitasatospora sp. NPDC003701 (assembly GCF_053587085.1). Classification (NCBI taxonomy): domain Bacteria; kingdom Bacillati; phylum Actinomycetota; class Actinomycetes; order Kitasatosporales; family Streptomycetaceae; genus Kitasatospora; species Kitasatospora sp. NPDC003701. Next base: position 345,034 of record NZ_JBSFNM010000001.1, read on the forward strand.
TCGGCGAGAAGGTAGAACCAGTGGTTCAGCGGACCCGCCGCGGCGTGCACCTCGGTGCTCGGGATCGATGAGGAGTAGCAGTTGGGGTTGTTGCCCACCAGCGAGGGGTTGTACATGTTGCGGATCGGCCCGTTGCCGACCAGGTTGATCATCTCGCCGACGGTGTAGTCGGGGTTGTCGTACGGGGACGGCTCGTTGGCGTACGCCTCGGTCAGCGCGCCGAAGATGTCGCCGGTGCCCTCGCCGAGGCCGTTCTCGTTGTTGGCGCCGCCGGGCGTGTACTGGTCGATGCCGTGGCCGAACTCGTGGCCGACCACGTCGATCGCGGCGATCCACTCGTTGGCGTTGTTGTGGCCGATCGAGACGGAGGAGCCGTCCCAGTAGGCGTTGACGTCGTTCAGGCCGACCTTGACCGGCCAGCTGCCGCCGTTGCCGTTGTGGCCGTTGCGACCCAGCCAGTCGCGGAGCATGTCCCATTCCTTCTGCGCCGCGAACATCACGTCGGCGCAGCCGGTCTCCTTGCTGGTCGGGTTGCCGGTGCCCCAGGAGTCGCTCGACTTGGAGAACACCTGGCCGGAGCTGTAGTCCGCACAGCTCAGCCCGGACCGGTTCGGGTCGCGCAGCGAGTACGTGCTGCCCGAGGCGGTGGTGCTGATGGTGACCGGGGCCGGGCCGTTCCACTTGCTGTTGGCGGTACCGGCCTTGACGTCGTCGTAGCTGTCGATCACCTCGCCGCTGCGGGCGTCGACGAAGACGTGCAGCCGGCTCGGGGCCTCGGACGTCCGGCCGTTGAGCACGGTCTCCCAGGCGAGCCGCCCGGTGCCGTCCTGGACCTTGACCACCAGCCGGCGGGTGTCGACGCCGTCCACGGCGGCCAACTTGGTGCGCGCGGTCTTCTCCGCGTTGGCGGCGCTGACCAGCGGTGCGGTCGCCAGCGGGGCGACGGCCGTCCCGCCGACCGGCCCGGTGGCCGCGGACTGGAGGCCGCGGACCTTGCCCTGGCCGTCGGCCAGGACGACGGCGTCGCCGCCGACCACCGGAAGGCCCCGGTAACTGCGCTCGTAGGCGACCGAGTAGAGGCCGCCGAGCCACGGGGTGACGGACTGGCGCTCGTAGGTCTCGCCCGGGCCCTTGGCCAGGGCGTCCAGGCCCGCTGCGGCCGCCTGGTCGGCGGCGGACACGGCGGCGGCCAGCGCGCTCGGCGGCGCGCTGACGGCCGGGCCGGGCTCGGCGGCGGCCTGCCCCACCGCGGTGGCGGTGAGCATGCCGGCCAGGACGGTCAGGGTGGTTCCCGCCGTCAGTAATCTGCGTTTCATTCCGAGGCTCCTCGAACGTGGGGGTGCTCGACCGCGGACGACGTGCCTGTCTGGCGCTCACCGCGGGGCCGCATCGGGGGACGGCCGCTGCGGGCGTCCGCGCTCGGGTGCCGGAACCCTCACACGCCGTCATGGCCCGGTCAACGGGTCCGGCACGGCATTCGTGCGGTTGGCAAGTTCTGTCAAGCTGCGGGTTTTGTGGAGAGGTTGAGACCAAGAGGTTGAGACCACCTCATGTACGGACCGCGCGCGGTCCAGTACCGTCCTGTTCGTCGGAGCAACCGGAACCGGCTCGCCGGAGCCGATCCGACGGAACCGATTCGACGGAGCCGATGTGCCGGAACCGATCGTCGGAGCCGATTCGTCGGAGCCGATGTGCCGGATCCGCCTCGCCGGAACCGACTCGGGAGGGCAGCCCCGTGTACCGGAACCACGCCGACGCACCGCCGGACGGTCCGCCGCCGGCCGACACGCTCTGGCGGGCCTTCGGCGCCCGCCTGCGGCACTGGCGCCGGCGGGCCGGCCTCACCCAGGCCCAGCTCGGCGCCGAGATCGGCTACGACCACACCGCCGTCAGCAAGCTCGAACACGGCGCCCGCCGGACCACCCTGCGGATCGCCGAGCGGCTGGACGGCCTGCTGGAGGCCGGCGGCGAGCTGCGCACCGCCTGCCTGCGGGCCGAGGAGGGGGACGCGGGGGAGTGGGACCGTCCCGCCCCGGCCGCCCCACCGGCCCCGCCCGCCCCGGCCGGCTGGGCCCGCCCCCCGCTGCCCGGCGGCCCCGTCACCCCCGAACCGGCCCTGCCGCCGCTCGCCGCCGGGGGACCGCCCCGCCGGCTCCCCGACTACGGGCTGCTCTGCCCGCTGCACGGCGCGGCCGGCTGCGCCGTCCCCGAGGCCGGCGAACTGGCCGTCCTGCACGCCGCGTTCTGCGCCGCCGACCCGGACACCGCGCGGCCCCTGGACCCCGACACCGCGCACGCCCTCACCGGCCTGCTCGCCGCCCACCTGCGGGCCGGCGAGGCACCCGCCGGGCCGGGCACCGCCGCCGTCGAGGAGACCCTGCGGGTGATCCTGCGCCGGCTCGCCGGCACCACCGACGCCCGGGCCCGCCGCCCGCTCGCCCGGCTCGCCGCCGAGTACGCGCACGCCGCCGGCGGGCTGCGGATGCAGCACGGTCGCAACGCCACCGCGATGGCCTGCTTCGACCGCGCGCTCACCTGGGCCGAACTGGCCGACGACCCGGCCACCCAGGTCGCCGCGCTGAGCGACATGAGCACCCTGGCCCGGCTCGACGGCGACCCGGCCGCCGCGCTCGGCTACGCGCGCGAGATCGCCCGCGCCGCGCCCGGCCGGCACTGGGCCGGCGCGATGTCCCAGGTCGGCCAGGCCCGGGCGCACGCCCTGGCGGGCGACGTCCGCGCCACGGTCCGGCACATCGCCCGCGCCCGGCTCCACCTCGACCACATCGGCGAGCACGACGAGACGGACGCCCCCTGGCTCTCCATCGCCTCGATGCGGCTGCGGGTCGAGTCGGGGGCGGCCGCCGCGCTGCGCGACGCGGCCGCCGCCGTCGGGGACCACCGGCTCGCGCTGCGCGCCGTGGACGCCGCCGACACCGCGCTGCGCCTGCTGGCCCCGGACCAACTGCCCACCACCCGGCTGCTGTTCACCATCCGGATGGCCGACTGCCACCTGTGCGCCCACGACCCGCAGACCGCCGTGGCCCTGCTCGCCCCGGTGCTGGACGACGCCGCGACCGCGCTGCCCGCCCTCGCCCGCCACGAACTGCGCGGGCTGCGCGCCCGGCTGGGCGCCCACGGCCTGGCGGTATCTTGACGAAGGTGGGCGATCACGCCGCTTCCGGGCCCGGGCCCCGGCGGGCGAGGATCGAACCACCGCCGAACAGGGCGGGCCCCGGTACGAGTTCGAGGAGCACCCCGATGACCGCCAGCGCCGTTCTCAGCATCCCCGCCGCCGACCCGGCCGTCGCCGCCGCGCACTTCCTCACCCGCCTCTCCTTCGAGGCCGACGTCTCGGACGTGCGCGCCGACCTGGCCGCCGGCGTCCCCGGCGTGGTGGTGGTCGACTCCCGCAGCGAGGTGGCCTGGGCACAGGGCCGGATCCCGGGCGCGGTGCACATCCCCACCGCGCGGATCGCCGAGCTGGCACCGCTGTTGATCGACCCCTCGGCCACGGTCGTCACCTACTGCTGGGGCCCCGGCTGCAACGGCGCCACCCGCGCCGCCCTCGCGTTCGCCCGGCTCGGCCACCCGGTCAAGGAGATGCTCGGCGGCTTCGAGTACTGGGTCCGTGAGGGCTTCGCCTACGACACCGACCACGGCACCGAGCAGCGGCCGGTGGACGACCTGACCGCCCCGCGGTCCGGGATCTCCTGCGCCTGCTGAGCCCGATCGGCGGTGACGACGGCCGACCGGGTCGGGTCGTTGGCCCGGGCTGGTCGGCCGTTGGAGGCGACGGTCGGGTCGGTCGGGCCAGGGTGGTTGGGCCGTCGGGGCCGGTCGGTGGGTGCGGAGGGCGTGAGGGGCCGCGGTCGGGGTGTGGCCGGGGTGTGGCCTCACCGGGCCATTGTGGCCGGGGTGTTGCGACCCTGTGGCGCGCGGTTGCGGGAGGCTGCACAGCCGTTGAATCGCTCGTCCGGCCGTTGATTGATCGTCTTCGCGTTCCTAGACTCGGGGACGGCGAAAGCGCGCCGGTCACAGGGCCGGCCCGGCCCACCGGCAGCCCGGTGGTGCGGTGAGGCGGCCGGGGGGCGAGCCGGGTGACACGGCGTCATGTCGTAGGCAGCCATGGTCGAGGCCCGGGTGGGCGGGGTGCGGAGGACGTCGTGGCGCAGCGGACGGCCGGGCGGATCGCCGCGGACCTCAGGTTGGTGGCGCGGCGCGCCGTCGACCTGCGGCGGTGCGCCAGCTCGCTCTGTTGCTGACGGTGTCGCCGTGTCGCTGACGGTGACGCTGTTGCCGGCGTTGCCGACCGGCCGGGTCATGTGCCCCCGAACGACCCGGACCTCCCCCGTCCCGCCTTCCCCGCCGAGGAGACCGTATGGCCACCGAGCTGTCCCCGTCCGACGCCGAGCAGATCCGCCAGTTGCTCGCCCGTTTCTCGCACGCCTTCGACAACGCCGACGCCAAGGCGCTGGGGGAGGTCTTCGCCGCCGACGGGGTGCTGGAACTCGCCCGCACCGGCGCGGTGTTCAGCGGCCTGGACAAGATCCGGGTGTTCAGCCGCGACCTCGGCAACCGGTCTCCCGACCAGCACACCCTGGACAGCGTGCTCACCGCCGAGCCGGACGGCACCGTCCGGGGCCGCAGCCGCTACCTGGCGATCCAGTCCGACGGGAGCGTCCACAACGGGGACTACTTCGACGTCTACGTCCGCACCGAGGACGGCTGGCGGATCGCCCGCCGCCGCTCCGTCCCGCGCTACCCGCTGCGCGCCGGCGAGGCGTAGGGGCCGGAGGGCGGCCGGGCGCGGGCCCCGGACCGCCGGAGCCTCCCGGCCGCCGGGCCCCGGGAAGGCCGGGATCAGCGCGCTCTCCGAGTGAGCGTCGGGGCGCCGGCGGCCCGAGCGGGTTCACCGCCGCCCCCGGGCCCCGGTGGTGCCGCGTTCGCCGTCGGTGTCGTGTCCGGGGGCGGCTCCGGCCGCTGCGCCGAGGGGTGCGGCCTCGCCCAGGTCCTGGACCCGGACGGGTCGTCGGCCGTCGAAGACGATCGCGAGGACGTGCGGGTCGCAGATCGGCAGCCGCCCTCCGCGACCCCCAACTGCCACGTGCCGACGGAGAAGTTCACCGGCGGCTCCTCCGGCGGGACGTCGGTGGGGCCGGGGCCGCAGCAGTGACCGAGCGCGGTCTCGGGGTGGGGCCGAGGAATACCGGGTCGGGCTCCAGTGCCCGGCGGACGGGTGAAGCCCCGCCGTCAGGTGGTCGTCGACCCCGCCGAGCACCTCGGCAACCGGCGCGAGGTCGACCCGGTCGAGGTCCTCGGCGCGCTCCAGCAGGATGCTGGCCTCGACCGGGCCCCGTACAGCGGGCAGTCGGGCTGTCGGGCTGTCGGGCCGGCGGGCGGTTGCTCCGGGCTCCGGGCTCCGGGCTTCGGACCCGGGGCCCGGCGGGCCCCCGTTCGCGGAGCAGTGCCCCGATGTCGGGCGGAACGCCCTGGTGGACGCGGTCACGTCGGCTCAGGGGGCCTCCTGCGCCCCTTTTGGGCAGGTGGGCCGGACCTGCGGCCCGGTGGGCAGGCCGGGGGCCGCTGCTCCTCGGCCTGCCCTGTCAGCGGTCTGGTACCCCTGCCGAACGGCAGGGGTACCAGACCGCTGACAGGTGTTCAGAACCTGTCGAACGGCACATGTGCCGCCCTGTGGTCGGGCGGGAAGCTTGACCCGTCAGCAGGAAGACGCCCCGGCCACGGGCCGGTAGGCGCGCCAGACGAGGGAGTTCGGCATGTCCGTCATCATCAACACCGCCCGGGTGCGGGCGACGACCGGGGCGATCGCCCTCGGCACGCTTCTTGCCGCCGTGGGCGGTTGCGCGTCCTCCTCGCCGGTCACCGCTGCCGGGGGCGTGTCACCGGCAGCGGTCACGGCCGGCCCGTCGGCCTCCCCCTCATCGGGGGCCGTGGCGCCGGCGGCGGTGGGCGGGTCGGTGCGGATCGGTTACGCCTACGCTCCCGACGACGACATACGCTTCACCTTCGAGGTGGACTCGGTGCCGTTCAGCCGTCCTGCGACGGGGGCGCCGCAGGGGCTGCCCTCGGACGCGCGTGGCACGGTCCGGATCTCGCACCACGTCACGGCGTTGGACCGTACGGTGACGTCCGAGGCCGCGGTGGACTGCCTGCTGACCGGTGACCGGGCGGCCTCGTTCAGCGCCGTCGTCACCCGGGCCGATCCGGAGGCCGCCGACACCGTCGGCAAACGGTTGGGCTTCAGCGTCCTCGACGGCGGCTCGCCCGAGCACCCCGACCGCGTGGGGTTCTCCTGGGGCGTGGCGAACCTGGACACCGACGCCACCGGTCAGGCGGTCGAGGGCCGGGTCGGCACCTGCATGGCACCCGCCCCGTTCGCCCCGGTCGTCACGGGTGACCTCACCGTGCGGCCCGCCGACCTGCCCCCGCTCCCCGCCGCCCCGAGCACCCCGGCCGGCCCATGAGCGGAGCCCGACGCAAGCCCGGTTTCCGCTCCCCGCCGCCGAACCCCGGGGCGGAGCGCGCACCCTCGGCAGGCGGCCGGCTAGTCGGCCGTGCAGCCCCAGTAGCCGATCTCGACCGGTTCGCCGTCGCGGTACAGGGTGGTGCAGTGGCCGATGCCCCGGCCGGGGAAGGGCAGGGCCGCGGTGCCGAGCGCCTCTTCCCAGCGGGCGCGTGTCGGCCGCCCGTCGGGCGCCCAGCGGCGCACCTCGTGGTCGGTCAGCGGACGCACCATGGCGAGGTCGTCGTCGGCCCCGGCGTCGAGGGCGGCGTAGAAGTCGAGCACCGTGCACGTGCCGCCGGTGAGGATGAACTCCCGCCAGTCGGCGTCCCCCCACAGCTCGGCGATGTCCCGGCCGGGGAACCCGTGGTCGTCCTTCGCCAGCTCCTCCTCCTGGGCCTGTCTCAGCGCCGCCGCCGGATCGGACCGGTACGGCCCCGTCCCCGCCCACTCACTGCCACCCATGCCCAGGACCTCCCCGTATCTCGCCCGTTCGACTCTCCGCCGCAGGTTAACGGGGGCCACCGACAGCGTGATGACGAAAGGTCAGTCACCTTTGCCCGACGCTACGGTAACCGTACGGTGGTGATCGACGTGAAGCGCCGGGCGCTCGCTGCGGGGGCCGACCGTCCTCCTCCCCGCGGGGTTGATCCACACCAGTGGGGCGAGAGGGTAGGCGTGCGCCCCGGCGGGTGTTCGCCCTCGTCGCCGACGGTGTCGACGCGCTCGGGAGGCGTGGCCGGCCGCGAGGTCCTGGGCAAGGGGTGCTCGCGTTGTTCATCCGTTGTCCACGCAGTGGTCCAGACCAGGAGGGCGGGATCGTCGATAGCATCCGCGCGTGACCAGGGAGACCACGCAGGATGCCCGGCCCGAGCCGCGACGGCCCGGAGTGGCGCGGCTGTTGGGGCTGCTGCTCTGCTCGGTGCTGCTGACGGCGGACGGCTGGCTGGTCGGCCGGGGTGCGGCGCGGCTGAGCGCGGTCGGCGGTTGCGGCGACGGCGAGCAGCGGGCCTGCGAATCGGCCGACCTCTGGGCGGGCCTTTCCGTCCCCCTCGGCACGATCCTGGGCATGGTCCTCCTGGTGGGCACCGCCTTCGTGCTGGCCGCCGACGGCTCCTCCTCGGCGTCCTCCGACCTCCCGATCGGTGCGGGCACCCTGCTCGGCGTGGTCTGCCTGCTGGTCGGCATCGCCCTGGGCGCCGACAGCACGAGTGGATGGCTGCTCGGACCGGCCGCCCTGGTCGCGGTGATCGCCGCCTGGTCGGCGCCGGCGGAGGCCCGCCGGCGCCGGAGGATCCTCGCCGGGGAGCGGGAGCGGGCCGAGCGCGCCCACCGTCTGGAGCGGTACGGGGTGACGGTGGTCGGCACCGTCCTGGACCTCCGGGGCACCGGCGTCGTCCTCAACGACTGCCCCGAACTGGTCGTCACCGTTCGCTACACCACGGCCGGCGGCCCGGAGTACACCGAGTCGTTCACCGAGACGTTCCCCGTCTACGACGTACCGCGCCGGGGAGAGCTCCTCGCCCTGCGCTACGACCCGCAGGACCCGCGCCGCCCGGAGCCGGCTCCCCGGGCCGCGGCCTCGGACACCACCCCGGGCTGAGGCCCCGCGGGCCGACCGCCGGGGTCAGTGCGGCCGGGGCCGCCCCGCCGGGATCAGTCCGGCAGCGTCAGTACGGCCGGGTCCGTCCGGCGGCGTCCGTCCGGCGGCGTCAGTGCGAGAGCTCGACCGACAGGTACGGGCCCAGCGCCCGCAGGAAGTCCGCCGCGTCGAACATCGCGCCGGCCGAGGCGACGCCCGTGGTGCGCGTCCGTCCGGTCAGGACGCGGTCGACGGCCTCCACCGCCAGCGGGGCGGTGATGGCGTAGATGTCCTGGCCCGTGGCCGTGGCGCGGCGCTCGACGCCACCGGCGGCGACCAGGACGTCGACCAGGAAGGTCTGGTCCGATCGCCCCAGGTCGTCGACCGGCTCGGGCGCCGGCGTGTCCGCCCCGGCCAGGTCCCCCGCGGCCTCGACGGTCATGTAGGTGCGGACCTCGGGCACGGCCAGGTGGCTGGGCAGGGTCACGACGTCGGCCATCGTGAACTCCCCGATCACCGTGCGCCGGCCCAGCGGTGCGGGGAAGGGCCACTCCTGCTGCCACGGCTTGTCGTCGTGGTACTGCAGCGCGCCGTCCGCGAACCTCACCCGACGGCCCGCGCGGCGATCGTGCGACACCTGCCCGGCCTCCCGGGTGCCGGGCGTGGGGTGCCAGCTGTCCAGCCCGTAGGCGACGTGCACGGCGTCCGCGGACGTCCACTCGCCCATCACCGCGGTCGCCAGCAGGTCGCCCAGGCCCCCGTAGAAGGCCATCGCCGGGACCACCGGGACGCCGGCCTCGCGGGCCGCGTCCGCGTAGTCGGCGAACATCGTGACGTTCGCCTCGATCTCCGCCGCGACGTCGATGTACGGGATCCCCGCGCGCAGGGCGGCCTCGACGACCGGGCCGCCCGTCACCGCGAACGGTCCGGCGGCGTTGACGACGGCCGCCGCGCCGGCGAGGGCGCGGTCCAGCGAGGCCGGGTCGTCCACGGTGGCTGGCCGGGGCTCCACGCCGGGCCACTCGGCCGCCAGCGCCTCCAGCTGGGCCGCGTTGCGGCCGGAGACGATCGTGGTGTAGCCGCGCCTGCGCAGCTCCGCGACGACGAAGCGCCCGGTGTGCCCCGTTGCTCCGTAAACCACCACTGCAGCCGTCGTGCTCATCGTTGCTTCCCCGTTCTCGTCGTCCTGTTGAGGACAAGTCTTCTCGAAGCCGGTGCCGGGGCGTGATGGTCCGGAACGACAACACCCGTACACTTTCGGACATGCCCACTGTCGCGCTGCCGACCGCCGGTCACCTGCTCCACTTCGAACTGGCGGTGGCCTACGAGATCTTCGGCAATCCCCCGCGCGAGGCCACGGACGGCTGGTACGACGTGCTGCTCTGCGGGCCGGGGCCGGTGCGGGTCGGCCCGTTCACGGTCGAGCCGGACCACGGGCTGGACCGCCTGGTGGAGGCCGACACGGTGATCGTGCCCGCGTGCGCCGACATCGACGAACCGCTGCCGGCGGAGCTGGTCGAGGCCGTGCGCGCGGCCCACCGGGCGGGCGCCCGGATCGCCTCGCTCTGCACCGGGGCGTTCGTGCTCGGCGCGGCGGGCCTGCTGGACGGCCGGCGGGCCACCACCCACTGGGCCCACACCGGGGAGTTGAGCGCACGTCACCCGCTGGCCGTGGTCGACCCGGACGTGCTCTACACGGACAACGGCAGCGTGCTCACCTCCGCGGGCAAGGCCGCCGCCGTGGACCTCTGTCTGCATCTGATCCACCTCGACCACGGCGCGGGCATCGCCAACTCCGTCGCCCGCCGCCTCGTCATGTCGCCCCACCGGCCGGGCGGCCAGGCCCAGTTCGTGGCGACGCCGGTGCAGGCGACGGGCGACCACGTGCTGTCCAACGTGCTCGCCTGGGCCCAGCAGCGGCTGGACCGGCCGCTGACGGTGACCGACATGGCGCGGAAGGCGAACACCAGCCCGCGCCACCTCGGCCGGCAGTTCCGCGCGGTGCTCGGGCAGACGCCGCTCCAGTGGCTGCTGAACCAGCGCGTGCGCCGCGCCCAGGAGTTGCTGGAGGCCACCGACGAGAGCATCGAGGCGGTGGCGCTCGCCACCGGGATGGGGACGGCCACCACGCTGCGCCGCCAGTTCAAGCGGATCGTCGGCGTCCCGCCCAACAGCTACCGGCACGCGTTCCGCAGCGCGAACCCCGGCTGACCGGTCCGGCTCTCCCGGAGCGGGCCGCGGGTCAGTCCGGAGTGACGCCGGTGAGGACGGCGAGTACGGCGAGACGGATGCGGTTGTCCCGGCCCGTCTTCGCCATCAGGCTCGCGACGTGCGTCTTCACCGTGGTGACCCCGAGATGCAGCCGGTCGGCGATCTCCTTGTTGGACAGGCCCACGCCGAGCAGGCCGAGCACCTCGCGCTCGCGCGGGGTGACGGCCGGCACCGGGAGGTCGGTGGGGGCGTCGGAGGAGGAACGGGCGCGCAGGGCCTGGGCGACGAGGCGGTCGAGGATGTCCCGGCTGAAGGGGGCCTCCCCGTTGGCGGCCCGGTGCACGGCGTCCAGGAGTTCGGCCGGCGGGGTGTCCTTGACGAGGAAACCGCAGGCGCCGGCCGCGAGCACCGGATACAGGTGGTCGTCGTCGTCGAACGTGGTGAGGGCGACGACCCGGGTGGCGGGGCGCGCCGCCAGGATGCGACGGGTGGCCGTGATGCCGTCCATGCCGGGCATTCTCAGGTCCATGAGGACGACATCGGGGGCGAGGCGTTCGGCCAGTCGTACCGCTTCCGCACCGTTGTCCGCCTCGCCCTGGATCTCGATCCCCGGAGCCTGCTCGAAGAGCATGCGCAGCCCCATGCGGACGAGCTGCTGGTCGTCGACGACGAGGATGCGGATCACAGCTGGGGCTCCATGTCGGGTGCGAGGGAGGGCAGTTCGGCCGTGAGGCGCCAGCCCCGGGCGGTGGGGCCGGCATCCAGTCGGCCGCCGAGCAGGTCCACGCGTTCGCGCATGCCGATCAGGCCGTGTCCGGACGGGCCCGGGGCCGGTGGCCGGGTTCGGCCGGCCCCGTCGTCGTGGATCGTCACGTGGACGGTGTCCCCGGCCACCCGCACGGCCAGCTCGGCGCGTGCGCCGGGCCCGCCGTGCTTGGCGGCGTTGGCCAGGCCCTCCTGGGCCAGGCGGAGGACCGCGAGGCCACGCACCGCGTCGAGCCCCGCGACCCGGGGATCCACGGAAGCGGTTACCGCCAGGCCGGTCCGGCGGCCGTGTTCCACCACCGACTCCAGTGCCGCCGCCAGTGCGCCGGGCGAGACCAGGGAGCCGGTGTCGGGGCCGGTGCGGTCCGGGGCGCGCAGGACGGCCACCAGGCGCCGCAGGTCGGTCAGTGCGGCGCCCGCGCTGGAGTGCAGGTCGTCGAGGACTTCGGTGATCCGCGGGTCCGTGGTGCTGGTGGCGGCGACGACGTGCCGGGCGACACCGACGCGCAGCACCATGGAGGAGACGTGGTGGGCCACGAGGTCGTGCAACTCGCGCGCGATGGTGGTGCGCTCCGCCGCGCGGGCGGTCAGCAGCTGTTGTTCGGCGCGGAGTTCCTGCTGTTCCGCGCGCTGACGGGCGTGCACCGCGGCGTCGCGGGTCACGCGTACGTACGCGCCCAGGAGCAGTGGCAGGCCTGCGACGACGCCCGTCTTGTAGAGCACCGGGAGAAGGTCGCCGGGCAGGTCCGCGAGGCGGTTCACGGCGACGGCGAGCGCCAGGGCCGCCGCCCCGAGGGCCGGGTGGCGCCCGGGCCGGCGGACCGCCAGCTCGAAGAGGGTCACGGCGGCCAGCACCTTCAACGACGCAACGGTGCCCGCGTCCAGCGCGTGGGCGACGACGAGCAGGACCGACTGCGCCAGGAGCGCGCCGAACGCCCACCTGCCCGCGGCCAGGCACAGCACGAACCCGGCTGCGGCAAGGCCCCGGTCCTGCGCTCCGGACGGCCGCTGCAGCAGCAGCAAGTCGCCCATCAGCAGGCCGGCGAGCGCCAGGACCCGTACCGCGGCGAATCTCCCGTCGAAGACAAGCTCGATCCAAGATCGGTTCACCCGGCCCACGATAGGCGGGCGCTGGGGCTCCCGGGGTCCTGCCGTGGGAGGAGGGGACCTCCTCCCACCGGCCGCGAGGTCCGGCCCGAGGGGGGAGCCGCGGGCCCGGGGCGGGCTGCCAGTGTGCTCGGCATGGAGACGAATGCGAACACGGAGACGGGTACCGACTCGCGGGCGAATGCCGCGGTCACGGGGCGGCGGTCCCTCCTCGCCGGTGCTGCCGCCCTGGGCCTGGCGGGCGCGGCCTTCGACACCACCGCCCGTGCGGTCGGCGTCCAGTCCAGGCCCCGCACCAAGGCCGGCCGCTTCCAGGGGAAGTCGGTGCTCATCACGGGTGCCACATCGGGTATCGGCCGGGCGGCGGCGAAGGCGTTCGCCGGGGAGGGTGCCCATGTCGGATTCTGCGGCAGGCGGGCTGACTTGGGGCGCCAGGTGGAAGCGGAGATCCGGGAGGCGGGCGGCGAAGCCACGTACATCCAGGCCGATGTCCGAACAGCGGCCCAGGTGCAGAGTTTCGTGGACCGGGTCGCGAGCCGCTACGGCGGCATCGACGTGGCCTTCAACAACGCCGGCATCGGTGCCGGCAAGCTACCCCATGAGATGAGCGTCGAGGAGTGGGACGACGTCCAGGCCACCAACGCCCGAGGCGTGTTCCTCGCGATCAAGTACGAGATCCCGCACATGCTCAGGGCGCAGCGCGGCGTCATCATCTGCACGTCGTCGTCGGCGGCCGAACAGGCGCGGCCGAACAGCGCCGCCTACACCGCGAGCAAGCGGGCGGTGCAGGGGTTGGTGAAGTCCGCGGCGCTCGCGTACGGGCCGAAGGGAATCCGGCTCAACGCCCTGCTGCCCGGTACCACCGACACCCCCTTCGTCCGCCCGCCGGGGATCCCGGACGCGGACTGGGCCGGGTACAAGCAGGCGTGGGGGCCGCTCAACGTCGACGGTCTCGAACGGATGGCGGACGCCGAGGAGATCGCGCGCGCGGTGCTCGGGCTCGCGTCCGACGACTTCCCCTACATGACGGGCGCCTCGGTCACCGTGGACGGTGGAAGCACCGCGGGCCGGAAGATGATCCAGCCGAGCGGTGGCTGAGGTCGGTCCCTGACCCCGTCGTGCCCTGCTGACCGCCGCCGGCGGCCGTACGGGGCCGGCCGGTGCGGGGCGGCCTCCGCCCGCACCGGCCGTGCCGCGCCGGGGGCCCGTACCCCGCCGAGCGGCCGGGGGCTTTCGGGCCCGGCCCGGCGGCTACTCCGGCGGCGTCCACCGGCCGAGCAGCTTGCGGACCTCCGTGCGCAGACGGAACCAGCCGCCGGCCCCCGCGACGGCGCCGGCGACCAGGGCGGCCACGGTGTGGCCGATGAGGGCGAACAGCGGGTGGTCGGCGATCTCGCCGGTGCGCGGGCTCATCCACATCGACAGGCGGTGGCCGTCCGGGTGGGCGTCGGAGTCGCGCCGCTCGGTGCGCCCGCCGCCGTCGAAGGTCCAGCGGTAGACGCAGGTGTGGTGGTCGAAGCCGATGGTGTCGGGGGAGTCGAACGAGCCCTCCAGCCGGCAGTCGGTGACCTCGGCGGTGATCGCCTGCGGGGTGCGGACCCAGTCCCGGATGCCGGTCGCGGCGATGTCCGCCGCCGACGCGCCGAGCCAGAGGGCGAGGATGAGCAGGAAGGTGGCCACCGTGCCGAGCGAGATCCGGTCGCCGCTCGGCAGGCCGAACGAGGCCCCCACGGCCACCAGCAGGCCGGCCGCGCCGGTGATCCAGAGCGGCAGGACGGGCAGCGGGGCGAGCGGCGACCCCCAGGACCAGAAGAACAGCGCCCCGCACACCGCGCCGGTCAGGGCTCCCGCCACGGTGAGCGCGCGCCAGTGCGGCGAACGGTCCTCTTCCATCGGATCCCCCTCCGGTGCCGCCGAGTTCACCGACCATGCTGCCCCGGGCCGGTACCGCCGGGCCATTCGCCGAGCGCCCGGAGGAGGGTGAGGGGACCGGCGGACCGAAGGCCGGTGCCGAGCCCGGGTGGTGCTCAGAGAGGGTTCGACCGGGCGTCCCGGGGCGGCGGACCCTTCGGCGGGTGCTGCCGATCGACGGCGGGGAAGCCCTCAGTCGAGGCAGAACTCGTTGCCCTCGACGTCCTGCATCAGGAGGCACGACTCGTTCTCGCCATCGGCACGCAGGAGTTGGCCGCGTACCGCGCCGAGCGCGACGAGTCGTGCGCACTCGGCTTCGAGCGCGGCCAGGCGCTCCTCGCCCACCAGCCCGGTGCCGACCCGCACGTCGAGGTGGACCCGGTTCTTGACGACCTTGCCTTCGGGAACGCGCTGGAAGTACAGCCGCGGGCCCGCACCCGAGGGGTCGTTGCAGGCGAACGACGAGCCCTGCCGCTCGGGCGGCAGCGTGCGGTGGAAGTCGTCCCAGCTGGCGAACCCCTTCGGTGGCGGCGGTACGACGTACCCCAACACCTCGCACCAGAAACGGGCGACGCGCTCGGGGTTCGCGCAGTCGAAGGTGATTTGGACCTGCCTGATCGACGCCATCGGTCCATCGTAGGGGCGGGCCCTTCGTCCCGTCCCCTCCCCGGGCCTGCCGCCGGCCGGTTGTTGCGCCTGCGGCCGACTCCCGGCGATGAACGGGACCTCGGGCCGGGGACGCGCCGAGTCCGCCCCGACGGCGGCGGCCCCGACGACGGCGGGGCGGCCGGGGTCGGGGCGGCCGGGGCCGGGGCCGGGGCGGCGGATCAGCGCACGTACCACTTCTGGTTGGTGGTGCCGGCGCAGTCCCACAGCTGCAGCGGGGTGCCGGCCCCGGTGCCCAGGTCCTTGGCGTCCACGCACTTGTTGGCCTGCGGGTTGACGAGGTCGCCGGCGCCGGAGAGGACGAACCGCTGGGCCGGGCCGTTGTTGCAGTTGGCCACCTGGATCGCCGCGCCGTTGGCCACGGACCCCCAGGCGACGTCCATGCACAGGCCCCCGGCGCGGACCGTGCTGTCGGAGCGGAAGTCCCAGGTCTGCCACGCGCCACCGGCGCAGTCCTGGAGCTCCAGCCGGGCGCCGTCCGTGACGTTGCGGGCGGTCGCGCCGATGCACCGGTCGGAGGCCCGGCCGGCGATCGGCCGCCCGGGCGGCGGCGGTGCGACCACGGGTGCGGGCGGTGCGGCGGGGGCCGGCGCCGCCGGTGCGGGGGCTGCCGGCGCGGGTGCAGCCGGAGCCGGAGCGGCCGGGGCCGGCTGGGCCGGGGGAGTGGACTTGGCGGCGGCGGGCGGTGGCGCGGCAGCGGCCGGAACGGTGCGGTACACGGTCGGCGCGGGTGCGCCCGGGGCCGGTGGCGCGGCCGGCTGCGGCGCTTCGGCCTGGACGGTGACGGTCGCGGCCGGTTCGGGCGCGGGCTCCGCCGGCGGGGGAGCGGTGGCCGCCGGGTCCGCCGGGGCCGGGGCGGTGGTCTCCGGGGCGGTCGTGGCCGGCCCGGAGGGGGTGCCCGAGGCGGTGTCGGCGACCAGCGCGGGACCGGCGGCCGCGGGTGCCCGGTGCGGGTCGTGGCCCGGCAGTTGCGCCGTGCCGAGCGCGACGGCCCCCACCAGTGCGGCGGCCACGGCGGTCGCGCCCCAGACCCGGGCACCCGGTACCAGCCCCCGGGGTGGTGAGGGGGTGCGCCGGGTGAAGGTGTCGGCGAAGCGGTCGGCGGATTCGAGGCGGTCGGCGGACTGCGGTCGCGTCGATATCGGGTCGGACGGGGACACCGGGGGCCTCCAGGGAGTGTGCGACGGCGGACGGAAGGGTCCCCCGGCAACACCACGGTGATGTGAACTCCCCCTGCGCGAGAGGTGACGATTGGTCAACTCGGCGACCAACTTATTCGGTTGGGCACAATTGCGTGAACTTCTGTTCACTCTGTGATGGGTTGGTGGCCGAGTGGCACCACTACCGTGACCACCGGTCGGGGCTGCGCGTCACGCGCATGACAGGGGGCTCCGCCGCTGCCGCTCGTCGCGCGATCAGGGAAGAGAAGAGCAGTGTCATGGAGTACAGCGACCCGACGGCCCACCGGCGGCCCGAGGGTGGGCCCGAACGCCTGTCCGCCGAAGGACGGTCGGTGCCCGACCCGCCCGGCCCCGACCGCCGGGCCGAACTTCTGCTGGCCGAACGCGAGAGCCTCCAGCGGTTCATCGCGGGCCTGATCCGTCAGGACCCGTACCACGTGGAGGACATCGTCCAGGAGACGCTGCTGCGCGCCTGGCAGGCGGCCGACGGTCTCGACTGGGACGACCGGCCGATCCGGCTCTGGTTGTTCCGGGTCGCCCGCCGCCTGGTCATCGACGACTGGCGCAAGGACCGCACCGTCCCGGTCGGCATCGCGGCCGAGGGCTTCCCCGCCGTCGACGCGGCCGCCGACCAGACGGCGCAGGTGCTGGACCGTCAGGTGCTGGTCGAGTCGCTCCGCTCCCTCGACCGGATCCATCAGGAGGCCGTCGTGCACGTCCATCTCTTCGGCCAGGCCGGGGCCGACGCGGCCCGCGCCCTGGGCATACCGGGCGGGACGCTGAAGTCCCGTACGCACTACGGGGTGCAGGCGCTGCGCCGGCACCTCGCCGACCGGGGCGTCCTCGCCCGGGGAGTCGCCTCGTGACCGCCGCACCCGCCGCGACCCTCGCCTTCGCGGTGCCCCGGGGCGTGCCCGGGCTGATCGGCCTGGGCGGGCTGCTGCTCCTGCTCGCCGTCCTCGCCCACCTCGCCGTGCGGCGCGGTGGCGGGTGGCGGGCGGCGCGGCGCCGGGCGCGCCGCGAGGCCGCCGCCACGGCGGCCGCGTTCGCCGCGCCCGTCCGGGCGCACCTGCGCTTCCGCCGTGACGTGCGGCTGATCCTCCGGCTGCTGGGCGGCCGGCCGGGCTGGGCCGACGCGGAGCGGGCGGTGCTGCACGCCGGGCTGGTCCCGGGCGTCCGACCGTACGCGGCGCTGCTCGGCCCGGCCCTGGTGGGGGTGCTGGTGGCCTGCGGGCCCGGCACGCCGCCGCGGCCGCCGGAGCCCTGGGTGGTGGACGACGCCGACCCGCGGCTCTGGTGGATCGCCCGGGAGGAGGTGACCGCGGCCCCGACCGGGGCGGGGCGGCCCGCGCCGCTGCTGGCCGTCCTGGGCACCGACGGGCGGCACGCCGTCCTGCTCGACCTGGCCGACGGGCCCGTCGTCGTGGAGTTCGGCGGCGAGCGGGGCCTGGCCCGGGCGGTGCTCCAGTCGGTGGCGGCCCAGCTGGACACCCGGCTGCCGGTCGGCGCGGTCACCGTCGCGGCCGGCGTCCACCCCCAGCACCAGGGCCCCGAACCGGCCGCGGCCCTGGTGGCGGCCGAGCGGGCGGCCGCCGGCGGTCACCCGGCCTTCGCGGTCTGCGCCACGGCCACGGTCGTGGACGAGGACCGTCCGGCGGCCGGGGTCCGCGTCCTGACGCTCGGCGGGGCCCGCGGCACCGCCAGGCTGCTGACCGCCGACCGGGACGGGCTGCGGCTGCGGGGCAGCGGGCTGCGGGTCGACGCCGTGGCGCTGGCCAGGGCGACCGCACGGATCCTGCCGAGCCTGCCGCCCCACCCCGCGTTCGACGCCGCCCCGGCGGACGACGCCGACCTGGTCGAGCCGGACCTGGCCGGGCCGGAGGCGGCCGAGCCCGCCCCGGACGAGCCGGACCTGGTGGAGGAGCCCGACCCGGCCGCGGCCGCGCCTCCGGCGCTCGGGCCGGCGCCCCTGCCGCCCGCCCCGGCGCCCGCACCCGCCGCGCCCGCCCCCGTCGTCCCGGCGTCCGTCGATCCGGTGCCACCGGCACTACGGGTACCCCCGGCGCCCCCGGTACCGTCGGCGCCCCCGCCGGCCGAGGACCCGGTCCCGTTCCGGGTCGGTCCGGTGGCCCCCGACCCGGACTGGAGCAGCCCGCCGCCGGCCGCCTGGCAGCGGTTCGCCCCGCGCACACCCGGCGCGGACGAGGCCGCGGCCGCCGCACCCGCCACTTCGGACCCGGACCGGCCGGGCGCCGTCGACCCGGTGGCCTCGGGCGTCCGGAGCCGGCTGGGCCGGCTGAGCCCGGTGAGCGGCCCGGACGAAGGGGCCTTCGGCCCGGTCCGGGCCCCGGCCGCCCCGCCCCCGGGCGAGCTGCCGGAGGAGCAGGACGACGACCTGGCCGAGCCCGACCGCGCCCCGCGCGGCCCCGGGGTCTCCGCCGCCGTCGCGGACTGACCGACCGGGGCGTCTCCCGGCCGCCCCGGTGTCCACCGACCCGCACCCCGCCCGCACCCCGCCCGAGCCCGCCCGCACCCCGCCCGAGCCCGCCCGCACCCCGCCCGAGCCCCGACCCCGTCGCCGAGTCCTCGTCGCAGCGCCCGCCGCCGCCCCGACCCCGTCGAGCCCGACCCCCTGGAGAACACCCGGTGAAGCTCACCGTCACCCTCGTCGACGCCGCCGAGCGCCGCCGCGACCACGTACTGGACCTGGCACCGTACGCGACCGTCGGCGAGCTGGCCGCCGCGGTGGACCGCGACCCGCCCGGGGGGCTGCTCCCCCGTGAGGAGGCCGGCCGGGCCGGTGGGGTGGAGGCGTTCCTGGCGGAGGAGGGCTCGGCCCCGCCGCGCGGACTCCACCTCGGGGCCGCACCGCTGGACCCGGAGGCCCTGGTCGCGGAGTCCGGGGTGGTCGAGGGCAGCGTCCTCGGGCTCGGCGCGCCCGTGGAGGCCCCGGACCGGATCAGGGTCCCCCCGCCGGACGGGCCGTCCGACGGTCCGGCGCACCTGGAGCTGCACCTGGTGTCCGGCCCCGGGGCCGGGCGGACCTGGCGGCTGGGGCCCGGCAGCCACGAGATCGGCTCGGACCCGGCCTGCGCCGTCCGGCTGCGCGGCGCCGACGTCCCGGCCGGCGGCCTCTGGCTGACCGTCGGCCAGGACGGCTCCGCCACCTGGCACCGGACGGCCGGCGCCCCGGGCGAGGTCCGCACCTGCACCCCCGGCCCGCCCCCGGCGCACGGCGCCGAACCCGCCGCCGCACCCGCCCCGCGGCCCGGGGCCGTCACCGCCTGGCCGCTCGGCGGTGACATCACCGTCGGCGCGGCGCTGCTGCGCCTCGTCGAACCCGTCGAGCCGGACGCCGCCGTGGTGCCCTCCGCGGACGGCGTCGGCGTGGACTACAACCGCCCGCCGCGGATCGCCCCGCACCTGGACGCCGAGCGGCTCCGGCTGCCGCTGCCCCCCACGGCGCCCGCGCGGCGCCCGTTCCCGCTGCTGCTGATGCTGGCGCCGGTGGTGCTGGGCATGGTGATGGTCGCGGTCTTCCACTCGTACTTCTACCTGGTGTTCATCCTGTTCAGCCCGGTGATGGCGCTCGCCAACTGGATCGGCGGCAGGCGCAGCAACCGCAAGCAGCACGAGCAGGACGAGGCCCGCTACCGGGCCCGCCGCCGGACGCTGGAGCAGGAGATCCGCGCCGCGGCCGACCGCGAGCGCGAGGTGCGCGGCCTGGCCGGGCCCGACCCGGCGACGGTCGGGCTCACCGCCGTCGGCCCCGGCAGCCGGCTCTGGGAGCGGCGCCGCCGCGACCCCGACCACCTGGTGCTGCGGCTCGGCACGGTGGACCAGCCGTCCGTGAAGGAGCTGGACGACCCCGCCCGCGACGAGAACCACCGGGCGGTGCGCTGGAACATCCCCGACGTGCCGATCGGCGTCGAGGTCGCCGAGCACGGCGTGGTCGGCGTGGCGGGCACGGAGGAGCCCGTCCAGGCGCTCGCGCGCTGGCTGGTCGCCCAGGCCGCCGTCCTGCACAGCCCGCGCGACCTGCGCGTGGTGGTCCTCTCCGACCGGGCCCGCGCGGACGGCTGGGCCTGGGTTCGCTGGCTGCCGCACCTGCGCCCGGCGGCCCCGGGCGGCCCGCTGGTGTCCGTCGGCAACGACCCCGAGTCGACCGCGAACCGGATCTCCGAGCTGGTCGCCCAGATCCAGGCCCGGCAGCGGGTGCTCGGCTCGTCCATGGGCAAGGCGATGTTCAACGAGCCGGACGTGCTGGTGATCGCGGACGGTGCCCGGCAGCTGCGCGAGGTGCCCGGGATGGTGCAGGTGCTCACCGACGGCCCCCGGGTGCGGGTGTTCAGCATCTGCCTGGACACCCAGGAGCGGCTGCTGCCGGAGGAGTGCAGCACCGTCGTCCTGGCCGCCGGCCACCGGCTCACCGTCCGCCGCACCGGCGCGCCCGACCTCACCGACGTCCGCGCCGACCTGGTCGACGCCGACTGGTGCGAGCAGGTCGCCCGGGCCCTGGCGCCGGTGCGCGACGTCAGCCCGGAGCACGACGCCGGGCTGCCGCAGCAGGTCAAGCTGCTGGACCTGCTGCGGCTCGAACCGCCGGACCCGGACCAGCTGCTGGCCCGCTGGCGCCGCCGGCCCGCGTCCACCGCCTTCCTGCTCGGCACCGGCTACGACGGGCCGCTCACCCTGGACCTGGTCCGCGACGGCCCGCACGCGCTGGTCGCCGGCACCACCGGCTCCGGCAAGTCCGAGCTGCTCCAGTCCTTCGTCGCCTCGCTGGCCGCCGCCAACCGGCCGGACGAACTGACCTTCGTCCTGGTCGACTACAAGGGCGGCTCGGCGTTCCGCGAGTGCGCCGAACTCCCGCACACCCTGGGCATGGTGACCGACCTCGACGCGCACCTGGTGGAGCGCGCGCTGGCCTCGCTCGGGGCCGAACTGCGCCGCCGGGAGCGGCTGCTGGCCGATGTCGCGGCCAAGGACCACCCCGAGTACCGCTCCAAGCGGCTCGCCGATCCGGCGCTGCCGCCGCTGCCCCGACTGCTGCTGGTCATCGACGAGTTCGCCACCCTCGTCCGGGAGGTGCCGGACTTCGTGCCCGGGCTGATCGGGATCGCCCAGCGCGGCCGCTCGCTCGGCATCCACCTGGTGCTCGCCACCCAGCGCCCCTCCGGCGCCGTCACCAGCGACATCCGCGCCAACACCAATCTGCGGATCGCCCTGCGGGTCACCGACTCGACCGAGAGCCAGGACATCATCGACACCTCCGAGGCCGTGCACATCCCCGCCTCCGCCCCCGGGCGGGCGCTGGTGCGCCTCGGACACCGCTCCACCGTGCCGTTCCAGGCCGCCTGGGCCGGCGCCGCCCGGCCCGGGGCGGACGCCCGGGGGCCCGCCGCCCCGCCGCGCCGCGCGGGCGGGGCGGTGCGCGCCGTCGAGCTCTCCTGGTCCGGACTCGGCCGCCCGGTCTCGCTGCCGGCGGTGGACGTCGACCCGGGCGCGCCCGCCGCACCGGCCCCCACCGACCTGCAGGCCCTGGTGGCCGCCCTGCGCGAGGCCGCGGCCGGGCTGGACGACTTCGTGCCGCAGCCCAGCCCGTGGCTGCCCGCGCTGGCGGAGGAGGTCCGGCTCGACGAGGTGGCGGCGCTGCTGCCCGCGTACGAGGGCGGCGGCATCCCGCCGATCCCCTACGCCCTGGAGGACGTGCCGCAGCTCCAGGAGCGCCGGGTCGCCACCGCCGACCTGGCCACCTTCGGGCACCTCTACGTGATCGGCGCCCCCCGCTCCGGCCGGACGCAGGTGCTGCGCACCCTGGCCGGTTCGGCCGCCCGCACCGCCTCCTCGGCCGACGTGCACCTCTACGGCATCGACGCCGCCGGCGGGGGCCTGGCCGCGCTCACCGCGCTGCCGCACTGCGGGGCGGTCGTCTCGCGGCACGACCTGGAGCGGCTGGAGCGCCTGCTGCACCGGCTCACCGTCGAGCTGACCAAGCGTCAGGAACTGTGCAGCGAACGGAACGCGGCCGGTCTGAACGAGCTGCGGGCGGTGCTGCCCAAGGCCGAGCGTCCCGCGCACATCCTGCTGCTCATCGATGGCTGGGACGCGCTGGCCGGTCTGCTCGACGACCACGACAACGGACGGCTCGCGGACGTCGTCACCCGGCTGCTGCGCGAGGGCGCGGCGGTGGGGATCCACGTGGTCGCCAGCTCGGAGCGCTCCCTGCTCGGCGGCCGGCTGGCCGCGCACAACGACCACAAGCTGCTGCTGCGCCAGGGCGACCGCAACGACTACCAGCTGGTCGGCCTCTCGCCGAGCAAGGTGCCCGGCGCGGTGCCGGCCGGGCGCGGCTGGCACGTGCTCAGCGGCACCGAGACCCAGGTCGCGCTGCTCGCCCCCGGCGCCGGCGGCCAGGAGCAGGCCCGCGCACTGGCCGAGATCGGCGTCGAGACCGCCCGTCGGGACGCCAAGGTGCCCGCCGCCCGGCGGCCGTTCCCGGTCGCCGCGCTGCCCCGGGCGGTCGACTTCGCCGAGGCCTACGAGACGGTCGGGGCCGAGCTGCGCCGCCCGATGTGGGGCCTGCTCGGGCTGGGCGGCGACGACGCGGGCCCGGTCGGGGTGGACTTCGCCGGCGCCTCGGCGGCGTTCGGGGTGCTCGGCCCGCCCGGATCGGGCCGCAGCACCGTCCTCGCCTCACTGGCGGTCTCCCTGCTGGCCGGCGGCACCTCGCTGGTGGTGCTGACCCCGCGGCACTCGCCGCTGCGGGCGCTGGCCCGGCACGCCCGGGCACGGGTGCTCACCGAGCCGGACCCTTCGCCGCAGGACGTCCAGGCCGCCCTCGACGGGTTCGACGGCCCCCGGGTGGTGGTGGTCGACGACGCCGACCTGCTGGCGATGCCGGCCTGCGACCGGATCCTCAAGGAGATCGCCGCGTTCGGCCGCGACCGCGGCCTCGGTCTGCTCTACGCCGGACCGGCCGACGCCCTCCAGGTGGCGATGGGCAGCTGGGTGACGGCCGCCAAGCGGGCCCGCCGGGGGCTGCTGCTGGCGCCCAAGAGCCTGCAGGAGGGCGACATGATCGGCGTCCGGCTGCCGGTGCACCTCATCCGCACCACCCCGTCGCTCGGCCGCGGCTGGACCACCGGCCGGGCCGGGGAGGCGATGGCGGTCCAGGTACCGCTCACGGTGCTGCGCGCCGAGCAGTGAGCACGCGGCAGGGGCCGGGACGGGTGTCCCGGCCCCTGCGGGGTGCTGGTGTCACTTGCTCTCGCGCAGGCTCGCGGCCATGTCCTGGTCCATCTGGTGCATCTGGTCCTTGATCTGCCGGAACTGCTTGGCGAAGCCCTTGATGCCGTCCATGGCGGCCAGCAGGCTGGTGTTGAACTTGTCGTACGCCTCCTGCATCGCGGGGCTGGACTGCTGGAACACCATGCCGTCGCCGAGCAGGCCGTTCACGTCGTTCTTCAGGTCGTTCAGCATCGGCACGATGTTGTCGCTGGCCGAGTCCAGCCGGCCCGAGGTGGCCTCGATCTTCTCGAAGTCAAGGGAGATGTTGGGCATGGTCGTCCTCTCGAAGGGTGGTGGGTGACCGTGGCCGGAGGCCGGGTCAGTACATCGTCGGGGGGTCGTAGTCCGGGTCCGGCTCGGGCGGGCCGCCGCCGGTCTTCTGCCACTCCTGGCCCGGTCCGCCGCGGTGGTACTCGGTCTTCACACCGTCGTTGTCGGTGACGGTCATGTCGCCGCTGCCGTCCTCCTGGAGGTGCGTCTCGGCGTGGTTCTTGGTGCCGTCCGCGTACACCGTGTCGGTGGTGAAGGAGCGGCCGTGGTCGGTGTAGCTGGTGGTCGAGGTGTAGGACTGGCCGTCGTGGGTGACGGTCGTCTCCTCCTTGATCACGTTGTTGTCGCCGTCCAGCGTCAGGTGGGTGTGCACCGAGCCGTTGGCGGTGTCGATGGTCTGGTCCAGGGGCGGCGCGCCGGGGTCGGTGGCCTTGCAGAACTCCGGGACCGTCCCGTCCGGGCCGGGGGTGCACTGGTCGGCGTGGGCGTTGCGGTAGTCCCAGGCCGCCTTGTCGTTGCGCCAGGCGTCCAGGCCCATGTTGGCACCCATCACCCCCAGGCCGTCGGCGACCTGCGCGTCCACGTCGAAGTAGCCGTCGGCGACCGCGCCGAAGACGTCGCCCAGCTGCTTGAGGTGGTCCACGGCCCGGTTCATCGGGTCCTTGGAGAGCCGGTAGAGGCTGCGGAAGCCGTTGGTGACGTTCGGGTCCCCGAACACGGCCTGGGCGTCGCCGAGCTTGCCCGAGCCGTACTGGGAGAAGAGGCTGTCGTGCAGCGTCGGCGAGATCCGGTCGGCGAGGTTGTGCAGGTCCTTGCGGGCCTCGTGGAGGATTCCGTAGTCCATCGAGAAGTCGGGCAAGAGATCCCTCCGGTCGGGTCGGCGCACCATGCTGCTGCGCCCGGACCACGTCCGAACCCCGGTCCCGGTTCACCGCGCCCCGCCGGCCCGGCACGCGCCTCCGCCGAGCCGTCGCCGGGCCGTCGCCGAGCCGCCGTGGGCCGCCGTGAGCCGTCGTCGACCGCGGTGAACCGCCGGGGCCGTCCGCCCGTGGTCAGGCGGGAGTGCTCCGCACACGGCGGGGGGCGTCCCGCCCGCGAGGCCGCGTACGGAGAGGACCCGAGATGGCTCAGCGTCCGACCGACTGGACCGCGATCGGCCTGAGCGGCGACCCCACGCCGGGGGACCCGGACCGGATGGACGAGGTGCAGCGCTCGCTGGCCGACCTCGGCCGGGTCGCCCGGGAGATCGACGACGCGCTGGACGCGGTGCTCAACAAGACCGGTGACGGCGCGTTCGTCGGGCAGACCGCCGAGGCGCTCCGCGACAAGATCAGCGGACCGCTGCGCGGCTTCGTCCAGTCGGTGGCCGACGCCTTCGAGAACTCCGCCCGGGCGCTGACCACCTACGCGGGCGTGGTGCGCGACCAGCAGTGGCGCGCGGACAACGCGCTCTCCCAGGGCCGCGGCCTGGCCAAGGACGACTCCCGGATGGCCGAGCTGACGAGCACGGCCCGGCAGGCCGGCACCGCCCAGGACGAGGCCGGCCGCACGGCCGGCAGCGCGCTCAGCAGCGCCGCCCGGGGGATCAAGCAGCCGGTCTCGGACTGCGATCTGTTCTGGGAGGCCTTCCAGTGGCTGGCCATCGCGCTGATCCTGCCCGCACTGATCTTCGGCGGTCCGATCGCGCTGATCGCCATCGGCGCCAACCTCGCGATCTTCGTCAAGACGGCCGTCGACTTCGCCCAGGGCAAGGCCAGCGCGCTGGACCTCTTCCTCTCCGGCCTCGGCATGATCGCACCGACCACCAAGGGCATCCCGCTGCTCAAACTCATCAGCGCCGGGGCCAAGTTCACCTGGGCCGGGATCAAGGGCGTCGGCCAGACGGTGAGCAACTTCTTCCGCGGCGTGTTCACCGGCGGCGGCCTGCACGGCTTCCGGTTCCTGCCGGGCCTGTGGGACCTCGCCAGGATCACCGGCAGCTGGATCAAGTCCGGCGGCCTCTGGGTGAAGAGCACGATCACCAACCTGCCGCACCTGGCGGGCGTGACCTTCCGCGCCGGCGGCCTCGCCGTCATCCAGGGCGTCAAGAGCCTGCCCGGCCTGGTCCGCGGCCTGCCCGCCGGCCTCGGCCGGTTCGGCACCGCGTCCTGGAACTTCGCCCGGGCCGAGCTCGGCGGCACCAAGTGGCTGCGGCTCTTCCTGCCGGTCGACGCGGCCGAGATCGGGCAGTTCGGGCTGCGCGGCGCCCTGCGGATCGGCTTCTTCGAGCGCGGTGTGCTCGGCAAGTTCCGGTTCGGGGCGCCCCTGCTGGGCACCGCCGGGCGCACCGCCGCGGCGATCCCCGTCCCGCCGCCGCTGCACCAGGTGGACGCGCTGGTCGACCTGCCGCGTGCGGACCTCGCGAAGGTCCGGCTCGGCGACTGGTCCGGACCGCGCGGCCTGGACCTCCCGCACCTGGAGCCCGGCGGCCTCGGGCTCTCCTTCTCCCGGCCGCCGACCTTCGGCATGCACACCGGGTTCGCCGACCAGCTCTCGTTCGCGCCGCACGCGGTGCGCCAGCTGGACGCCCTGCTCGACATCCCGGTCCGCGAGCTGCACTCCGTCCGGATGGGCGACTGGAGCAACCTCACCGTCACCCCGGGCGGCCTGCACCTGGACACCGGCCTCGGCGTCAGCGCCCACCCGGGCGGCCTCGGGACGGGGGCGGGCGTGCACGCGGGTACGCCCGGCAGCCTGCACCTGCCCGGCACGCTCGGCAGCGTGCAGCCGGCCCCGGTCCACCTCGCCGACGTCACGACGGGCGCGGGGACCGGCGCCGTCCACCCGCCGTCGGTGCAGACCCAGACGATCGGCCTGCACCAGCCGACCACCGGGGTCGGCACGATCGGCACGGGCGCCGTGCACACCGTCACCCCGCACATGCCCGCCGTGCACACCGCCGACCTGTCGGCCACGACCACCCAGCTGGCCCCGAGCACCCAACTGCACCCGCCGGCCGTGCTCCAGCACACCGGCGGCCTCACCCCCGGCGTCACCGTGCCGGGTACGTCCGTCCCCGGCCTCGGCACGGTCGGCACCCCCGGCACGCAGCTGCACGGCGCGCTGGACCTGCTCGCCACCGGCTCCCCGATCAACCGCGCGGACGCCCCGGTGTTCGGCACCGGCGCCCACCTCGGCGACCACAGCCGCAGCGCCCTGACGGCCAATCAGGTCAACCTGCACCTCTCGGAGTTCGCGCCGCCGAGGGTCACCGTCGCCCCGCCGGTCGTGCTGCCCGCCATGCACACCGTCACCCCGCCCGCCACCGGCTCCCTCGGCCGGGTGGACGACGCCCTCGGCCTGCTCGACAACGGCTCCCTGGCCCGCACCCAGCCGCCGACCTCCCTGGTCCAGGCCCCGACCGTGCACACCCCCTCCGTCCACACGCCCTCCGTGCACGAGCCGACCCTGCACCCGCAGACCGGGCACGCCCCGGCCCCGGTGGCCCTCACCCCGGCCCCGACGCCCCCGGTGCACACCCCCGGCGGCCCCGGACTCCCGCACGGCCCCGGCCCCGAGCGGCTGACCGGAGCCCAGCTCGACCAGCTCTGGCGCGAGCAGAGCGACCGGGTGGTCGCCCTGTTCGGCCACGCCGACGACCCGGGCCGGACGGCCCGCCTCGACGCCTGGGCCGACCTCACCCTCGCGCGCCACGAGTTCGGCCGGGCCGAGCGGCTGCTGGCTGACCTGCACGCCCGCCCCGGCTCCGGTTCGCGGCCCAGCCCGGTGGTGATCCACGCCCAGGCCTCGGTGGACGCCGCCGCCCAGCGCCTCGACGACAGCCTCGACCGGCTCGCCGCGCTCGGCGTCGACCCGGCCAGGATGGACCAGGACCTCGCCCGGCTCACCGCCGACAGCCTGCGCGAGCGCCCCCGGCTGCTCGGCGGTGCCGAGACCGGCGGCGGCGTCCCCCCGCTGCAGGGCCAGCCGCACGTCCAGCCCCAGGTCGTGCCCCAGCCCCAGCCGCACGTCCAGCCGCAGCCCCACCCGCACGGGCAGGCCCAGCCGCAGCCCGTGCCGCAGCCCGTCGTGCTCACCCTGACCGACAGCGCGGCGGGCGGCCCCAACGGCTGGCGGATCGAGACCACCACCGTCAACGGCGGGCAGGTCCACCGGGTGCTGGACGCCCACGACGTGCCGGACCCGACACTGCGCCCGATCGCCCGCCCCGGCGGCGGCTTCGACCTCCACAACGCCCATCTCGGCAGCGTCCAGAGCTACGACGGAACCGGCCGGCTGGTGGCCGAGGACCTCCCGCTCACCGGCCCGGACGGCGCACCGGTCGGGCAGCACGTGCACATCGACTTCGACGGCCAGGGCCACCCGACCTACCGGGTGCACGACGTCAACGGCGTCATGGGGCTCGACGTCCACCCCCGCCCGGGCGGCGGCTTCGACCTGCGCGACCCGGCGACCGGCGGACACCGCGGCTTCGACCACGGCGGACAGTTCGTCGAGGAGGGCCGTCCACTGCTGGTCGCGGGCGGCGTGCCGCTGGGGCCGGTGCTGCTCCTCGGTCACGACAACGGGGTGATCACCCGCGCGCTGGGCGGTGCCGGCCACCACGAGCTGACCGTGCTGAACGGCGGGGCCGGGCTGCGGGTCACCGACCCGGTCACCGGCCGCTCGGTCCGGTTCGACCTCGACGGCGGGTTCCAGGGGGAGAGCCTGGCGCTCGGGGACGCGGCGGGTCTGCGCGGGACGCACTTCGTGGTGCCGCAGGGCGGCGGTCATGTGTTGACGGACGCGGCGGGTGCCCGGTTGCCGCAGCCGGTGACCACGTTGGCGGACGGTACGGTGCGGTTGACCGATCTCGGGACCTTCCGGTCGGTGCGGTACGGCGGTGACGGTCTCCAGGTGGAGAGCGGTCTCGCGTTGGCGGACGTGAACGGTGTGCGGGGTGTCCACTTCCTCACCGACGGTGCTCCGCACCGCC
>NZ_JBSFNM010000001.1:373609-562698 GCF_053587085.1 Kitasatospora sp. NPDC003701
TGACGGACGACCTGGGCCGGCCGACGGGTCTGAGTGCCGATCCGCTGCCGGCCGGTGGTTGGCGGGTGACGGATCCGCGGTCGGGGGTGTCGACGCGCTACACGCCGCAGGGCGGTTTCGGCGAGCAGGGCATCTCGCTCGGGGACGCGGCGGGTCTGCGCGGGGCGCACTTCGTGGTCCCGCAGGGCGGCGGTCACGTGCTGACCGACGCGGCCGGCACCCGGCTGCCCGAGCGGGTGGTCGCCCACCCGGGCGGCGGCTTCCGGATCGAGCAGCCGCCCGTCACGCCCGGCGCCGGCCTGCGGTACGAGCGGCACGGCGCGGACGGCATCCTCCAGGTCGAAGGGCAGCAACTGCTCGACAACACCGGCCGGCCGCTGGGGCATCTGGAGCGCCCGGCCGGCGGCCCGGTCCATCCGCTGGCCTTCCAGTGGCTGGACGCCGGCTTCCACCCGGACCCGCGGTGGATCGTCACCCCGGAGGGCACCGGGTTCCGGGTCGTCGATCCGGCCGGCGGGTACCGGGTCTTCGACGACGCCGGGCGGATCACCGACGACGCGACCCGGCTGCACGGCCCCGGCGGCGCGGCGCTGAACCAGTGGGTGGTGGCGCACACCCCGCCCGGCGGCCCCCGCACCCTGGAGGTCGTGGACGCCGGCGGCACCCCGCTCCCGCACCTCACCGCCGTCGACCGGCCCGGCGGCGGTCACCAGATCACCGACACCACCGCGGGCGGGGACTTCGTCCGCTACGGCGCGGACGGTGCACGGCTGGAGTTCGGCACCGGGCTGCAGGGCCCCGACGGCCTCCCGAACGGCACCTTCGCGGTCGTCCCCGAGCCCGGCCCCGGCGCCGTCGCCGGTCCGGGCCACCTGGAGAACGCGGCCGGTGTCCGGGTGCCCGAACGGACCGTCACCGTCCGGCCGGACGGCGGGCTGCAGGTGTCCTTCGACCGCCCGGGCGGCCCCCGGCACGGCGAGTTCACCGTCCACGCGCCGAACGGCGGCGCCGTCACCCACCAGGGCTTCAACGTGGTGGACGGCGGCCGCCGCACCGACCACCAGTACGTCATCGACCACACCGTCGCCGGGGGAGCCACCTGGCAGCGGACGCCGCACCCCGCCGCGGCCACCCCGCCGCCGGTCGGCACCGGCGCGTTCCACCACGGCCGGGTGGAGATCACCGGCGGCGGCAACCGGATCCGGCTGATGTCCGCCACCTACACGCCGGTGGAGGTGTTCGAACGGCGGATGCTGTCCGGCGGCGGGGTCCTCGACTCCTTCCGGCGCACCGACACGATCGCCTTCGGCGACCTCAACCGCCGGACCGCCTGGGCGCAGTGGGACGGCGCCGGCGGGCTGGCCAACCACGGCACCCGCCGCTACGACACCTCCGGCTTCGGCTGGCGGGACGTCGACCACCGGGGCGTCACCGTCCACCAGTACCGCGACGGGCTGCAGAAGACCGGCGGCGTCACCGGCCACACCTTCGCCGTCCGCGGCGCCGACCGCACCTGGACCTGGCACCGCTTCGACGGCGCCGGGGTGGAGCTCGGGCACGGCCCGCGCACCCAGCACCGGGACAGCGGCTGGACGGACCGGCTCGGCGACGGCACCAACACCGTCGTCCAGAAGCAGTGGGGGATGGGCCACGGGCCGGACAAGGCCGGGCACTTCCAGGAGTACACCTGGCGGGGCGGGGTCGGCCGGAACTGGGAGCGGCACTCCCCGCACGGCAAGGAGGTCGGCAAGCGCGAAGTCCTGACGACCGACCAGGGGGTGCTGACCACGAGCCGCTGGTCCGAGCAGCGCCCGCCGCTGTGGGTGCGCGACCGGCTCGGCGGGGCGCCGCAGGGCTCGGTCCGCCACCTGGGCAGCGACACCCGCTTCCAGACCTTCCTGTGGAACAAGACCGGCGGGGTGAACCCCGGTGGCGGCCTGCGCTACGTGGGCATGGACAGCAGCGCGGTCGACCTCGCCGCGGACGGCCGGTTCGTCCGTTCCACGGGGAAGCTGCACAGCGGCGCCACGCTCAAGGTCGGTGACCACGCCACCCCGCCGCCGCATCCGCCGACCAACCCCGCGCACATCCCCTGGGAGGAGCCCGGCCGCGCCGGCTACCGGGCCGAGCTGACCCCGCCCGCCGGCGCCGGGGCGGACCACCCGATCTGGCAGGACCGCTTCCGGCCGGACGGCGGCAACGACTGGCGGGTGGCCCGGGAGGGCTTCCCCGACGGCTCGGTGCGCGAGTACCGGGTGCCGCCGCGGGTCGATCCGGCGACCGGCCAGGTCCACGCCCGGTCGGCCGACCCCTGGGTGCAGCGCGACCCCCACGGCAACCTGACCGGCATCCACGACAACTGGAGCGACGCGCACGGCAACGTCAGCCGGATCACCGGCACCGGCCGGCCGGACTCCGCCGAGTGGCGCTGGACCGGCATCGACCACCTGGGCAACCGGACCTCCGGCCGGCGGCTGGTGTTCCGCGGTTCCGACGACCCTCGGCTGCCCTGGGACGACTCCTTCCGGGACTTCGACGCCAACGGCGCGCTGGTCCGCGAGCGGAACATGCTCGACGGCGGCCGGTTCGCCGACTCCTGGCGGGGCATCGACCCGGTGGGTGGCGGTGAGCGCTGGTTCACCCGGAAGTCCGGTCCGGACGGCGCCGCCGTCGACTACGGCGCCGGGCAGCAGATCCGCCGCTGGTGGAACGCGAACACCCGGACCTGGGACGACCAGTGGCGGGCCGGCACCCGGCACTTCCGGGACGAGTTCCGCCCGGCCGGCGGCGGCCCGGCCCTCACCGTCCGCGAGGTGCCCCCGCACCTGTCGCTCGGCGACGGCCCGCTGCGGGTGCGCGAGTACGTCCAGGGCAACGGCGCGCCGCACCCGGCCGGCTCCTGGAAGGAGTTCGACCACGGCGCGGTGGTCCGCGAGCGCAAGCCGCTCGGGGACGGCACCTTCCTGGAGAAGGACGCCTGGCGCAGCCAGTGGCGCCGCTACGACGCCAACAACCACATCATCGCGCAGCGCACCGACAGCGGCCTGGTCTGGGAGACGACCCCCGGCGGCCGGTTCCGGGTGACCGGCAACGAGTACGACTTCCGCGGCCCGCTCACCGAGATCCGCGGCTTCGGCCGGCGGATCCGCGAGGCCAACCGGCTGCCGTGGGGCGACTCGGTCCGGATCCAGGTGCCGCGGATGCAGAACGCGCTGGACGGGGTGCCGGGCCTGCCCGCCGCGAACCACGGGATCGTGCCGCTGGGCGAGGCGCTCTACCAGCCGTACTGGAAGGTGCTGGCGAAGAAGGTCGCGCTGGAGTTCGGGCAGGAGTTCGTGCTGGAGTTCGCCGCCAACCTGGCGGTCAACGGCATCGTCGCGGCCGTCAACAACAAGCCGTTCACCGGCAAGGACGCGCTCAAGTCCTTCGCGAACGCGGCGGTCGGCGCCGGCGTCAAGAGCCTGGTCTCCACCGGGATGCACGAGCTGCGCGGCTCCGCCGTCGGCGGCCCCAAGTCGGTGCTGGGCAACGTGGACGGCGGCAAGCACGAGATGCGCCGGCCCAACAACCACGACAAGCACTGGGCCAACGAGTGGGCGGGCAACGAGACCCCGACCCGCTGGCGCGGCGGCACCTACGACTTCTTCTACAACGCGGCGCTGGGCGGCCTGGTCGGCTGGGTCAACGGCTCGATGAACGCCGCCGTCTGGGGCGTCACCGGGGCCGACGGCAAGACCCATGTGCTGAGCGGGATGGACGCCTTCCTGGACGGCGGCATCGCGGGCCTGGCCGGGCTGACCACGGCGAGCAGCGCGGCGATCGCCAAGAACGCCGTGATCATGGGCGGCGGCAGCCGGTTCTTCCACCGGCAGGGCTTCGCCGAGTTCTGGATCCAGCTGCCGTTCAAGATCTTCGAGAAGTCGATCACCTCGATCTGGCTGACCAACGCCTACCGGGCGAGCATCAACCCCCCCTGGTACCGCAACCCGACCCCGGTGCCCGCGCCCGTCCCGACCCCCGCCCCCGTCGTCACCCCCGCTCCCGTACCGCAGCAAGGACAACAGCCCTGATGCAACACCGGACACACCGGATCCACGCCGTCGGCCCGCGCGGCCGGGGCGTCCACCGCCTGATCGCCGACGCCCTGCGGGCGGCCCTGCCCGGCGACACGGTGGTGGTCGCCCCCGGCCGCTACGAGGAGTCGCTGGAACTCCCGCGGCGGGTCGTGCTCCTCGCCGAACAGGGCACCGGCACCGTGGTGCTGGCCGCCCCGCCCGGCGGCGGCCCCGCGCTCACCGTGCAGGGGCCGGACTGCCTCGTCCGCAGCCTGGACATCGAGGGCGCCGACCCCGGTGAACCCGCCGTCACCGTCGCCCCCGGCGCGGGGCTGGTCCTGGCCCACTGCACCGTCCGCGGCGGCCGGATCGAGGTCCGCGGGCCCGACGGCCCCGAGCCCGGGCAACTGGACGGCGACGGCGAGGAGGGCACCTCCGCCGTGCTGCTGCGGGACTGCCGGCTGCACGGCGCCCGGCTCGCCGCCCTGCGACTGTCCGGCGGCGCCCGGGTCCGCGCCGAGTCCACCGTGATCGCCGACACCGACGGCACCGGCGCGGTGCTCTCCGGGACGGCCCGCCTGGACGCCGTCCGGCTCCGCCTGGAGTCCACCACCGGCTCCGGCATCCGGCTGCGCGGGCGCTCCCGGCTCCGGCTCGCCGACTCCGTGCTGCACGGCACCGGCCGGGCCGGCCTGCTGCTGGAGGACGGCGCCGGGGCGGTCGTCGAGACCACCCGGATCGAGTCGGCCGGGGCGGCGGGCGTGCACGTCACCGGCGCGGCCTCGGCCCAGCTGGTCGACTGCCGGATCCTGCGGGCCGCCGCCAGCGCCCTGGTCGTCCAGGACGACGGACGGCTCACCGCCGACGGCTGCACGGTCACCGCACCCGCCGCCAACGGCCTGCTGGCCACCGACCACGCCCGGGCCGAACTCGCCGACTGCCGGCTGGACGACTGCGCGTTCAGCGCCGTCCACCTCTCCGGCGAGGCCCGCGCGGCCCTCACCTACTGCCGGGTGCGGGGCGGCGCCGAGCACGGCGTCCACCTGGCCGGGAAGGCGGACGCCGCGCTGACCGACTGCACCGTCACCGGCGTCGCCATGACCGGCGTCGCCGTCACCGAGCACGCGCGCGCCACCGTCGCCGGCTGCCGGATCGCCGCCGCGCACACCGGCGTCGCCGTCACCTCCCCGACCGGCTCCCGGATCGAGCACTCCACCGTCACCACGACCACCCGGGCCGGGCTGGAGATCGGCACCGGCGGCAGCGCCGTCCTGGTCGGCAACCGGGTCGCCGAGGCGGGCGCGGCCGGCCTGCTGCTGGACGCCGGCTCCGACGCCCGGGTCGAGGGCGGCTCGGTGGAGGGCAGCACCGGCTCCGGCGTGGTGGTGTGGACGGGCGCCCGGCCGGTCGTCGCCGGACTGCGGATCGAGGACACCGGCCGCAACGGCATCTACTTCGCCGAGGGCGCCGGCGGCCTGTTCACCTCCTGCGACGTGGTGCGCAGCCGCTTCCCCGCACTGCACCTGGCCGACGGCGCGGCCCCCCGGCTGCGGCGCTGCCGGCTGCTCGACTGCACCGAGGCGCTGGGCGGCGACCCGGGCGCGGCCCCCGTCTTCGAGGAGTGCGACCTCGGCGACCGCGCGGGACTCCCGGCGAACCCGGCCGCGCCCGCGCTCCCGAACCCCGCCACCCCCAACCGCGCCGCCCCGGCGGTCCCGGGCCCGCCCGGCGCCGCCGCGCCGCCGGCCTCCGCCCCGGCCGAGCTCTTCGACGAGACCGTGGTGGAGGAGAGCCTCGACGACCTGCTGGCCGAACTCGGCACCCTGGTCGGCCTGGACCGGGTCAAGCACGACGTGCACTCCATGGTGAAGCTGATGCAGGCCGTCCGGCTGCGCGAGGAGGCCGGGCTCCCCGCACCGCCGCTCAGCCGCCACCTGGTCTTCGCCGGTAACCCCGGCACCGGCAAGACCACCGTCGCCCGGCTCTACGGACGGCTGCTGAAGGCCCTCGGGCTGCTGCGCCGCGGCCACCTGGTCGAGGTGGACCGCAGCGCCCTGGTGGGCGAGTACGTCGGGCACACCGGGCCGCGCACCGCCGCCGCGTTCACCCGGGCGCTCGGCGGCGTGCTCTTCATCGACGAGGCGTACTCCCTGGTGCCGGCGGCCGGCGGCGGCCACGACTTCGGGCTGGAGGCCGTCGCCACGCTGGTCAAGCTGATGGAGGACCACCGCGACGACGTCGTGGTGATCGCCGCCGGCTACCCGGCCGACATGGGGCGCTTCATCGGCTCCAACCCCGGCCTCTCCTCCCGCTTCACCCGCACCCTGGTCTTCGAGGACTACACCGCGCCCGACCTGGTCGCGATCGTCGACCACCAGGCCCGCGAGCACCGGTACGAACTCACCGCGGACGCCCGCCGGCGCCTGCTGCGCCACTTCGAGACGATCCCGCGCGGCTCCGGCTTCGGCAACGGCCGCTCCGCCCGGCAGACCTTCCAGGAGATGACCGAGCGCCAGGCCCAGCGCATGGCGGAGCTCACCACCGCCCCCACCCCCGGCCAGCTCACCGCCCTGGAGCCCGAGGACCTCCCGTAGCGGCGGCACCGCCCGGGGCCGGTTCCTGGTCCGCCGCCCGGGTGACGGTGCAGCGCAGGCCGCGGAAGGTGGAGGAGCCCATCTCGGCGTTCTCGTCCTCGTTGGTGGTCAGCAGGTTGACGTTGGCCTCCCGCCAGCCGCCGTCGGCGCCGCGCTCCGGGTACCACCAGGCGGCCGGGGCCATCACCACCTCGGGGGCGATCCGGTCGGTGAGCAGCACGCGCAGCCGGATCCGGCCGGTGCGGGTGGCGAGTTCGGCCCAGTCGCCGTCGGCCAGGCCCTCGCGGGCGGCGGCCTCGGGGTGCATCTCCAGCCGGGGCTCGGGCTCCTTGGAGCGCAGCGAGGGCAGGTCGCGGAACTCGGAGTTGAAGTAGAACGGCGAGTGCGCCGAGGTGAGCAGGTAGGGGCCGTCCTCCGGCCCGCCGACCGGCGGGCCGGGGACGGGCAGCGGCGGGTAGCCGAAGGCCCGCAGGGCGTCGCAGCGCAGGCCGACCTTGCCGCTGCGGGTGCCGAAGCCGCGGCTGCGGTACTTG
The DNA here is from genome assembly GCF_053587085.1 of Kitasatospora sp. NPDC003701. NCBI lineage: Bacteria > Bacillati > Actinomycetota > Actinomycetes > Kitasatosporales > Streptomycetaceae > Kitasatospora > Kitasatospora sp. NPDC003701. The sequence continues at coordinate 380,792 of NZ_JBSFNM010000001.1, forward strand.
TGGTACTCCAGGGTGGTGGCCCGGTAGTGGAGTTCGGCCAGCTGCCGCCAGTCCATGCCGATCGGCTCCAGCCGGGTGTCCAGCGAGTCCCGGGCGTCGGGCCAGAAGTCGGCGGACAGGCCCAGCCGGTGGGCCAGTTCGGTGAGGATCCACTCGTCGGAGCGGGTGTCGCCGACCCGGGCGAAGGCCCGGCGGGCCGCGACGTAGTGGGCGTGCTCGACGATCTGGTCGCGCTCCAGCCAGCCGCCGACCGGGAGGACGACGTCGGCCATGGCGGCGGTCGGGGTGAGCCGGAGGTCGGCGACGGCGAGGAAGTCCAGCCGCTCCAGGGCCCGCCGGACGCGGTCGGAGTCGGCGTAGTTGAGCAGCAGGTTGCTGCCGTGCACCAGCATGGTGGTGACCGGGTGGGGCGCGGCCGGGTCGAGCACGGCGTCCCAGACCGAGCCCGGGTGGGCCCAGCCGGACATCGCCAGGATGCGGTGCCGGTCGCCGCCGAGGCGCTTGGCGGCCTGCTCGGGTGCCAGCAGCTCGGCGCGCGGGAACGACCGCCGGCCGTCGATGCCCGGCGGGTCCCACAGGACGTCGCCGCCGGGCGCGTCGAGGTTGCCGCAGATCGCCGAGAGCAGCAGGACGGCCCGGCAGGTGTGGAAGGAGTCCCGGTGCTGCTGCGGTCCGGTGCCGAGCTCGATCGCGGCGCTCGGCGCCGCCGCGTAGGCGAGGGCGGCCGCCCGGATCTGCCCGGCCGGGACGCCGGTCCGTTCGGCGACGGCCTCGGGCGACCAGTCGGCCACGTGGGCGGCGAGGTCCTCGAAGCCGACGGTGTACTTCTCGACGAACGCGTGGTCGTAGGCGTCGGCCTCGATCACGGTGTGGATCATCGCCAGCGCCAGCGCCGCGTCCCCGCCCGGGCGGACCTGCAGGAACTGCTCGGCACGGGAGGCCAGCGACGTCCGGCGCGGGTCGACCACGATCATCCGGGTGCCGTCCCGGACGGAGGCGAGCAGCCGGGTGCCGATCACGCCGTCCCCGTGGGTGAGCGCCTTGTTGGAGCCCCAGACCAGGACGAGGTCGGGCCGGCCCTCGTAGTCGCAGAAGGTGAAGCCGCCCGCGGTGAGGATGCCGGCCATCACCCGGGGGTAGAAGCAGACGTGCGCCGGGCCGAGCACGTTGGGCGTGCCGAAGCTGTTGGCGAACCGGAAGAGCCACTCCTGGTAGTTGCGGTCGGTGCCCTGGGCCAGCACCACCGCCTCGGGGCCGTGCTCGATCCGGGCCCGGTCGAGGGCGGCGGTGGTCCGGTCCAGCGCCTCGTCCCAGCCGATCGGGCGGAACTCGCCGCTGCCGCGCGGCCCGGTGCGCAGCAGCGGCGTGGTCAGCCGGTCGGGGTGGTTGAGGTGCTCCAGCGAGGCACGGCCCTTGGCGCAGAGGAAGCCGTGGTTGTTCGGGTTCTCCGGGTCGCCCTCGATGGCGGTCAGCCGGCCCTCGTCGACGGTGACGATGGCGCCGCAGCCGCCGTGGCACATCCGGCAGATCGTCCGGTGCCGGCCGTCCCCGGCGAGCACCTCGACGACCGGGAGCGGCCGGCGGTGCCGGTCGGCGGGACTCTGGGTGGTCATACGGGCCTCCGGGGCGGGCGGTGGACGGGCGCGGACGGGGAGCGGGCGGTCAGCCGCGCGGGCGGCGCCCGCCGAGTTCGGCGTGCTCCTGCAGGAGGCTCCGGCAGGTGTCGTCGTCGATCGGCCGGATCGCCTCGCGCAGGGTGAGTCCGGAGACCCGGGGCAGGCGGGCGCGCAGCCAGTCGGCGATCTCCTCGGGGTGGTGCTTGGCGCCCTCGCGCAGGGCCCAGCCGAGCGCCTTGCGCACGAAGAACCGGGAGTCGGTCAGCAGCGGGTCGGCGAGGTCGGCGAAGGCGGGGAAGTAGTGCGGGAACTCGCCCCGGTCGCGCAGGGCCAGCAGGTAGGACAGGATGCCGCCGCGCCGCACCCACTGGTCCTCGTCCCGGCTCCAGCGCAGGAAGTCCTCGGCGGTCCCGGGCAGTCGCAGCAGCAGGGCGCCGGCGCCCTTGGGGGCGATCAGGTCGACGTGCGCCCAGGTCTCGCACTCGCGCAGCAGCTGCTCCAGGTAGCCGGTGTCCGCGCGGACCAGCAGGTCGGAGCGGGCCTCCAGGAGCAGCGCGGCGCAGGAGCGCGATTCGTGGACCGGTGGTGCCCAGAGCTCCTCGGTGAGCTCCAGCAGGGTGTCCCGGTCGAGCCCGGGGTGGCGGCGGACGAAGGTGCGCACCACGGTGCGCATCGCGGGCAGCGGCACGCCGATGTGCTCCAGGCTGCTCTTCAGGTAGGCCTTCTCGCCCTCGGCCCGGCCGGGTACGGCGCTGTCCTCCAGCTCGGACCTGAGGCGGTCGGCCAGGACGGGGGCGGGCGGGGCGTCGAAGGTCTGCGGGGTCTTGCGGGTCACCGAGGAAGCTCCGGTCGGACGGGGCCGGACGGGCCGGGCACCAGGGCCCGACCCGTCCGAACGCTGATGGTTCGCTGAGGTGGTGACGTTAGCTCCGGTCCGGCCGATCCTGGCGGATCAGCGCCCGGCAGGATCGGCCGGACCGGACCTGGGTCAGTCGGACTCGTGGTAGGGGTAGCGGAGCTCGCCGGCCCACAGGTACTCGGAGGCGGGGCGGCCGCTGCGGCCCTCGGTGTAGCGGAACACGTCCTGCCAGATCGCGCTGACCTTGTCGTTGCGGTACGCGATGCTGGGCCCCTGCTGGTCGTACCAGCGGACGATCTCCAGGAAGAACGGGCCGGTGGCGTCCTCGCCGAAGTAGACCACGGCGCGGTCGCCGGTGGTCAGCTTCTCGTCGCGCAGGGTCGGCCAGTCGCGGGCCATCAGCTCGTGGAACTCGGCGACCTTGTCCGGGCGGACGAGGTAGTGGGCGAGCCCGGTGTAGGCGTCCTCCTCCGGGAGGTCGGGCTCGTCCTGGAAGTAGCCCATCCGGTGCACGATCGGGTAGTCCACCGGCGGCCGGCCCTCGCGGGCCTCGGTGATGGCCGCCATCTCCTGCCAGATCGCGTTGACCTCGGGGGTGTTGAAGGCGCGGCTGACGGCGTTCTCGTCCACCCAGGTGACGATCTCGAAGAAGACCGGACCGTGCTCGCTCTCGCTGTGGTAGACGGTCGCGGGCTCGTCGGTGACCAGGCCGTGGGCCTTCAGGGCGGGCCAGTGACGGGCGATGATGTCACGGGCCTGCTCGGCACAGCCGGGCTTGACCATGTACGTCGCCATCATGTGCGTGGACAGCACCACGGGGGACTGGGACATCGGATGACTCCTCGGTTCTGTTCGTTCGGTGCGGATCGGTCGGTGTCGGGATCGGGGTCGGTGCGGATTCGGTCGGTGCGGATTCGGGCGGGGACGGGTGCGTGCGGGGTGGGGCCGGGGCCGGTGGGCTCAGGCCTGTTCGGCCGCCGCCGGGGCGCCGCCCGGGGTCCTGGCGGCGGGCGGCCGCGGGGCCCCGAAGACCGGCGCCGGGACGTCCCGGATGAGCAGGAGGGCGACCACCCAGCCGACGGCGAGCAGGCCCACCGGCAGCAGCAGACCGCTGTGCATGGCGCTGGTGAAGGCCTCGGCGAAGGCGTCCTGGACCTTGGCGGCCTGGGCCGGGTCGGCACCGGCCAGGCCGGGCGGCGGGCCGCCGCTGCCGATCTTCAGGGCGCCGTCGGTGAGCGGGGCGAACGCCTGCTTGAAGCCCGCCCGGGCCTCCGGGGGGAGGGCGAGGGCCTGCTCGTCCACCCAGCCGCGCAGGCCGCTGGAGAGCCGCAGCGACAGGATCGCGCCGATCGCCGCGCTGGCCAGCAGCCCGCCGATCTCCTGGGCGGTGTTGACCAGCCCGGACGCCACCCCGGCCTGCGGCGGCGGGACCTGGCGCATGCCGACGCTGAACAGCGGCGAGAACACCAGGCCCATCCCCAGGCCGGCCAGCACGAACGGGCCGAGCAGTGCGAGCGTGCCGGTGTCCGTCCCGGTGACCAGGATGAACGCGCCGAGCCCGGCGGTGAAGCAGGCCAGCCCGGTCAGGATGACGGCCTTGCCGGAGCCCCGGTCGGAGAGCTTGCCGCCGACCCCGGCGACCAGTGCCGAGGTGAGCGGCATCGCGGCGATGGTGAAGCCGGCCCGCAGCGGGGACATCCCGAGCACGGTCTGCAGGTAGAGCGAGATCGGCAGGAAGGCGCCGAGCATCGAGAAGCCCATGATCGCCGCGACCACGTTGGCGGAGGCGAAGTTCCGCAGCTTCAGCAGGTCGAACGGGATCAGCGGGCCGGAGCTCTGGTGCCTGCGCTGGTCCAGGACGAAATAGGCCAGCACCAGCAGCCCCGCGGCGATCGCCGCCCAGGCGGTGGCGTTCCACTCCAGGCGTTCGCCCTCGATCAGGCCGAACGCGAGCGCGGTGAGGCCGAGCACGAGCAGGGCGGTCGGCACCACGGCGAGCGGCTGCCGTTTGCCGGGCCGGTAGTCGTGGACGTGCCGCAGCACCAGGTAGGCGGTGGCGATGCCGATGGGCAGGTTGAGGTAGAAGATCCACCGCCAGTCCAGGTAGCTGACGATGACGCCGCCCAGCGTCGGCCCGGTCAGGACCGCCAGCCCGGACAGCGCGCCGGTGAACCCGAACGCCGCGCCCCACTTGGAGGGCGGGAACACCATGGTGACGATCGGGAGGATCTGCGGGGCGAGCATGGCCCCGCCGATGCCCTGGACGGCACGGGCCGCGATCAGCACGCCGGCGTTGGGCGCCACCCCGCACAGGCAGGAGGCGGCCACGAACACGGCCAGGCCGTAGAGGTAGACCCGGCGCGGGCCGAAGAGGTCGCCGAGCCGGCCGGCGACGATGAGCAGGGTGGCGTAGCCGAGGATGTAGGCACTGAACACCCACAGGCCCTCGTCCAGCGAGGCGTGCACACCGGACATCACATGGGGCAGCGCGATATTGACAATCGTCATATCGAGCAACGTCATGAAGAAGCCCATACTGAGCACGCCGAGGATGAGCCAGGGACTTTTGTCCCGGCTTTGCGGGGTGGGCATAGGTGGCTCATTTCTTGGAGCGCCGGAAGCCGTCGAGCGAAGCGGGCATCGGGCTCCGGAAACGGGGAAGCACGGAATGTCCGCCGGTCTCGGCAGGCCGGCGCGAATCGGTCGCGAAGGGTGGCCGCGGCGGGTGGCCGCGGGCGCGGGGGCAGCCGCCCCCGGTCAGTCGGCGCGGCGCAGGACCACCGCGTTGGCGTCCAGCTTGAGGACGTCGGTGTGGAGCTGGAAGGGCATCAGCGGCCCGGTGCTGAACCGGTCCGAGGGGAAGTGCCGGGCGAGCGCGGGGGCGTCCACCGGCTTGAAGGGGAACATCTCCTGCCGGCTGCCGCGCAGGTAGAGCAGGCCGCCCGGGCTCAACAGCCGGGCCACCTCGGTCGCGTAGCGGTCGCGGTCCTCCGGGCCGAGGTGGTGGAAGCAGCCGCGGTCCACCAGCAGGTCGAACTCCTCGTCCGGCAGGTCGAGTCCGCGGACGTCGCCGACCGACAGCTCGATCTCCAGGCCCAGTTCGGCGGCCCGCGCGGCGGCCAGGCCGACGGCCTCGCCGCTGATGTCCACCCCGGTCGCGCGGTACCCGGCCCGGGCCAGCGCGACGGTGTCCCAGCCGGTGCCGCAGCCGAGGTCCAGGGCGCGGGCGCCGGGGGCGGGCGGGGTGGCGGCGAGGAAGCCGACCAGGTCGGGCGAGGGGGCGCTGAGCTCCCAGTACTGGTGGTGGTCCCCGGCCCGGTAGGCCCGGTCCCAGTCCATCGTGGTCGTCGTGGTCATGGTCGTTGACCCCTTCCGGAAGCGCGCCGGACCGCACCGTACGGCCGGCGGGGCACGCCGGCGGCGGGCGTGCGCGGGGGGAGGTGACCGGCGCCCGCGGCGCCGGCCGAGGGGGTCGCGGTGGCGTACCAGCCGATCACCTCGGGGTGCCCGGGCGTCAGGACGGGCGAGCCCCGGTAGACCTCGTACCGGGGCCAGTTGGCCCGCAGCGCGAGGTCGGCGGCCGGTGTGACGTGCCGGTGGCGGACGGGCGGTTCGGCCTGGGCCGAGCCGCCCCGCCACAGCATCAGCCGCTCGCTCAGGACGGGCAGCACGCGGATGCCCAGGCTGTCCCGGCGCGGGTCGAGCAGGGACAGCCCGGCGACCCGGTCCCGGGGCACCGACAGGCAGGCGTCGAAACGCCGCCGGTCGGGCGCCGTGGACTCCGGATCGTCGTACAGGACTTCGATACCGACGGTGCGGTCGTCGGAAATCCCGCGATTGAACAGAAAGGCGGTGAGGCGAAGCCAGGTCGCCTCCCGCGGAGTTCCGTTCGACGGATGGCGGAGACTGATCACGAGAAGTGGTCTGGGGAGCACCGGGAACCATTCTCCGGCCCCCTGGAAATGCGCACCCAATGTGTGCGTCTTATTCACAGGGGTGACGCTATCAACGGGTCGGCGCCCGCGTTTGACTGTCCTGGACACGTTCGGAACCAATTCCGGACCGATCCGGCCCGGCCGGCCCTACCCGGGGGAGGCCCCGGGCCGCAGCAGTGCCGCCGCCCGGGCCACGCTGCGGGCCAGCTCGTCCACCCGCGCGCCCAGCTCGGGATCGGCCGGCTCACCGCCCGGCAGGGCCGTCCGCGCCTGCGGCACGGCGACCTGCTCGGGCACCATCCAGGCCCGGTACCAGCGCGCCACCAGGCGCAGGTGGTTGAGCGCGTTGGAGTTGTTGCGGCCGCCGAGCGCGCAGATGGCCCCGAAGACCTTCCCCTCGACGTGCTCGAAGTCCAGCAGGTCCAGGGCGTTCTTCAGGGCCCCGCCGATGGTCCCGTGGTACTCCGGTCCGGCCAGGATGACGCCGTCGGCGGCGCGGAACTCCTCCCGCAGCAGCTTGACGTCGGGGCGGCTCGGCCACGGGTCCTGCTTGTCGCCGTTGCAGAACGGCAGGTCCAGCTCGCGCAGGTCCAGCAGGGAGGTCCGGCAGCCGTCGGCCTCCAGGACGCCGATCGCCCGGCGCAGCAGCAGCTGGCTGGTCGAGCCGGGGCGCAGTGAGCCGCCGAGGCCGAGGATCCTCGGCCCCGGCGGACGGGCGCTCACTCCTCCTCGCAGATGGCGTCCGCCGGGCAGCAGTCCATCGCCTCGTACACCAGCTCCTCCTCGTCCTCGTCGGCCGGCTGGCGGGCGACGAAGGTGTAGCCGGCCTTGTCGTTGCGGACGAAGGAGTCCGGGGCGATGCACCGGCAGGTGTCGCAGTCGGTGCACTCCGCGTTGACGTAGAACCGCCCGGGCGCGTTCTCCGGCAGCCGGGCCGGTACGGGGTAGCCGCTCATGCGCCCTCCTCGCTTCGCTCGGTGGCCGCTTCGCGGGACGCGCGCCCTTGGACGGTGAGCTCGCTGCGCTCGCTCATGCGCCCTCCTCGCTTCGCTCGGTGGCCGCTTCGCGGGACGCGCACCCTTGGACGGTGAGCTCGCTGTGCTCGCTCATGCGCCCTCCTCGCTTCGCTCGGTGGCCGCTTCGCGGAACGCGCACCCTTGGACGGTGAGCTCGCTGCGCTCGCTCATGCCTGGACCCGCCCCGCGTGGACCAGTTCCAGCACCCGGTCGGTGTCGGTGCGCAGCAGGTGGCCGTAGGTGTGGCCGAGTTCGTCCTCAGGGGCGTAGGCGAGCAGTTCGACGCTGTCGAAGCCGGCCAGGTAGTCGAGCACCCGGCGGACGTGGTCGGGGGTGTCGACGCAGAGCCCGAGGTGCGACATCAGCGCCCGCTTGCGCTCCGGCGGCTCGTCGGCCCAGGCCCCGTAGGCGCGGCAGGTGAAGAACTCCACCTCGGTGCCGCGCTCGGTGGTGACGTTGATCCAGTGCCCGGGGGTGCCGTGCACCCGCGGTGCGATGTGCGAGGGGCCGGCGGACACCCGGCCGAGGCCGGGGTGGGCCCGGACGGTCTCCAGCCAGGCCTCGTACTCCTCCTCGGTGCGGTAGTCGCCCAGGTAGACGGCGACGTGGTGCAGGCCGGTCAGCCGCAGGGTGCGCGGGTCCAGCGGCTGGCCGAAGAAGGCGAGCAGCGCGTCGGCGGTGCTGGTGGCGGCGGCGCGGTCGGCCCAGTCGAGGACCTCCTTCAGGGCGGGCTCGCGGTCGGCCCCGGTGGGCAGGTGCTCGGCGGCGGGGTAGAGCAGGCTGGGTGCCATGGTGAATCAGCTCCGGGGGGCGGTCAGGTAGTCCGTGATGAGGGTCTCCAGGTCCTGGTGGCCGGCGTACGGCTTCAGCAGGTCCTGGTACAGCTCGGGCCGGCGGCCGTGCAGGCAGAAGTAGAGGCTCTTGCGGAACGACAGGTCGACCTCCCGCAGTTCGCGGATCCGGTCGAGGTCGAGCTCGGCGATCAGCACGCCCTCCTCCTCGTCCAGCGAGCCGACCAGCTGCTCGGGGGACGCGACGGTGCTGTGGCCCGCCACCGAGATGGAGACCGTCCGCCCGGCGCGCTCGCCGGTCACCTCGCCGACCGCGCTGGCCAGCAGGGTGTAGCAGACGTTGAAGGAGGAGTTGGCCTGGATGCACGGCCGGGTGATCTGGATGTTGCCGCGCAGCGCCGCTCCCGGCACCGCGATGATCTCGGCGCCGCGCATCGCCAGCGTGCGCGGCACCTCGGGGATCCAGAAGTCGGAGCAGACGCAGATCCCCAGGCGCCCGAACGGGGTGTCCACGATGACCAGTTCGTCGCTGGGCGAGACGGTGACCATCTCGGCGGCGAAGCGGTGGGTCTTGCGGGCCTTGGCGGCGATCCGGCCCCGGTCGTCCAGCAGGACGGCGGTGTTGTAGTAGCGGTCGTCCTCGCGCTCGACGACCGTGCCGCAGAGCAGGTAGCAGCCCTTGGCGCGGGCCACCTCGGCGAGCCGGTCGAAGACCGGGCCGGGCACCGGCTGGTCGATCACGCCCTTGAGATGGGCGCGGCCGGGGAAGTAGAAGGGCGGGCCGAGGAAGAACTCCGGCAGGATGATCAGCTCGACGTCCTGGACGGTGTCCAGCAGGGCGAGCGTCCGGGCCAGGTTGACCTCCGGGTCCGGGTCCCAGAAGGTCTGGATCAGCGCGACCCGGGGCCGGCTGGTGGCGAGGTTGCGGTCGACGGTCATCGAGTCAGGCTCCGTCCGAGGTGCCCGGGGACGCCGGGGCGTGGTTCGGGGTGTCCGGGGTGGTCCGCGCGCCGAGGGCCTCGGCGGCCCAGTCGGGCAGTGGCCCGTCCGGGTGGGTGGCGGCGGTCAGGGCGAGACCCAGCGGCGAGCGGCGGAAGTCGGCGGCGAACGGCGCCGCCTCGCGCATCCGGCGCAGCTCGTGCAGGTCCAGGTCGGCGGTCAGCAGCACCTCCTCCCGGTCCGCCTCGGCGAGGACCGGCTGCTGCTTGCGGAAGTCCCGCGAGTAGGCGCCGATCGCCAGCGGGCTGCGCAGGATCGCGCTGCGGCCCATGTAGGTGAGCCCGGCGAGGGTGTTCTCGCCGGTCGCGCTGGCGAACAGCACGTAGGCGCAGTTCTCGGCGGCCCGGGCGAGCAGCATCTGCCGCACGGGCTCGGCGAACGGCCGCAGCAGCACCGAGGGGGCCACGATGATCTCCGCCGACGCGGCGAACAGGCCGCGCAGCACCTCGGGGAACTGCACGTCGTAGCCGAGCGCGAAGCCGATCCGGCCGAGCGGGGTCGGGAAGACGCGGGCGCCGGTGGCGCCCGTGATGAAGTGCGCCTCCAGGTCGTAGACCATGGTGCGCCGCGCGGTGCCGACGAGCACCCCGGTGTCGTCCAGCAGGACGGCCGTGCTGTGCACCTGCTCCCCGGCGCGCTCCAGCACGCCGGCGGCGATCCAGACGCCGAGCTCGCGGGCCAGGCCGGCCAGCCACTCGGTGAGCGGGCCGGGCACCGGTTCGGCGATCTCGTGGCTCTTCGGCAGGTTGAGCGCGGTGGCGAACACCTCGGGCAGGACGACGAGCCGGCAGTCGTCGTCGGCCGCGGCGCGCACCAGCTTCTCGGCCCGCGCCAGGTTCTCCGCACGGCGGTTGGTGGCGACGGACAGCTGGACGACGCCGACCCGGTACCGGCGAAGATCGGCGGTGGGCATGGGCGTGCTCCTTCCGGAGGGGGCGGGGCGGGGCCGGGGCGTGGTGCCCGCGCTGCGGCGGGCACCACGCCCCGACGGCGGGCCCGGTCCGCCCGGGGGACGGGCGGGCGGGCGGACCGGACGGGCCCGGGCGGACGGTCAGTCGAAGATCCGCTCGTAGATGCCCGGTTCGCCGACGGTGTACCCGGTGTCCCGGGCCCGGGAGGAGACCACCAGGTTGATGCCTTCCTTGGTGACGCTCCAGTCGCCCAGGCCGACCTGGTCGAGCAGCTCGCGCATCTCCTCGGTCGAGTACGAGGCCCGCAGCGAGGTCATGAACGCGTTGGCGTCACCGCCGGCGTACTGCAGCACGAAGGAGACCATGCCCTCGTCGGCGTCGCGGGCCAGGTCGTACAGCAGCACGGCGCCGCCGGGGCGGCAGACCCGGGCCAGCTCGGGCAGGATCCGGGCGGGCTTGTCCCAGCGGTTGATCGCGCAGAAGCTGAACACCACGTCGAAGCTGTCGTCCGGGTACGGCAGCCGGCTGTACCGGGCCCAGTCGCAGGCGAAGTCGCCGCCGTAGGAGACCAGGTTGGCGAAGATGGTGTTCTCCCGGGCGACCTCCAGGAAGGAGTCGTTGCTGTCCAGCCCGGTGAAGGTGGAGTCGCGGTGCTGGGCGGCCAGGCGCAGCGAGAGCAGGCCACTGGCGCAGCCGATCTCCAGGACGTCCTTGTCCGGCCCGCAGTCCGGCCCGATCAGCTTCATCATGTGCTGCATCGGGATGATCATCGAGGTGCGCACGCTGCGGTCGTACGCGCGGCACTCCTCGGCGGTCTCGAACGGGTCGCCCTGCGGGGCCCGTTCGGCGAGGTCGAAGATCCGGCCCCGGCGGGCGCGGCGGGCGGTGGTCTCAGAACTGGACAAGGGGGAGCCCCTTCCGGCCGTCGGTGCGGTCGATCTGCCACTTGAGGATCTCGGTGCTCGCCGAGGTCGGCTGCGGGAGCCGGTAGTTGGCGTCCGAGTAGAAGCTCTTGGAGATGTTGTCGATGTAGTACCAGCCCTTGGGGTAGGTGACCTGGATCGCGTCGTCGTCGACCTCCAGCAGCCCCTTGGCCACCAGGTCGTCGACCTTGTCCTTGAAGTACTCGTACGGGTCGACGCCGTGCCGCTCGCGGTAGACCGAGCGCTTGACCCGCAGCAGCTTCAGCCCCAGGACGAGGCTGCGGCAGCGCTGCTCGTGCTCGTCGGTGTAGGCGCCCATCACCACCGGCAGCCGGCCCTCGTTGCACCGGCTGATGTACGACTCGATGTCCGGCTCGTTGAGGTACATGTGGTTGTTCAGGTACCCGTAGGCGCCCGAGCCGATGGCCACCATGTCCCCGCACCGGCCCCAGATCTGCGACAGGTGGTCGGTCAGGTAGAAGGTGTCCGTCTCCAGGCCGCGGTACGGCTTGCTGCCGTCCTTGACCACCGGGTAGGTCTTGACCCCGGCGGCCTCCCACTCGGGCCGCATCGGCTCGATGAAGTCGTTGTAGGTGAGCGCCAGGTAGCCCGCGTCCATCAGCGTGGTGTGCAGGTACTGGTACATCTCGTCGGCCTCGCGGGTGCTCGGGCAGGGCGGGGTGGCGCCGCTCTGCAGCGCGAAGAACACCTCCGAGCCGGGCATGACCGCGTAGTTGTAGACCGAGAACGACGTCACCGGCAGGTCCATCAGGGTGCGGATGTCCTGCGCCCACAGGTCCGGGGTCTGGCCGGGGATGCCGATCATGTAGTCGATGCAGAGGTTCTCCAGGCCGCTGCGGTCGATCAGCTCGATGGTGCGGGTGGCGGACTCGCCGGTGTGCGCCCGGGCCCGGCCGAGGTAGCGCAGCAGCGGGTCGTGGAAGGTCTGGACGCCCAGGCTCATCCGGTTGACGCCGTGCTTGAGCAGCACGTCGAGCTTCTGCTGGTCGACGTCGACGGGGGTCGACTCGATGGTGATCGAGCAGTCCGGGCTGAAGTTGAGCCGCTGCTTCATGTAGCCGAGCAGGTCGTCGAGCTCCTCGGCGCGCAGCGTGGTCGGGGTGCCGCCGCCGAAGTAGCCGGAGGTGAAGACGGTGTCCCGGACGTGCGGCAGCTGCGAGTACAGGTCGATCTCGCGCTTGAGCGCCTGGATGTAGCGCTGCACCAGGGTGTTGCGGGTGGAGAACTTGTTGTACGGGCAGCTGGTGCAGACCTGGTTGCAGAACGGGATGTGCACGTAGAACGAGGTGGTCTTGGGGAACTTCTCCCGGGTGGCGTAGATCTGGTCCGCCGTCAGCGGCTTGACGTCGCACGGGTACCAGCGGACGAACTCGATGTCCCGCTCCGGGTAGTCGCGCCAGAAGCTCGGGGTGTCGAGGAAGTTCCGGGTGATCGCTTCTTGGGTCATGTGCCTCTCCGGTCGTCAGGTGGCGCGGTGGTGCTCGACGGTGAGTGCCATCGGGCCGTCCGGGCCGACCGCCCAGTCGGCCATCCCTGCGGCGTCGAGCCGTTCGCGCAGTTCGGCGCTGGTCCAGGCGCCGCGCAGGGAGTCCAGGTAGGTGCGCAAGCGGTAGCGGCCGTCGGGCGATTCGTCGGCGGCCATCTCGCGCAGGGTGTATTCGAGGATGAACGGGTCCGGGTCGCGGCGCAGGTCGTTGACCAGCAGCCGGCCGCCGGGGGCCAGGGCCTGCGCCAACCCGCGCAGCAGGGCGGCCGGTTCGACGCACTCGCCGAGTGCGTGCACGCTGTAGACCAGCGGGTGCCGCCGGGCGAGGGCGGCCGGCAACGGGGTCCCGGCCGGCCAGTGGTCGACGGGCACCGCGGGGCCGAGCCGCTCGCGCAGCGGGGCGACGGCGCCCGGGTCGGTGCAGAGCACCCGCAGGTCGACCGGGCGGCGGGCCAGCAGCAGCCCGGCGAACCCGCCGTAGCCGGGGCCGACCTCCAGCACCGGGCCGTCCGCGCAGGCGCTCTCCAGCAGGTCGAGGAACTCCTCCTTGTACTGGTTGCGGGCGGCCACGTACCGGTCGTACGCGAGGCGGTCCGCCTCGTCGGAGAGCCGATGGCGGGTCGGCGTCCGGACGGCCGGCAGCAGGCCGGTGGGCATACCGCTCACACCTCCCTCAGCAGGGCGAACAGCTCCCGCTCGGTCTCGGCGACGGAGCTCAGGGCCGCCCGCAGCTCGCCGGCCAGCCGCTCGCGCACCGGGCCGAGCCCGGCCGCCGCGGCGGCCCGCAGCGCGGGCAGCCGCTCGCCCAGCAGGGCGGCCCGGGCCAGGGCGGCGGCGCCGCCGTCCAGCAGCTCCGCCTCCCGGGCCCGGTAGGCGGCGGCGAGTTCGGCGAAGTCCGCCGTCCAGTCGGGCAGCAGCAGCCCGATCACCCGCGCCCAGCGCCCGGCGCTGTCGGCGCAGAGCAGGGCGGCGTCGGCCAGCCGGTGGTCGCCGGTGAGTTCGGCCGCCTCGGCCAGGAACTCCCGGAAGAGGTTGCGGAAGGCGTTCCCGCCGGTGCCGGCCAGCTCGAAGTCGACGTAGGCGCCGGCCAGTTCCTCCACCACGGCGCCGGCGGGGGTGTCGCTGAGCAGCAGGTGCTGCAGCCCGGCCCCGTAGGAGTCGAGGCCGCGCAGCCCGAAGCTGGGCACCGGCGGGTGCAGCATCGCGCGGCAGGAGAAGCGGATGCCCTGGCGGATGTCGTCCTCGGTGGGGTGCCGGGCGGCCTTCCACTCGGCGCGCAGCAGGGCGTGCCGGGGCGGGAAGGGCTGGTGGGCGGAGGCCCGGGCGGTGGCCAGTTCGGCCGCCGTCAGGGTCTGCGGGCGGGCCGGGCGGTCCGAGACGGTGACGGTGCCCTGCTCGCGGTCGTACCCGACGACGACGATCGCGTGGCCGCCGAAGTGCCGGGTGGCCTGGAAGTACGGCAGGTGGAAGAGGTCCGCGTAGATCACCGCCGGGCCGCCCCGGTCGAGTTCGGCCAGCAGGTCGTCCCGGGCGCGGTCGGGGTCGTCGGTGACGGCGACCTCGAGGTCCAGGCCGACGCCGGCCGCCATCCGGCGGGTGAACTCCGGGAACGGGCCGTTGCGGCCGCCGGTGAAGCCGCGCCCGCCGGGCGGTGCGGGCATGTGCATGAAGTTGATGCCGCCGGCCACGCCGAACAGCATCGCCTCGCTGATCGGCAGGCCGTGCGCGGCCAGCTGCTTGCGCATCGAGGCGGTCTCGCAGTGCGCGCCGCCGTGCAGCACGTCCGGCGGGGTGGTGGTCATGCGGGTCCTCCCGGGGTGACGGGGCGCTCGGCCCAGGCGGCCCAGCCGAGCGCGTCCGTCGGGACGAGGGCGGTCGGCCGGGTGGCGGGCACGGCGGCGGTCGGCGGGGCGGCCGGCGGCCGGGCGGCGGCCGCGGCGTCGGCGGCGATCTCGTCCAGCACCGAGCGGGTGTAGGGGTTGGCGTCCGAGGGCGGGTAGTCCAGTGCCGTCCCCACGAAGACGTTGCGGATCGCGGCCCGCACGATGTCGGTGGGCAGGCCGCGTTCGGTCAGCTCGGCGGCCAGGTCGGCGCAGGCGCGCAGGGCGGCCTTGGTGGCGGCGCGGTTGGCCGGGCCGACGCAGGCCTCCGGCCCGAGCACCACCTCGCCGAGGTCGGCGGCCAGGGTCCGCAGCAGCCCGATCCGGCGCGGCGCGGAGGTCACCAGGACGGTCTTGAGGCCGAGCGCCACCGCGGTGAACTGGCAGACCGGTTTGAGGCCGACCACCTCCACGCCGAGGTCCGGCAGGTCCTCGGTGGGCACGCTGGTCGCCATGTTGACGAACAGCGCCCGGCGGCCGATCCGCTCGGCCAGCGCGGCGAGCCGGCGCAGCGCGGCCGCGGTCTCCTGCGGCGGGACGCAGAGCAGTACGGTGTCGGCGGCCGACAGGATCTCGCGCTGGTCCATGTCGGGCAGCGAGAGCTCGGCGGCGACCCGCCGGGCCACCGCGGGGTCGCTGTCGTTGAGCAGCACCGGGAAGCGCTCGGCGAGCCGGTCGGCGAGCACCGCGCCGAGCCGGCCGAGGCCGACCACGGCGATCGTCCCGGGGTCGTTGTGCCGGGGTTCGGCCGGGTTGCCCGGGCGCAGGCCGAGTGTCATGAGACCGCCTCCAGGTCCTCGATGGTGAGGCTGCCGGGCTTGAGCATCCGGTCCATCGCCCGCCGCACCTGGGCCCGGTCGATCGGGGCGACCGCCGCGGGCACCCCGAACTCGGCGGTGACCCGCTCGGCGACGGCGGCGCAGAGCGCCGTCGGGTCCTCGCCCTCGGCCTCCACCCGGATCTCCAGCCGGTCCCCGGCGACGCCGGCCGCCCAGTAGAGGCCCGCGCCCCCGGTGGCGAGCACGGTCTGCTCCAGCGCCAGCTTGTTGATCCGCTGCCCGCCGACGATCAGCTGCTCGCTGACCCGCCCGTGGTGCGCGAGCACCCGGCGCGGGCTGCCGCAGGCGCAGGGCTCGGCGGAGACGGTGACGAAGTCCCCGCTGCGGTAGCGCAGCAGCGGCATGGCCCGGCCGGCGAGCGAGGTGATGACCAGTTCGCCGGCGGTGCCGTCGGGCACCGGCCCGGTGGTCTCCGGGTCGATCACCTCGAACAGGTGCCGGTCCTCGGTCAGGTGCAGGCTGCCGCGCTCGCAGACCAGGCCGAGCGAGTTGGTCTCGGTGGAGCCGTAGGCGTTGGAGAGCCGGACGCCCCAGAGCGCGGCGATCTTCTCCAGCTTGGCGGGCGAGCAGGTCTCGCCCACGTAGAGGAAGGTCCGCAGGCCGATCTCGGCCGGGTCGCGCCCGGTGTCCTTGAGCATGTCGTAGAGGCGCAGCGCCCGGCTCGGTGTGCAGACCAGCGCGGTCGGCCGGACGGTCCACATCATCTCGACCATCCGCTCGAACGGGCAGACCAGGCTGAGCGTGCCGACCGGCACCACGGCCGCGCCGTTCTGCTCCAGCGCCCGGTCCAGGTCGTAGGAGGCGAAGGCCAGCTCGTAGGGGATGGCGATGAAGGCGAGGTCGCCGGGGCCCAGGACGTGGCCGACGGACTGCTCGACCGCGACGTTGCCGCGGATCCAGTCCTCGTAGGTGATCATCGACGAGGTGGGGCTGCCGGTGGTGCCGGTGGACTCGCCGTAGCGGATCAGCTCCTCCCGGCCGACGGCGAGCAGTCCGAACGGGTAGGCACCGCGCAGCTCCGCCTTGGTGGTGAAGGGCAGCGTCCGCAGCTCCTCGACGCTGCCGGGCCGCAGCGTGCCGTGGCGCTCGGCCCAGTGCTCCCGGTAGAACGGCGAGTTGGCGAAGGCGTGGTCCAACTGGCGCCGCAGCAGAGCGAACTGGTGGTCGGGCACCTGGTCGGGGCTGAGCTTCTCGAAGGCCGCCAGATCGGCGAGCGCGGCCTCCCGGATCTCCGGATAGCGCAGGTGCGGGGGGCGGTCGGCGGTGGTCACCGGGCATCCTCTCCAAACATCAGCTGGGTCTTGATCCGGGTGCGGGGGTCGAGGGTGAAGGCCTCCGCCGCCCGTTCGGCGGGCAGCCGGTGGGTGACCAGCAGGGCGGCCTCCTCGCGGTGGCCGGCCAGGAACTCCTGGGCCCGGCCGAAGCCGCCGGTGCCGCCGATCGAGCCGACCAGGGTCAGCGCGTTGGCCACCAGCAGGTCGGTGCGCAGCGCCGCGCTGCGGCGCAGCCCGAAGCAGAGCACCCGCCCGCGCGGTACGGCGCAGGCCAGCGCGGTGGCGAGCCCGTCGGCGCCGCTGGAGCAGTCCACGGTCAGGTCGTAGCGGGCGGTGGCGGTGAGGGCGGCGTAGCCGCCGGCCGACCGCGCGGCGGCGTCCGGCTCGGGCGCCTCGGTGCGGACCAGCGCGCTCGGCAGCAGCTCGGTGACGGCGGCGGCCTTCACCCGGTCCGCCTCCAGCAGCTCCACCCCGCCGACCCCGTACGCCCCGGTGAGCAGCAGGTACGAGGCCAGGCCGAGGGCGCCGGCGCCGATCACCAGCACCCGCTCGTCGGGGCGCGGTGCGATCCGGTGCAGGCCCTGGGCGGCGACGGCGAAGAACTCGGAGAGTGCCAGCAGCCCGGGGCCCAGGTCGTGGGTGTCGGGGTAGAGGTAGCGGCGGTCGACCGTCCGCAGGCGGGTCGAGAAGCCGTCCACGGTGAGGCCGAACTTCTCGATCCGGGCGCAGACGTTGCGGTCGGTGCCGCACCGGGGGCAGTCGCCGCACCAGCGCGAGCAGTCACCGGTGACCCAGCGGCCCAGCAGGGCCCGGCCGTTGCTCCCGGTGTCGACCACCAGTCCGGACCACTCGTGGCCGAAGCGCAGCGGGTAGCTGCTCGGGCCGCCGTAGGCGCCGTCGTACAGCGCCTGGTCGCTGCCGCACAGGGTGACCCGGTCGACCTCGACCAGCACCTCGTCCGGGCCGAGCGGCGCGGTCGGCGGCTTCGCCTCGTCGACGGTGAGCCGGCCGGGGCCGGTCAGCCGCAGGTCCGCCCCGGCGCTCACCGGGCACCGCCCGCGGGCGGCGCCGGGAGCGGCGGCAGGTGGTCGTTGAGCTCGGCCTCGATCCGCTCGCTCTCCGCGCGGGCCATGGTGATGCGTTCGCGCAGGCTGATCGAGTTGAGCCCCCACCACAGGTACCAGTTGTCGTTGGCCAGCACCCGCGCCTGGATCTCGTCGAGGAGGGTGTCGTCCTCGATGACCGCGCGGGAGCAGTAGTACTTGGGCACGATGAATCGCTCCGTTCCGGTGATCATTCCTTCGGCGACGGCGGTGGCGTGCAGGGCGGTGCCCCGGCAGACCCGCAGGCCGAGCGTCCAGAAGGCGTGCACGTCGGGCGTGGCGGGCGGGACGAGCTGCTCCATCACGTCGAAGGTCTCGCGGACCGAGTCCCGGTCGTCGCCGGGGCTGCCGATGAACAGGCAGTGCTCGACCCGGATGCCGGCCTCGACGAACTTGCGGTGGGACTCCACGATCTGGCGCTGCCGGAAGTTCTTCTTCAGCCCGCGCAGGATCCGGTCACAGGCCGAGTCGGTGCCGAACTCCACGTAGTAGCAGCCCGTCCGGGCCATCAGGTCGACCAGCTCGGCGGTCACGTTGCCCGGGTTGACCATGCAGGACCAGGGCATCTCGATGCCCCGCCGGACGAACTCCCGCAGCACCTCCAGCGAGTAGTTGAGCGGCAGGTTGAACACCCCGTCGACGATCTCCAGGACCTCCAGGCCCTCGTCGCGCAGCCGCTCCACCTCGTCGGCGACCCGGGAGACCTCGTCGAACTTCACCCCGGTGCCGTCCACCAGGAAGTTGCTGCAGAAGACGCACTCCAGCACGCAGCCCTTCTTGGTCTGGATGGTCGCCGGCACCTTGAGGCTGCGGTCGTGCGTCTCGTACGAGTAGCTGAAGTACCGCTGGTCGTACAGCGCCGGGTCCGGGCGGGCCGCCTTGCGGTAGTCGATCCGGAAGACGGCGTCGCGCCGGTGGTAGCCGCCGCCCGGGAGCGGGCGGATCACCCCGGGCACGTCCAGCGGCTCCTCGCCCCGGGCCAGGTGGTCCAGCAGCGGCTGGACGGACTCCTCGGCGAAGCCGGTGATGCCGTAGTCGGCCCGGACGAAGTCCATCAGGTCCTCCGGGACGGTGGAGAACCCCGGACCGCCCAGCAGCACGGTGACGCCGGGCAGTTCGTCGCGCGACCAGTCGGCCACCTCGCGGGCGAGCGGGGTGTAGACGACCGGCTCCAGCATGCTCTGCGAGTCGACGTTGCGGATCGAGATCCCCACCACGTCGGGCTTGAAGGCGCCGACCGCGGCCCGCACCACCGGCTCGTCCTCCTCCTCCCACATCAGGTCCAGCGTCTCGACCTGGTGGCCGGCCGCCCGGGCCTGGGTGGCGATGGTGACCATGCCGATCGGCAGCACCGGTCGGAAGGACTTCAGCTTGTTGATCGACACGAAGAGCACCTTCACGGCCGGCCCCCGTCGACCTCGGCCAGCACCCCGACCAGGCGGCGCAGCTGCCGCTCGCTCTGGTGCCAGTGCACGACCAGCCGCAGCAGGCCGAGCCGGCGGGCCACCGAGGCGATCAGGCCGCGCTCCTCCAGTGCGTCCACCAGCTTCTCCGGGCTCGGGTGGCGGACGGTCACCACGGTGAGCTCGGGCCGCGGGGCGACCTCGAAGCCGGCCTCGGTGAGCAGCCGCACCAGCAGCGCCCGCCGTTCCCAGAGCCCGGCCACCGACGCCCGGTAGCCGCTGCGGCCCTGGGCGCGCAGCGCCGCCCAGGTGCCCAGCAGGGCGCCGCCGGGCCGGGTGCCGAGCAGGGCGTGGTGGTCGAAGGTGCCCCGGTAGTGCGAGGAGGTGCGCAGCGCGTCCGGCGCGTCCTGGTCGCGGAACAGGACGTGGCCCGAGGGGATCGGCGCGCCGCCGTACTTGTGCGGGTCCAGCGTGATCGAGGAGACGCCCGGCACCGAGAACCCGATCGGCGGCAGCGGGTCGCCCAGCTCACGGGCGAACGGCACCAGGAAGGCGCCGGTGGCGGCGTCCACGTGCACCGGCACGCCGAGCGCCGAGGCGTGCGCGGCGATCACCGGCACGTCGTCCACGGCGCCCGACTCGGAGCTGCCCGCGGTGGCCACCACCAGGGCGGTGTCCGGGGTGACCAGCGCCAGCAGCCGCCCGGTGTCGACCCGCAGCCGCCCGTCGGAGGGGACCCGGACCACCTCCACCGGCAGCAGCGTGGCGATCTTGTCGAAGGAGAAGTGCGCGCTGTCGCCCAGCAGGACGCGGGCCGGCGTGCCGGCCCCGAACCGGGCCCGGTGGCGCCGGACGGCGGCCAGCACCGCCAGCAGGTTGGCCTCGGTGCCGCCCGAGGTGGCCACCCCGGACGCCCCCGGGCCGTCCATCAGGTCGGCCAGCATGGCCGTGACCTCGGCCTCGGCGCGGGGCAGCGAGGGGAAGATCCGGTTGTCGCCCAGGTTGGCCTGCTGGTGGGCGGCGAACACCTGCTCGGCCACCGGCAGCGGCGTCGAGCAGATCGAGTTGAAGACGGTGCCGTCCCGGTAGTCGTGGTCGTCCGCGCAGAGCCCGGCCAGCTCGGCCAGCACCTGCTCGACGGGCGCGCCCCGGTCGGGCAGCCCGGGCGGGCGGGCGCCGGCGGACTCAGCCGGCGGCGGGGACCCGGTGGGGGACGGCGAAGAACTGGGCAGCGTTGCCATGAGCGAGAGCCCTCACGATCTGCTCGGGGACACCATGGAGTCGGAGCCGGTGCACGGTGCGGGCCAGACCCAGCGGGTCGGCCGAGCCGAAGTGCAGGCCGGTGTTGAGCATCAGCCGCTCCGGGCCGAACCGCTCCAGCAGGGCGAGCACTTCGCGGTGCGACTGCTTCTCGCGGACCTGGAACAGCGCGTCCTGGCGCGGGGCGACGGCGATCCCGTACCCGCCGAGCCCGCGCAGCGCCGGGTGCTCGGCGAGCAGGTCGATCCGCTGCTCGTCCAGGTCGAGCAGCGCGATCGAGGCCGGGTCGATGCCGGCCCGCTCCACCGCGCCCGCCAGCGGCGCCAGCATCTCCCGGAAGGCCGGCAGCGCGGGCGGCGACTCGACCAGCACCGGCACCGCGCGCGCCGACGCCAGCTTCAGCTGCCGCTCCAGGACCTCCACCTCGTCCGGGCCGCCGCCGCGCAGCGACACCTCGCCCAGCGCCCGGACCCTCGGGTGGTCCAGGTACTGCTCCAGCACCTCGATCCCGGCCAGCGCGCCGCGCAGGCCCGCCATGTCGGCCGCGTGCACCGCGAGCGCCACGTGCAGGTCGATCCCGTACGCGGCGGCCCGCGCGGTCTCGGCCCCGGCGAGCCGCTCGAACCGGGCGGCGAAGGCGCTGCCGGAGTCCCGGGCCTCCAGGGAGGCGGAGCACGGCGCGAGCGCGGTGAGCACCCCGCTGACGGCCATCAGCTCGTAGTCGTCCGCGTTGCGCAGGTCGGTGTGGATGTGGTGGTCGAACAGCGGGGTCAGACCGGTCCCGTGCAGGGCCCGGGGGGCGAGCGGCGGCGGGGGCGGCGGCGGGCCGGGGCGGTCGGCGGGCACGGCCGGCTCAGCCCCGCGGGCCGGCGGCCGCGGCGGCGATCGCGGCGGTCAGCACCTCGCGGCTGCGGCGCAGCGCGTGCTCGTAGCGGTCGGCGTGGTTGTACAGCTCCACGCTGACGTAGCCGTCGTAGCCGCCGCGCCCCAGCACCGAGAAGAACCCGGCGAAGTCGATGTCGCCGTCCCCGGGGATCTCGTGGTGGTGCACCCGGCCCTTGATGTCCTCGACCTGGATGATCTTCGTGTAGGGCAGGTTCCGCTCGACCGAGGCGAGGTAGTCCTCCTCCACCACCCGGCAGTGGCCGAGGTCCTGGGCGAGGGCGAACCGGTCCGAGGCCAGCGCGTCGGCCAGCCGGGCGACCCCGTCGTTGCTCTCCAGGAAGAACTCCGGCTCGGGCTCCATCGCCAGCACCGCGCTGCCCGGGCCCTCCAGCACCTGCCGCACGCCCTCGTCCAGCCACTGCCGGGCCTGCTCCTCGCCGACCTCGGGCTTGCGCTTGCCGGTGGCGAAGTTGACGTACGGGATGCCCAGTTCGTCGGCGATCCGGACCGCCCGCAGCACCAGGTCGACGCGGCGGGCCCGGCCCTCGGCGGTGGGGTGGATCAGCGAGGGCTCGAAGCGCTCCTCGCCGAGCAGGTTGTCGGCGCCCGCGGCCAGGCAGCAGGCCGTCAGGCCGGTGCGCTCCAGGGCCTTGCGGATCGGCGCGGCCTCGGCGGGGCCGAAGGCGAACGGGTCCAGGTGGGCCGGGTGCAGCGAGAGCTCGATCCCCTGGTAGCCGGCGTCGGCGACCGCCTCGATCGCGCGCTCCACCGGGATCGTCCGCAGGCCGTTGGCGTTGTAGGCAAGCTTGACCACGACTGTTCTCCTTCTCCGTGCCGACTGTTCGTCAGATGCGTTGTCCGGGGCGGCCGTCGGGGCGCGCCCCCGCGTGGTGGTCCGGTTCACTTCTCCGCGGTGGCGTGCACGTGGAAGTCGTGCCAGGTGCGCAGTTCGATCCGCTGGAAGCCGGCGGCGCGCAGCATCTCCTCCACCTGGCCGAGCGAGAAGCGCAGGTGCACCTCCTCGGGGCCGGCGCCGTCGGGCTGGCGGGCGTACCAGGCCTCGATCTCCCGGTTGCGCTCCTTGTCGGCGGTCTTGCGGTAGTCCGCCAGGGCCACCCGCCCGCCGGGGCGCAGTACCCGGTACATCTCGGCGATCGCGGCCGGTGCGTCGTCGGCCAGCTCGTGCAGCACGTAGGTGGAGATCACCAGGTCCGCGGCGGCGTCGGCGACCGGCAGCGGCACCACCGGGCTCACGGTGCGGGTCAGCCGGTCCGCCACGCCCTCCCGGGCGGCCCGGGCGGCGAGCACCTCCAGCAGCTCCGGGCTGCCGTCGACGCAGTGCACCGAGCCCTGCGGCCCGACCAGCCGGGCGGCGGGCACGGCCGCGTAGCCCGTCCCCGCGCCGACGTCGACCACCTGCTGGCCGGGGGCGGCGCCGACGCTGCGCAGCAGGTCCTGCACCTCGCCGAGGGCCCAGCGCAGCGGGCCGTCGAGCCGGTAGACCGTCTCGGCGATCTCCGGGGAATGCGCGTCGTTCATGGTGACTCCTTCGGGGGGCCGGACAGGCCGTCCGGGCCTGCTGGTTCGGCGGTCGGAGGGGGCGCGGGGTGCTCCGGCGGGGTGCTCCGGTCGGGCGGCGTGCTCGGGGCGGCGTGCTCGGGGCGGGGTGCTCGGCGCGGCGGTGCTCAGGGCGGCGGTGCTCAGGGCAGGATGCTCAGGGAGGCTGCTCAGGGCGCTCAGGCCTCGGCGAGGACGCTCTTCAGCAGTGGCTCGGGCACCGGTGTCTCGTGGTCGCCGTCGACGATGTGCACCCGGCCGACCTCGGGCACCAGCACGAACCGCACCGCGCTGCCCGCCCGGCGCTTGTTGTCGCTGAGGATGACCTCGACGATCCGCTCGGGGGTGAACTCCCGGGGCACCGCCGTCGGGCTGCCGATCAGGGTGCCCAGCAGGTGCTCCTGGCGGGCCAGCACCTCCGGGGCGGTGATCCCGAGCCGGATGCCCAGCCGGGCCGCCGCGCACATCCCGATGCCGACCGCCTCGCCGTGCAGCAGCGCGCCCCCGGAGAGGAACTCCACCGCGTGGCCCACCGTGTGGCCGTACTCCAGGATGATCCCGGCGCCGCGCTCGCCCGGGTCCTGTGCCAGGATCCCCAGCTTGCTGCGGACCACCTCGTGGCAGACCCCGAGCAGGTCGTCCCGGATGCCCGCGACGCCGCCGGCCAGCAGGCTCTCCATCCGGTCGACCCACGCGGCGTCGTTGACCAGGCCGTTCTTGAGCGCCTCGACCAGCGCGCTGCGGTGCTGGCGCTCCGGCTCGCTGCGCAGCATCGCCACGTCGGCCCAGATGAACAGCGGCGCGTGGTAGACGCCGAACTGGTTCTTGCCGAGCGCGCCGTTGATCGCCTGCTTGTTGCTGAGGGTGCCGTCGGTGAGGTTCAGCATGGTGGTCGGGATCTCGACGAAGCGCAGGCCCCGGTAGACCATGGCGGCGGCCAGTCCGGCCAGGTTGCTGATCATGCCGCCGCCGAGCGCGCCGACGATCGAGTCCTTGGTGGCGCCGGCGGCCACCAACCGCTCGCAGAGGGCGGTGAGTTCGGGCCAGCCCTTGACGCTCTCGCCCTCGGCCACGGTGATCAGGTTGACGGCGACGCCGGCCCGTCCGAGCCGGTGCGCGAGGTCCCGGCCGAACAGCTCGTACAGCGGCTGGCTGGTGACCAGGTAGAACTCGTCGAAGGCGTGCCGGCCCAGGTACTCGGGCAGCCGGTCGCCGATGGATTCGCCCAGATAGTACGGGCAGCTCGGGTTGGTCCCGCTGGACAGCTCGATGATGGTTCCGTCGGACACGTCGGTCCTTTCGTGCAGGGTGTCGGAACGGGTGGTGTCGGAACGGGTGGTCCTGGCGTGCGTGGTCCTGGCGTGCGCGGCCGTGGCACGGGTGCTCCGGTCGTCGCGCCCCGTGCGCGGGGGTGGTGCTCCCGGTGGTGCGGGCCGGCCCGGGTACGCGGTGGTGCGCTCCCGGCGTGCGCGGTCGGCGTGCGCGGTCGGCGGCTCCGCGGGGCGGGCCGGTGAGGCGGGTCAGCGGTGCGCGAGGTACCCGTCGAGGTCGAGCAGGCCGTTGCCGCTGACGCAGGCGACGATCACCTCGGAGCGCCCGGTTTCCCGGGCCAGCACGGCCCGCTCCACCGCCGCGCGCAGCGCGTGGCAGGACTCGGGCGCGATCAGCATCCCCTCGGTGGAGAGCACCAGCCGCCCGGTCTCGAACACGTCCTCCTCCTCGTACGCGACCGCGTCCAGCAGGCCCTCGCCGCGCAGCACGCCGATGATGGGCGAGCCGCTGTGCTGGCGCAGCCCGCCGACGTGGGTCTCCGGGAGCTCGTAGTCCCGGCCCAGGGTGTACGACTTGCCGAGCGGGGTGACGCCCTCCGGGTCGGCGTGGTCGTAGCGCAGGGTGCCCCGGGTGAGCCGGGGGGCGCTGGCGGACTCCGCGCCGAGCAGCAGCAGCCCGTCGCCGCGCTCCGCCTTCTCGGCCAGGTAGGGGCCCATGAAGCCGCCGAGGTTGCTGCCGCCGCCGACGCAGGCCACCAGCACGTCCGGCCGCTCGCCGAGGGCGGCCAGCTGGGCCTTGGTCTCCTGGCCGATGACGGTCTGGTGGATCAGCACGTGGGCCAGGTTGCTGCCGGAGATGTAGCGGGTGTCCGGGTGCAGCGCGGCGTGGCTGATCGCCTCGCCGATCGCGGTGCCGAGCGAGCCCAGCAGGTGCCGCCCGTCGCGCAGCAGGGCCTTGCCGACCGGCGTCCGCTCGCTGGGGGAGGCGTGCACCTCGGCGCCGAGCATCTCGATCAGGGCGCGCCGCCCGGGCTTCTGGCGGGCCGAGACCCCCGCCCAGTAGATGACGGCCCGCAGGCCGAACCGGCGGGCGGCCCAGGCCACGGCGTGGCCCCACTGGCCGGCGCCGGTCTCGGTGACCAGCGTGTCGACGCCCTGCTCGGCCGCGAAGTGGGCCTGGGCGATGGCCGAGTTGAGCTTGAAGCTGCCGGTGGGCAGCACGTCCTCGCGCTTGAGGTAGATCCGGGCCGGGGTCTCCAGGTACCGCTCCAGGGCCCGGGCCCGCAGCAGCGGGGTGGGGCGCCCGATCGACGCCAGCTCCTCGCGGACCCGCTCGGGGATCGCCAGGAAGGCTTCGGTGGCGCCGTCCTGGGCCCGGACGGCGTCGAGCCGGATCCGCTGTTGCAGGGCGAGCCGGGAGCCCCAGGCGTCGTGCTCCGCGCCCTCGGGCTCGCGGGGCGGCGGGACGGGGCCGGGCAGGCTGGGGACGAGGTTGAACCAGTGCGAGGGGACCTCATGGGGGTCCGCTGCGGCCGGCACCGACACGGGGGTCCACTGGGCGGCTGGAGTCACGATGCATCCCTCTCGTCATCCGGATGGGGGAACCGCGCACGTCAGTTCTCGCAGCGAAACGACCGGGTGAGAAGCGGTTGGAGCGTTGTTGACCGGCTCAGTCAAGCTTTGGATCGGTTGCCGGGGGAGGACTTGACCGCAACGGTGGAAAAGCCGTCCCGGACCGGCCCGGTCCTGGGCGAAGCCCGGGTCAGCGGCCCGGGCCGGCGGCCGGGCGACGGTCCGGATCGTGCGACCGGGCGCGCGGTGACCGCGGCCGCGCCGTCTCGTTCGCCCCTGCGGGGGCCTCCGGCCGCCCGACCCACCGGCGCCCCGGGCGCCCCGATCCGCAGCCGTACGGGAGTTGTGCACCATGAGTACCACCGGCAAGGCCGAGAAGACCGACCACCGCAAGCTCGGCGGCGCGCTGTACGCCGCCAGGGCCGTCCCGCAGCCGGTCGACGTCCCCGAGTTCGCCTTCCTGGCCGTCGACGGCGTCGGCGACCCGCAGCAGAGCCCCGCGTTCGGGCCCGCCGTCGCCGCGCTGTACGCGGCCTCGTACGCCCTCAAGTTCGCCGTCCGGGCCGACACCGGGACGGACTACGCGGTCATGCCGCTGGAAGGGCTCTGGCACAGCAACGACCCGCGGTTCGACGCCGTCTCCGCCGACTCCTACGGCCCGGGCGACCGGGCCGGCTGGGAGTGGACCCTGCTGATCCGCCAGCCCGTCCCCTACACCGACGCCCAACTCGCCGCCGCGCTCGCCAAGGCGGCGGCCAAGGCCGGCGCCGAGGCGGCCGGCCGGCTGCGCCGGGAGTCCTTCGCCGAGGGCCGCTGCGTCCAGGTGCTGCACAAGGGCCCGTACGAGACCGAGCCGCGGACGGTGAAGCTGCTGCACGACTACCTGCACACCGAGGGTCTGCGCGAGGC
The DNA here is from genome assembly GCF_053587085.1 of Kitasatospora sp. NPDC003701. Classification (NCBI taxonomy): domain Bacteria; kingdom Bacillati; phylum Actinomycetota; class Actinomycetes; order Kitasatosporales; family Streptomycetaceae; genus Kitasatospora; species Kitasatospora sp. NPDC003701. Next base: position 407,302 of record NZ_JBSFNM010000001.1, read on the forward strand.
CGGCCGGCACCACGAGATCTACCTCTCCGACCCGACCAGGACGGCCCCCGAGCGGCGCCGTACCATCCTGCGCCAGCCGGTGTCCTGAGGCGTCGGCACACCCGGGCACGGGCCGGTGACCTCCCGTGGCCGCCGTGGCGCACCTCCGCGCACCGGCTGCGGCCCGCTGGACAGCCTTGGACGCCCCCCCTAGCATCGTGAGAATCCCCGTCAGGGCCGACGGCCCGTTCGGGGCCCGTCTTCGCCCGTCCCCGGGAGCTGCCGGCAGGGCAGTGTCCGTTCCCCGGCCAAGCTCCGGGGCGATGTGGATCCGGACGTCCGACCCTGGCGCGCACGGGGGGTTGCCGCGCAGGTAGGCATTGAGGTGCGATCGATTGACATGACATCGGTCGGTCCGTCGTCAGGCGTCGGCCCCACAGGCCCGGAATCGGCTCCGGTGGCCCGTCGGACCCCGCCCGTCGGACCCGAGAAGCGGAGGGCTTCAGTCTGCTATGAAGATCGACACGCTGAGCAGCCACGACGAGCGTCTGCGCCGGGCCATCCCCCACATCGTGGCCCAGGTCAGGGACGGTGAGGCGGCCGTCTCGCTGGAGGAGCTGGCGATGGCCACCAACACCTCGCCCGACTACCTGCGCCGGGTCTTCCGGCACCAGGTCGGCGAGCCGATCCACCGCTACGTCCGCAGGCTCAGACTCTCGCTGGCGGCGTACCGACTGGTCTACGGCGACCGCACGATCATCGACATCGCCGTCAGCGCCGGCTACAACTCGCACGCGGCCTTCACCCGCGCGTTCCGGTCCGCGTACGGGATATGTCCCACCGACCTGCGCACCAACCCGCAGAACACCGCCTGGCCGACCGCCGGCGCGGCCGGCGCCGACATCCGCCCGGCCGCGATCCCGCAGCGCCGGGTCGCGTTCTACTCCCACCTTGGCCCGATCGACAGCGCCGACACCGCCTGGGAGCGGCTGCGCGGCTGGCTCACCACCCACGGCCACTGTCCGGCCCGCTCCAAGGCCCTGGGCGTCTCCTACGACGACCCGGACTTCTTCATCGGCGCCCGGACGCGGCACGACATCTGCGTCCCGGTCTCGGACCGCTTCGACCCGCAGTCGCGCGACGGCATGGGCGTCCAAGTGGTTCCGGCGTCCACGGGATTGGCGATGCGTCACGTCGGGCCGCCCGAGCTGATCCCGTTCACCTACATGCACCTGGCGGTCAGCGCCGCCACCAAGGGCATGCAGCGCACCGAGCGCCCGCCACTGCCGTACTACCTGGAGTTCTCCTCCTTCCCGTCGGCCCACCCCGAGCGCCAGGTCGCGGTGGACGTCTACCTGATGCCGCACACCCGCCGGGGGTGACCGGGAGCGCGCCCGGGCAGCGGGCACGCCCCCACGGGCCCCGGGCGGTCGCCCGGGGCCCGCGCACCCCTGTCGGGGGTTTCCGTCAGGTGCTGTAGACCCCGACCTCGTAGAGCGAGTAGCCCCACTGCGTGCCGCGCTGGAGCCCGTGGACGCGGACGTACCGGGCCGGCACACCGGTGAACCGCGCGGTGTCCAGGCCGCCGTCGCCCGTGGTGGTGGACCACACCGACTGCCAGGTGGCGCCGTCGGTGGAGACCTCGATGCGGTACGCCTTCCCGTAGGCGCGTTCCCAGTCCAGGGTGACCCGCCCGACCAGCGTGGTGGACCCGAGGTCGATCCGCAGCCACTGGTCGTCGTTCCAGTCGCTGGCCCAGCGGGTGCCCGTGCTGCCGTCGATCGCCCGGTCCGGGGCGTAGCTCGTGAACGGGTTCCACTCCGCGGAGCCGGCCGTGGCCGAGGCGCCGGCGGCCAGGTTCGTGCCGGCCCGGTGGTGCTCGGCCGCGCCCCAGGTGGTCAGGTAGGACTCGGCGCCCCGGAACAGGTCGTCCACCACGCCCTGCCCGCCGACCAGCCGGATCTCCTCCAGCCAGTCCGGGACGAGGCCGTAGTGCGCGGCGCCGTCGGTGTTGTAGTCCCAGGTGCGCTCGCCGGTGGTCTGCCGGTCGACGACGGAGCCGCCGTCGGCGGTGCGGAACGGGTAGCGGACCGGGTTCGGGGCGCCGGCACCGGGCGGGGCGGGCCAGCCGCCGAGGCCGTTCATGTCGGTGCCGTAGCCGTAGCCCACCCCGTACTTGTCGCGCAGCGCGTCGGTGCGCTTGGCCTCCGCGCTGAACGCCTCGGCGCCGTTCATGTACTGGGCGACGAAGCCGCCGAGCTTGTAGACGCGCTCGGTCCAGTCGAGGTCCATCCAGCTGTGCGAGGAGATCACGCCCGGGTAGGAGGCCGATTCGAGGATGTCGAAGGCGCGGTCGGCCGCCTTGACGCTCATGTGGTCGACCTCCAGCATCATCTTGCGCTGCATCATGCCGCGCACGGCGTACTCGCCGAGTTCGGTGAGGCCGCGGGTGTTGCACTGCGCGCCGGTGGCGTAGGCCGGGACGGTCACCCCCGGTGGCAGCAGCTTCTCGGCCTCCGGCGCCGGGGCGAGGCCGATCGGGTTGTCGTGCTGCGGCCCGGCGCACTGCTCCGTCTTCCAGAAGGTGCCGGTGGAGAGGAACTGGCCGGCGTTGATGGCCGTGCCGAGGGTGCCCTCGTCGAAGCGGACCCCGCACAGCGCGTTGTCGAACTTGTGGCACAGGAACATGCTGCGCACGCCCAGGCCGTACAGCTCGTCCAGGCCGCGGTCGATGTCGGCCCGGCTGCACTGCGCGATGTCCAGGATCTGCTTGCAGCCGAAGGGTTCGGACGTCTCCACCCCGAGGACGACGGCGAGCTTGCCCTGCTTCACCACCTCGCGGGCCTGCGCGCTGTCGGTGACGATCCGGAACCAGCCCTTGCCCGCCCCGCCGTACATCCGGTCGATGTAGGCCTGGAGGTCGTACGTCTTCTGCGCCTGGAGGCGGATGGAGTCCATCTCGTCGCAGCCGCGGTCCTTGAAGGGGTAGATCGAGCAGATGACGCCGTTGGTGACCAGGTCGTCGACCAGCACCCGCTGGCCGCCGCGCCAGGCCCGTTCGACCCAGGCGTAGTAGTTCTGCTCGTGGGTCAGCGAGTCGTGGGCCGGCCAGTCCTTGAAGGTGGGCCAGCCGACCGGGTCGTGCTTGCCGTCGCCCTTGGTGAGGAGGTCGAAGACGTCGAGCGAGCCGTCGGGGTAGTGCTCGGGACAGTCCTTGAGCGCGTCCACGATCCCCGACTCGGAGAACGTCTTCCCGCACAGGAGACGGCCGCCGAAGGCCTCGTTGGACATCAGGTGGTCGTGGGCGTCGACGAAGCCGCGGACCCGGCCCTGGGCGTCGGTGCCGCGGAAGGGTTCGCCGGTGACGCCGATCTGCGAGTCGGGCGCGGGCCGCGCGACCGGGTTCCACCAGCCCGGGTCGCCCGAGGCCCCGGGCGCGGGGGCGGCGAAGAGCAGGGAGAGGAGGGTGAGGAGGGACGCCAGGGCCGTGACGAGTCTGCGCCGGCGGTGGGGGTGAGGGGGCATGGGTCACCACTTGTGTCTTCGGTGGCGGACGACGCGGAGACACGGCCGACCGGCGCGGGGCGCCTGACCGCCCCGGCCGGGCGACTGTCATGTCCCGCGTACTCGGTGTGACGAGAATCGCCACTGTTGGATTCCGAGTCAATAGGCGTGGACGGATGGCCCGTTGACGTGCCGGCCCGCTCGGGGACGGGCCGGTGTCCCGGTGCGCCCGTGAGCAAGGCCTGTGCAGGGAGAGAGCACCGGCCGTCCCGAAGCCGCATTAGCGTCCGTCGTGTTCCGCACGGCAGCCGGGAGCTCCCGCCCCGACCGCCCCGCCCGCCCTCGCCGGACCGGCCGCGGCCCGCGCCACGGCGCTCCGCGAGGCTCGTCCATCCCGCATCGGAGTAGGCACCATGACGACCAGTGAGAGTTCTCCGGCCGAACCGTCCGGGGTCCGGCGCTTCGAGCCGGATCTGCGCCGGATGACGCGGATCAACCTGCGGCCGATCGCCTCACCGATGCCGCTCGGGTTCTACGCGGTCGGGATCGCCTCGGTGCTGGTCGGCTGCTTCCAGCTCGGCGTCTTCGAGGACGGCGCCCGGCGGGCGGTGGGCCTGGCGATCCTGCCGGCGTTCGTCCTGCAACTGGTGGTGGCGGTGTTCGCCCTCGGTGCCCGGGACGCCCTGGCGGCGACCCTGATGGCCTGCTTCTCCGGTCTCTGGCTGGCGAGTTCGCTCGTCCTGGTGGTCGATCCGGTCGGCGGGACCCACGTGCTGGGCGTGCTGAACGCCACGTTCGCGCTGTTCGCCCTGATGATGGCGAGCGTGGCGGGCCGCAAGCGGGCGCTCTGGTTGGTGCTGTGCACCGCGGTGCCCCGGTTCGCGGTGGCCGCGCTGGCCAATCTGACCGGCGTCGCCCGGCTGGGCACCCTCTCCGGCGCGCTCGGGCTGCTGCTCGCCGCCGTGGCCCTCTACACGGCGTTCGCGCTGATGCTGGAGGACATGCGGGGCGAGGAGGTCCTGCCGATCGGCCGCAGCGGCCCGGCCCACCACGCGGTGGAGGGCGATCTGACGGTCCAACTGCGCGACCTCGAACGCCAGGCCGGCGTGCGCCGCACCCTCTGAACCCCTCCCGAAAGCGACGATCATGGCTGATTCCATGCCCGTCGGCGGCACTGTGCCCGCTGCCGGCCCGCCCCAGCACCCCGCCGACCTCGTCCTGCGCAACGCGAAGATCCACACTGGGGACCGCGCCCGGCCCGAGGCCTCCGCGCTCGCCGTCCGCGACGGCCGCGTGCTCGCCCTCGGGGACGAGCGCGACATCGCCGCCCACGTCGGGCCGGACACCCGCGTGGTCGACGGCCTCGGCCGACGGGTCGTGCCGGGGCTCAACGACTCCCATCTGCACGTCATCCGCGGCGGGTTGAACTACGTGCTGGAGCTGCGCTGGGACGGGGTGCGCTCGCTGCGCCAGGGCCTGGCGATGCTCCGCGAGCAGGCCGCCCGCACCCCGAAGGGCCAGTGGATCCGGGTGGTCGGCGGGTGGACGGCCGAGCAGTTCGCCGAACGTCGGCTGCCCACCCCGGCGGAGCTCGACGCCGCCGCGCCGGACACCCCGGTCTTCGTCCTGCACCTCTACCAGTCCGCGATCATGAACCGGGCCGCCGTCCGCGCGGCCGGATTCACCCGCGACACCCCGGATCCGCGCGGCGGGCAGATCGTCCGCGGCCGCGACGGCGAGCCCAACGGCGTCCTGCTGGCCGCCCCCGGAGCGCTTGTGCTGTACTCGACCCTGGCCAAGGCGCCCGCGCCGGACGAGGCGGACCGCAAGACCTCCACCCGGCACTTCCTGCGCGAACTCAACCGGTTCGGCCTGACCTCGGCGGTGGACGCCGCCGGCGGCTTCCAGAACTTCCCCGACAACTACGCCACCGTCATCGAGTTGGCCCGCGAAGGGCAGCTCACGCTGCGAATCGCGTACCACCTGTTCCCGCAGACCGCCGGGCAGGAGATCGACGACCTGCGCCGCTGGGTCGAGACGGTCCGACCGGGCGAGGGCGACGAGTGGCTGCGGCTGAACGGCGCCGGGGAGAACCTCACCTGGGCCGCCGCCGACTTCGAGAACTTCACCGAGCCGCGGCCCGACCTGGAGGCCGGCTACGAGGCCCGGTTCGAGCAGGCCGTGCGGCTGCTGATGGAGAACGGCTGGGGCTTCCGGCTGCACGCGACGTACGACGAGACCATCCGGCGCGACCTCGCGGTCTTCGAGAAGCTCGCCGCGGACGGGCTCTTCCCGGCCGGCAACCGCTGGCTCTTCGACCACGCCGAGACGGTCTCCCCGCACAGCCTGGAGCGGATCGCCGCGCTCGGCGGCGCGATCAGCGTGCAGAACCGGATGTCCTTCCAGGGCTCGGCGTTCGCCGACCGCTACGGCGCCGAGGCCGCCGCCCGGACCCCTCCGGTGACGGAGATGCTGGCGCTCGGCCTGCCGGTCGCGGCGGGCACGGACGCCACCCGGGTCTCCTCCTACAACCCGTGGGTGGCCCTGCACTGGCTGGTGACCGGCCGGACCGTCGGCGGACGCGCGCTCTACCCGCCGCAGCGGCTGCTCTCCCGGGAGAGCGCGCTGGAGCTGTACACCCGCGGCGGCGCCCGGATCACCGGCGAGGAGGCGGTGAAGGGGCTTCTGAAGGAAGGTTTCCTCGCCGACTTCGCGGTGCTCTCCCATGACTACTTCACGGTGCCCGCCGAGGACATCCCGCACATCGAGGCCGTGCTCACCGTGGTGGGCGGCCGTCTCGTCCACGCGGTGGCCGAGTACGAGGGCCTGGACGAGGCGGCGCCGCCGATCAGCCCGGCCTGGAGCCCGGTCGCCCACTTCGGCGGCTACCAGGCCTCCCCGCCGCCCTCGAACTCCGGTGCCCGGCAGGCCGACCGCCTGGCCGAGGTGGCGGCCGCCGGGGACGAGCAGTACCGGTGGCGGCTCGCCCGCGGGCTCGAACCCGCCGGCCCGGCCGGCTTCGTGGACCCCTGCTTCGGAGGCTGAGCCCCCGGGCGTCGCCGGGCCGCACCCACCGTCCGACCGACCCTCCCGACCCCGACCCTCCCCACCTCTCCCCACTCCGACCCTCCCGACTCAAGGAGCCGATCATGACCGACCGCACCTTCGACCTCGCCGGTGTCTCGGCCCAGCCCAGCCCGGACCTCATCTCGCCCGACAACGCGATGATGCTGTTCGTCGACCACCAGCCGCAGATGTTCTTCGGCGCGGCCGGCGCCGACCGCGCCGGGGTCATCAACGCCACCGTCGGCCTGGCCAAGGCCGCCCGGGTCTTCGACGTGCCGGTGGTGCTCTCCACCGTCGCCGCCGAGTCCTTCTCCGGGCCGATACTGCCGCAGCTGCGCGCGGTCTTCCCGGAGCACGAGATCGTCGACCGCACCTCGATGAACGCCTGGGAGGACGAGGCGCTGGTCGAGGCGGTCAAGGCCACCGGCCGCCGCAAGATCGTGCTCTCCGGCCTCTGGACCGAGGTCTGCCTGGTCCTGCCGGCCCTGTCCGCGCTCGACCAGGGCTACCAGGTCTACGTGGTCGCCGACGCCTCCGCCGGTGTCACGCCGGCCGCCCACGAGCACGCCGTGCAGCGGATGGCCGCCGCCGGCGCGGTGCCGGTCACCTGGCTCCAGGTGCTGCTGGAGCTCCAGCGCGACTGGGCTCGCACCGGGACGTACGCGGACACCCTGGACGTGGTCAAGGAGCACGGCGGCGCGTACGGGCTGGGCGTGGTCTACGCGCAGTCCATGATCGACCCGCACGCCGCGGGCTGACCGGGAACGGAACGAGACCATGGACACCGGTCTGCTCATCCTCCGCCTGGTGACCGGGCTGCTGATCGCCGGTCACGGCATCCAGAAGGTCAGCTTCCGGCTCGACGGCAGCGGCCTGGCCGGCGGGACCGAGGAGTTCCGGCACGACGGCTTCCGCGGCGGGAGGCTCACCGCGCTCGCCGCGGGAGCCGGCCAGATCGGCTCGGGCCTGCTGCTCGCCGCCGGAGCGCTGACCCCGCTCGCGGCGGCCGGCGCGGCCGGGGTGATGACGGTCGCCCTGACTGTGAAGTGGCCGCACGGCCTCTGGGTGCAGAAGGACGGCTACGAGTACCCGCTCGTGCTGATCGTCGTCGCGACCGTGCTCGCGCTCACCGGGCCCGGCCGGTACTCCGTCGACCAGGCCCTGGGCCTGGCGCCCTGGGCCCTCTGGTGGGTCGCGGTCACCGTGCTGGGCGGCGTCGGCAGCGGACTCGCCGTCCGCCTGCTGCTGCACCGGCCCGCCCCGGTGGCCGCCCGGCCCTGACGGCCGCGCACCCCCGAGGAGGCACCACCCCCCCTCGCGTCCCGACCCTGCTCATCTCTCCCGACCTGCTCACCGCTCCCCGGCCGGGCCCACCGGCCCGGCCGGGACACCGACACCGACACCGACACCGACACCGAAAGGCGCATCATGCCCTTCATCACGCTCTCCGACGGCTCGCAGAAGTTCTTCAAGGACTGGGGCACCGGTCGTCCGGTCGTCCTCTCCCACGGCTGGCCGCTGAACGCCGACGCCTGGGACAGCCTCGCCGTCGCCGTCGCCGAGGCCGGCTACCGGGTCGTCGCCCACGACCGGCGCGGCCACGGCCGGTCCGACCAGACCTGGGACGGCAACCACATGGACCAGTACGCGGACGACCTGGCCGAGCTGCTGGAGCAGCTCGACCTCACCGACGCCGTCCTGGTCGGCCACTCGACCGGTGGTGGCGAGGTCGCCCGCTACCTCGGCCGCCACGGCAGCGGCCGGGTGCGCAAGGCCGTCCTGCTCGGCGCCGTGCCGCCGCTGATGCTGCGGACCGAGGCCAACCCCGAGGGCACCCCGATCGAGTTCTTCGACGGCATCCGGGCCGGCGTGGCCGCCGACCGGTCGCAGTTCTACTACGACCTCAGCGAGGCGTTCTTCGGCTTCAACCGGCCCGGCGCCGCGGTCTCCGACGGCAAGCGCCGCGAGTTCTGGCTCCAGGGCATGCAGGCCGGCCTCAAGGGCGCCCTCGACTGCATCGAGGCGTTCTCCGAGACCGACTTCACCGAGGACCTCCAGAAGATCGACATCCCGGTCCTGGTCGCCCACGGCGGCGACGACCAGATCGTCCCGATCGCCGCCTCCGCCGAGAAGGCCGTGAAGCTGCTGTCCCAGGGCGTCCTCAAGGTCTACCCGGGCGCCCCGCACGGCCTGGTCGGCGCGTACGAGACCGCGTTCACCGAGGACCTGCTGGAGTTCGTCGGCGCCTGACCCCGTCGCTCCTGCGACCTCGCTCACCTGCACGGCAGTCACCTCGTACCCCCAGGGCCCCCGCCTGCGCCGATGCGCGGGTGCGGGGCTCCGCGGGCGTCCCCGGCCCGGCACGCGCACGGCTGACAGGCGGTTAGCCTTGTCCCTGCCCGGCGACGGGTCGCCGTCGGGCGACCCCGGCCCGACGGGTTCCGCGCGCCGGCGCGGGGAGTGACGACAGCCCGGCCGCCCGCGGGCGGCCGCCGGTCCGGGGGAGCGACGGTGCAGGAGGTGTGCGGCCCGCTCCTGATCGGCCGCCGGCGGGAGACGGACCGGCTGGACGCGGCACTGGCCCGGGCGGCGGACGGTGCGGGCGGCTCCGCCGTGCTGGTGCGGGGCGAGCCCGGTGTCGGCAAGAGCACGCTGCTGGAGTGGGCGGCCCGCGAGGCGCGCGAGCGCGGGTTCACCGTCCTGCGGGCGGTCGGCGCCGAGGCGGAGACGGACTTCGCGTTCGGGGCGCTCCACCAGGCGCTCTGGGCCCTGCTGGACGACTCCCGCACGCTGTCGGCCCACCAGCGGGCGGCTCTCGAAAGCGCCCTGGGCGTCCGGGCCGGTACGGCGCCGAGCGGGTTCGCCGTCGGTGCCGCCACCCTGGCGCTGCTCGCCGAGGCCTCGCTGGGCGGGCCGCTCCTGCTGCTGCTGGACGACCTGCACTGGATCGACTCCTCCAGTGCCACGGTGTTCGCGTTCGTCCGCCGGCGCTGCGCCGAGCTGCCGCTGGTGATCGTCGGCGCGAGCCGGCCGGGCGGCCCGGTGGCCCAGGCGTGGTCGGCCGAGCCCATCGAGGTGCGGGCGCTCTCCGAACCGGACGCCGCCCTGCTGCTGCACCGGAGCTACCCGCAGCTGGCGGCGACCGCCGCGCAGCGTGTCCTGCGGGAGGCGGCCGGCAACCCGCTGGCGCTGGTGGAACTGCCGCGGCAGCTGGCCGCCGAACAGCGGCGGGGTGTCGTCCCGCTGCCCGACCGCCTGCCGCTGGGCCGGCACCTGGAGCGGATGTTCGCCGGCCGGCTCGCGGCGGTGACCCCGTCGGCCGGCCGGCTGCTGCTGCTGGCAGCCCTGGCCGCCGGCCCGGACTCCGCGGGCGGGGTCTGGCTGCGGGCCGTCGCGGGCCACGGCGCGCAGGAGGCGCTGGAACAGATCGAGGCCGGCGGCCTGGCCCGCCTCGACCCGGCCGGACGCCTGGTCTTCCGTCACCCCCTGGTGCGCACGGCCGTGATCGCGGCGGCCGCGCCGGCCGCGCAGCGCGAGGCCCACCGCGCGCTCGCGCGGTGCCTGGCGCCGCACGATCCCCAGCGGCTGGTCCACGAGGCGTCCGCGGCCCTGTTCCCGGACGAGGACCTGGCCCGCCGCCTCCAGGAGGCCGGCACCGGGCTGGCCCGCCGGGGCGGCGACGCCGAAGGAGCGCTGCTGCTCGACCGCGCCGCCGTGCTCAGCGCCGACCCCGACCAGCGCGCCCGCCGGCTCACCTGGGCCGCGGTGATGGCGGCCCGCGGCGGGCAGCTGCGGTACACCGCGGCCCTGGTGGAGGAGCTGAAGAGCGGTCCGGTGCCGTCCGACATCGCCCCGCTGTTCGCCTACGCGGTCGTGTACGTCGACCAGAGCCACCGGATCGACTTCGAGTCCGCCTCCGCACTGCTGCCCGCGGCCCTCGACGCGCTGACCGCACCCGGCGCCGAGCCCTTCGACGGACTGGCCGAGCAGGTCTTCTTCAAACTGCTGCTCACCGCGACCTACACCGACGACCCCAGGGCCTGGCGGGCGCTGGAGCGGCACCACGCGCACGTCTCGGAGCCCGCCCGGCTCTGCCACCGGGCCTGGCTCGACCCGGCCCGGACCGCCGGCGGCGTGGCCGGGGAGCTGAGCGCGGTGGTCGACCGGATGAGCGAGGAGCAGGAGGCCGGGGCGGCCTGGCTGCTGCTCTGGACGGCCTCGGCGGTCGACGTGGCCGACGGCGACCTCTGGCGGCGCTTCACCGGCCTGCACGGCTACGCCACCCAGGGCTCCGTCGCCAAGGCCAAGTGCTACCAGGACTTCCTGCGCGGCCGCTGGGACCTCGCCGCCGTGTGCCTGCGCGAGGCCGAGGCCGCCGAGGAACTCGGCTACCACTGCAACGCGCTGATGTTCCGCCACTACCACGCCCACTTCCTCGCCGGCCGGGGCGACGAGGCGGGGCTGCGGGAGACGGCGGGGCTGATTCGGCCGGTGGCCGCGCGCGCCGGGATGCGTCTGGTGCTGGACCGGCTGACCCACCTGCAGGGCCTGGCCGCCCTGGCGCACGGGCGGTACGAGGAGGCGTACACGCACTTCACCGGGCTCACCCCGGCCGGGCACACGCCCAGCGGCCTGCCCTGGTTCCACCAGCTCGCCTTCGACCTGGTCGAGGCCGCCGTGCACACGGGCCGCCGCGCCGAGGCCCGCGCCCACGTCGCCGCCGCGCAGGCCGAGCGGCCCGGCGAGATCTCCGGCCACCATGCCTTCCTGTTCGCCGCGGCCGCCGCCCTGGCGGCCGAGGACGACGCGGCCGACGACGCCTACCGCGCCGCGTACGCCGTGCCGGGCGCCGACCAGTGGGTCTTCGAACTGGCCCGGTTGCGGCTGGCCCACGGCTCGTGGCTGCGCCGCCGCCACCGGGCCGACGCCCGGGAGGTGCTCCGCGCGGCGCACCGGGCCTTCCGACGGCTCCAGGCCGAGCCGTGGGCCCGGCGCTGCGAGGAGGAACTGCGCGCCGCGGGCGGCCCGCTCGCACCGGAGCCGCACCGGGCGCCCGACGCACTGACCGGGCAGGAGCTGCGGATCGCCAGGCTCGCCGCGACCGGCCTCAGCAACAAGGAGATCGGCCACCGGCTCGGACTCTCGCACCGCACCGTCGCGGCACACCTGTACAAGGTCTTCCCCAAGCTCGGGATCGCCTCGCGGGCGGCGCTCACCCGGGCCCTGGAGGGCCACTGAGCCCCGCCGGGCTCTCCCGCCGGGCCGCGTCCCGCCCCGTCACCTGCCGCGCCCGCCGGGCCGCGTCCCGCCCCGTCACCTGCCGCGCCCGCCGGGGCCCTGCGCCACCCCGTCCGCTGTGCCGGCCGTGCACTCCTCGTGCCTCACGGCGCACGGCCGCCGCCGCCGGGCGGAGCGACAGTCAGATGACCTAGGCGACCGCCCGCTTCCCGGACCAGGCTGGACCTGCGGGGCTTCGGCCGTGAACGCCGAGAGAAGAGGGACAGCCAGGTGAACCTGCAGGTCACGACCACTGCGGTGCCGGACGCGGAGAAGGTGGTGCACTGGGGCCGGGCGGTGTCCCACGCCCTGGCGCCGGTGGAGGTGCTGCCGCTCGCCGACGGCCCGTTCGACGGCCGCCTGGATTCGCACCGGCTGGGCTGCCTGCGGGTGTCCACGCTGGAGGCGGACGCGACGCGACTGTCCCGGACACCGGGCCTGATCGCGCGCTCGCCCGGGGCGGAGGCCCAGGTGGCGGTGGGCGTCCAGGTGTCCGGCCACGCCGTGCTGACCCAGGACGGCCGCCGGGCCGAGGTCGCGGCCGGCGACCTCGTGCTGTACGACACCGCGCGGCCCTACTCGGTCGACTACCCGCAGCGCTTCCGCTCCCATGTGTTCCACCTGCCGCACCGACTGCTCGGTGTGCCGGAGGCCGAGATCCGCCGGGTGACCGGGCGGGCCGTCAGCTCGCGGGAGAGCCTCGGGGCCGTGCTGCTCCCCTTCCTCGACACCCTCGCCGACGCCGCGCCCAGCTATCCGGCGGCCGTCGGCGATCTGCTGGCCGGCAGCGTCGCCGACCTCTTCCTCACCCTCGTCGCCGAGCTCGCGGGCCGGCCGGCCGTCGAGCCCGACGCCGCGAACACCCACCTCGTCCGGCTGGTCCGCACCCACATCGACCGCCACCTCGGTGATCCCGGGTTGACCCCGCAGAGCATCGCCGACGCCCACCGCATCTCGGTGCGCTACCTGCACCGGCTCTTCGAGAAGGAGGGGGTGACGGTGAGCCGGCTGATCCAGCGGCGCCGGCTGGAGGAGTGCGCCAGGGAGCTCGGGCGGCGCAGCCGCAGCGCACCGACGGTCTCGGCGGTCGCCCAGCGCTGGGGGTTCGTCAACCCCGCGCACTTCAGCCGGTCCTTCCGGGCCGCGTACGGGACGTCCCCGCGCGAATGGCGGGCGCGACGTACCGAGGGGGCCGACCGCACCGACGGGGCCTGACGGGCCGACGGGGCCCCCGCGCCGCCGGGACCGTCGCGTCGGGGAGTGCGCGCCGGGGCGGCCGTGCGCGGAGGGGCTGATTCCGGTTCGCTCTCGGCACCGTGCGCGGGCCGGCCGCCGCCTAGCGTGGCGAGGTGCCGTCCGGGCGCTCCGGCCCCGCCCGGCACGACCTCCGGGCACGGTGGCAGTCCCCCCGGCTCGCCGCCGTGCCCGGAACCGCCGCGGCGGCCACCGTACGCCGCGCCGCCGGGCGCGAGGGCGGGGCGACGACCACCCGCGAAGCCGGCCCGGCCGGCCGCCACGCCAGGAGCGCACCCGTGTCCGACAGCACCACCCCCGACGGCCGGAGCCCGGTCCTCGACGACGGCCTCCAGGAGTTCCTGACCACCCGCGCCCGCAGATCGGACGCGTCCGCGCCGCCGGACCTCTCCTTCCTGGCCGGGCCGCACCCGTCGGACGGTCACCAGGACACGGACGCCGCCTGGCTGGCGCTGCCGACCCCGGTCGGCCGCGTCCGGGTCCAGGTGGTCCGCCCGGTCGACGCCGCCCGGCCGACCCCGGTCGTGCTGTTCCTGCACGGCCTCGGCTGGGCGCTGGGGGACGCCGACAGCTACCGCCACCTGCTGCGCGAGTTCGCCGTGGGCGCCGACGCCGCCGTGGTCTTCGTCGACTACGGGCGCCCGCCCGCCGCGCGCTTCCCGGTCGCGGTCGAGCAGTGCTACGCCGTCGCCCGCTGGATCGCCGCGCACGGGCACGAGATCGGGCTCGACGGGAGCCGGATCGCCGCCGCCGGCGACTCGGCGGGCGCCAACCTGGTTGCCGCCCTGACCCTGCTGCTGCGCCGGCGCGGCGGCGCCCGGCTGCTCCACCAGGTGCTGCTCTGCCCGGTGACCGACGCGGACTTCGACACGCCGTCCTACCGCGCCTTCGCCGAGGGGTACTTCCTCCACCGGGCGGACATGCGCCGGTTCTGGGACGCCTACCTGCCCGACCCGGCCCACCGCGCGCAGGCCACCGCGGCCCCGCTCCGCGCCGGCCTGGAGGAGCTCGCGGGCCTGCCACCGGCCCTGGTGATCACCGCGGAGGCCGACGTCCTGCGGGACGAGGGCGAGGCCTACGCGGCTCGGCTGCGCCGGGCCGGAGTCCCCGTGGTGGCCACCCGCTACCAGGGCGTCCCGCACGGCTTCGTGCTGTTCGACTCGCACTGCCGCACCGACTCGGCCCGCTCCGCCCTCATCCAGGCCGTGGACACCCTGCACATCGCCCTGCACCGCCACTCCTGGTAGTCGGCCGCCCCGCCGGTCGTGGTCGCCCGGCGGCCAGTGGGCATGCGCTGACGGCACAGCCGCGCCCCCGCCCGTCCGTACGGTCGACGAGTCCCCGCACCGACCGAACCACGGAGCCCCGCATGCCCTTCCTGACCGTCGCCGAGGAGAACGCCGCCCCGGTGCGCCTCTACTACGAGGACCACGGGACGGGCCGCCCGGTGGTCCTGGTGCCCGCCTGGCCGCTCAACGCCGCCTCCTGGGAGAGCCAGGAGGCGGCCCTCCTGACGGCCGGCCACCGCGTCGTCAGCTACGACCGCCGTGGCTTCGGCCGGTCCGACCGCCCCCGGGACGGGTACGACCTCGACACCCTCGCGGCCGATCTGCACGCGCTGCTGACCGCGCTCGACCTGCGGGACGCCACCCTGGTGGGCTACTCGCTCGGCGGCGGCGAGGTCGCCCGCTACCTGGCCGTCCACGGCTCGGGACGGGTCCGGTCCGCCGTCCTGATCGCCGCCGTCCCGCCGACCCCGTCCGACGCCCCCTGTGCGGTACCGACCGCGCTGACGGTGTTGCGCGAGACCGTGGTCACCGACCGGACCGCCTTCATGACCGGCTACCTGCACGACCTGTACGCGGTGGACCTGCTGGGCGGCGGCGCGGTGAGCGACCGGCTGGCCGCCTACCACGGGGGAGCGGCCCTGGAGTCCTCCGTCCGCGCCACCGCCGCCTGCGCGCACGCCTGGGGCACCGACCTGCGGCCCGACCTGCCCCGGATCGACGTGCCGGTGCTGGTCCTGCACGGCGCCGCCGACCGGACCCTGCCACCGGCCGCGTCGGCCGAACCGCTGGCCGCCCTGCTCGCCGACGCCACCCTGCGGATCGTCCCGGGCGCACCGCACGGCCTGATCTTCACCCACGCCGACGAGGTCAACACCGAACTGGCCGCCTTCCTCGCCTGACCGGTGCGTCCTCGCCCGCGCGGTGCCGGCGCGGTGCTGGCAGGGCGGAGTTCCTCCTGCTGTTCTTCCTGGTCTCCCACCGCCCGAGCGGCTGGGATGGGAGTGCGGGCCGCGTCGCCCCGCGCCCCTCCCCTCACCCCGTGTCAGCACACGGCCGCCCGGGCCCGCCCGGGCGGCCGTCGCAGGAGTACCGATGTCAGTCCTCACCCCCCTCCCGCCCCGGAGTGTCCCCTTCGCCGCGAGCATCGCCGGCCACCGGCTCGGCCCGCTGCGGGTCTCCTCGATCGTGGCCGGCTCGTGGCCGGTCGCACACGGCCGCAGTGTGGTGCTGTGCGGCCGCGAGGACCACATCACCCTCGTCCTCCCGCAGCACGGCACGGCCACGCTGCAGCTGGACGGCCACCGGCTGCCGCTGCGACCGGGCACGTTCGCGGTCGCCCGGGCCGGCCGCCCGGTCGTCCTGGAGGTGTCGGACGCCTACTCCGGCACGGCGTTCCACTGGCCCCGGGAAGCCGCCGGGGTGGCCGAGGAGGACCTGCTGGAGCTGTCCGGGACGGCGTTCGGGACGGACACCGGGACGGCCGCGCTGGTGGCCGCCTACCTGGGGCGCCTCGCCCGTCCGGTGGTCTCGCTGGACCCGCAGCTGGCCGGCCGGCTCGCCACCACGGCCCTGGACCTGCTCACCGTCCTCGCCCACGAGCACCGCCGGCGGGCGGTCGGACCGGTGCCCGAGGAGCTCCGCGCCACGATCGCCAGGACGAAGGAGTACATCCTGCGGCGGCTGGGGGATCCCGGTCTCACCCCGGAGACGATCGCGGCCGCCCACCACTTCTCGGTGCGCTACCTCCACAAGCTCTTCCAGCACGAGGGCGTCACCGTGGGCCGCTGGATCCAGCGCCGGCGCCTGGAGATGTGCCGACGCGACCTGGCCCGCCCGTCGGCCCGGCCGGCCACGGTGGCCGCCGTCGCCGGGCGCTGGGGGTTCGTGAGCACCAGCCACTTCAGCCGGGTCTTCCGCGCCGCCTACGGGGTCACCCCGCGCGACTGGCAAGCGGGCACCCGTGAGGACGCCACCTGGCCCGCCCTCCCGGCCTGACCTGCGGCGGAGGGGCCGGCTGGGCGACGGCTGAACCTGGCCGGACGGGGGTGAATGAGACCAGGACTGAGACCACGATCCGAGGCCCAGCGCGGGGCCTGTACGGCCACCGCACAGGCCCACTACAACAGAAGCTGCGGCAGATCGATGATGGAGTCGATCTGCCAGTCGGCGTTGTCCTTGAGTTCGGGGTCACCTGCTTGGAGGTACCCCCAGGGGCCTCGGCGGATGTGGGCCGTGCGGAGGCCGCCGGCCTTGGCGGCGATGATGTCGTTGTCGCGGTGGTCGCCAACGTAGACGATCTCATCGGGGTTGCCGGGTGCCCAGTCTCTGACGCGAGCGAAGAACGCCGGGTCGGGCTTGGCCACGCCCCACTGGCCGGAGGTTGCGATGGCGTCGACGGGGAGGTCGAGGTCTGCGAGGAGTTCGGCGGTTCGTGCGGTCTGGTTGCCCGCGATGCCGACCCAGAGGCCAGCGGCCTGGAGGGCCGCGAGGCCAGGACGGGCGTCGGGGTAGAGGTCGGTTTCGCTGATGGACTCGCCCTTACCGGCGTCCTCGCGGGCCTGGCGCTCGACAGTGAGGTCGAAGCCGGGCCGGATGAGTCGCAGGGCCTCGGCGTTGTCGTGGCCGAGGGCTGTGACGGCGCCGACAAGGGCGGCGAGGGTGTGGCGGGGGACGCCTAGCCAGTCGGCCCAGGAGCCCCAGAATGTGGTGTCGTCCATGAGGGTCTCTCCGACGTCGAACACCACCGAGCGGATCGCCATGCTGTCGCTCCCTGTTGGCCGTGGGTTGCATCAACTGGGCACTGTTGACGCGCTTCTGGGGTGAGAATACGTGGCACGTAACGTATCGGTCGGCCGGGAGTGCCATGTGAAAGCATCCACCGAGCACCTTGGGCAGCGGTTACGGGAGCTGCGCAGCCTGCATGAGCTGACTCAGCAGGAGCTGGCGGATCTCGCGGGTGTGTCGAAGTCGCTGGTGAGCAAGGTCGAAGCGGGTCAGCGGCCGGGCAGCTGGTCTCTCGCTGTGGCAGTCGCCCGTGCCCTGCGCATCGAGGTTTCCGCCCTCCTCGGCGAGGAGGAGGGTGCCGGGGCGGTCGCGAGTCGGGGCGAGGCGTGTCTTCCGGAGTTGCGGCGGGTGGTGGCCGTGTACGACTGCCCGCCTGACCTGGGGCGTCCGGTCCGCCCACTGCCAGAGCTCGCTCGTGACGTCGCTCGGGCCGGGCACCTGCGGCTGCAGTGCCAGTACGGGGCATTGGGCGAGATGGTCGTGCCACTGCTGGAGGAACTGAGCGTCGCGGCGGATGTCCTCGCGGGCCACGATCGGGAGTTGGCCTTCTGGCTACTGTCTTCGGCCTACCGCTGTGCGGATGCCGTCGCGCACAAGCTGGGGCACTACGACCTGTCGACCACGTTGATCGATCGCGTCCGCTGGGCGGCCGAGCGGTCGGGTGACGAGCTGATGCTGGCGACGGCAGCCTACGTGCGGGCGGAGACGTTCTTCGTCTCGGGTCCGGTCGAGTCCGGCCTGCGGATCCTCGGTGCGGCCGGGGAGGCGATCGCCGGCAGGACACTGACCGACACCAAAGCCGCGAGCGTCTACGGTGCATTGCACTCCCGAGCTGCGGTTCTGGCGGCGTTCGGCCGGAAGCCGGAGCAGGCGTGGGCGCACCTGGAGATCGCGCGGGTGATGGCCGAGTCGGTCGGTGCCGAGGTGGCCTACTTCCACACCAGTTTCGGGCCGGCCAACTTGAAGGTGCACGAGGTGGCGATCGCCGTCGAGCTCGGGGACGCCGACGAGGCCGTGCGCCGAGCTCGTGGGTGGGTGCCGCCCTCCAGCCTGCCGGCCGAGCGGGCCAGTCACCACTTCATCGACCTTGCGCGGGCACAGAGTTGGCAGGGGGACTTCGACGGGGCCCTGTCCTCGCTGCTGGAGGCTCGTCGCCGCGCGCCGCAGCACACCCGTACGCACTCCGGAGCCAAGGAGGCCGCCGCCGCGATCGTCCACCGGTCCAAGCGCTCGCCTGACGCAGCGCGGGGCCTCGCGACCTGGCTGGGCATCGCCGTCTGACGCTGCGGCAGCGACGCCCGGAGGGAAGCTTTACCGGCCCGGGTGCCGAGTTGCACTCCTGTGCCATTTCCGGGCCTTGCCCGCCGCGAAGCTGGGTGCACCCCGCGAGGCGACCCGATCAGTAGCCGGAGCGGGGGTCCCTCACCCATCTTCTGGAAGGGCTCCCTCATGCCTTCACGCATGCCGATCACCGTCGTCGGCCTCGCCCCGCACACCAGCGCCGCAATCTGGCAGGCGGCCAGCCAGATTCGCGCGGACCCCTACACCGATGGCGACGCGTTCGCCCAGCAAGCCCGTACTGCGGCGGCGTCGCTGCCCGAAGACGGCCTCACGGCCGTGCTGGACCGCTTCGCCTCGCGTCAGGGTCCGTCGAGCCTGCTGATCCGCGGCGTTCCCATGCCCGAGGCGCTGCCGCGGACCCCGGCGGGCAGCTTCCACCGGCTGCCGGAGGTGCGACCGGCCGGCGCGGAGCCGGTCCTGGCTCTGGTCGGCGCGCGGCTGGGCGAGATCTTCGCCTACCGCGAGTGGGACGGCGCGCACCTGGTCCAGAACCGGTACCCCGTCGCCTCACACCACAACGTGCAGACCGCCTCCGGCGCGAACGACCTCGTGCTGCACACCGAGGCGTGCTTCACCGCCTACCCACCGGACTTCCTGGCGCTGCTCGGCCTGCGCCCGGACCCGACGGGGCAGGCCGTCACGCTGGTTTCGGACATCCCCCAGGCCCTGGCCCAGCTCACTCCCGCCGAGCGCGGCGCGCTGCGGGAGCCGCTGTTCGTCTTCCCCACTGACCGCGGCAGCTACGACCACGAGGGCCGACGCACGACCGAGCCGGTGCCGCTGCTCAAGGACCGCGCCGACGGCCCTGTGCTGGAGTACTCGACCCTGATCACCGCCATCACGGCCGCAGGCGCTGCCGCGCTGGCCGCGTTGGAGGAGGCCCTGGGCCGGTGCGCTCAGTCGGTCCTGCTCGGCGCCGGCGATCTGCTCCTGATCGACAACCGCCATGCCGTCCACGGCCGCCCCGCGTTCCGCCCCGCGTACAACGGCACCGACCGGTGGATCCAGCGCGTGCTGCTCCTGCGCCGCCTGCCGTCCGGCGGCCGGGTCGTCCCAGACACGCGCCTGGCCCACTACCCGACCGAGTACATCAAGGCCCTCGCCCTGCCCGCCTGACCCTCCCGCCGAGAGCAAAGGACTGGTCCGCCATGTGGCACGGACACAAGGTCGTCGACGCCGACGGCCACATCATGGAACCCCTGTGGGACTGGGAGTCCTACCTCGACCCGGCCTTCCGCGAGGACCGCCTCCGGGTGGTGCGCGACGAGGAGGACGGCGACAAGCTCCTGTTCCAGGGCCGCCCCTCCGCGCTGGTTCGCCGTCTCGGCGGTCTCCCCGCGCCGGAGGACGGCGAGATCCGCGACTGGAACACCCTGCCTACCGACGGAGTCTTCGCCTCCTACCAGGAGTCGTGCACCCGAGCGTCGTGGGACGGCCCGGCGCGGCTCGCCTGGCTCGACGCCGCCAGCATCGACGCCACGTTGCTGTTCCCCTCGCTCGGCCTGATCTGGCCCCGCGAGGTCGACCCGACGAGCCCCTGGGCGGTCGCGCACTTCGACGCCTACAACCGCTGGATCGCCGATATGGCCAGCTGCGACCCCGAGCGCCTCCTCCCGGTCGCCCAGGTGCCGGCCGCCAAGGATGCGCCCGAGCGGCTGCGACGGCTGGCCGACGCGGGCTTCGCCCACGCCATGATCCCCGGCGGCATCCGCGACAGCCTCCTGCCCGCAGAGCCGCTGTTCGCCGCCGCGCAGGACCTGGACATCGCGTTACACCTGCACAAGGTCGCCGTCCCGCACTTCCTGCCCATCGCCCGCAGGCGCGGTGGCAGCACGAGCCTGAGCGCCCCGGCCATGGGGCCGCTGTTCAACCACATCAACGAGACCCTGCCCGGCCAGCTGCACCTCGCGGCCCTGCTCGACGCCCGGGTCCCGGACCGCTACCCGCGCTTGCGCTTCGCCTTCCACGAGTGCAACGCCGGCTGGCTGCCCTCCTGGCTCGACCGCGCCGAGGAGTCCTGGCACACACTGCGCGGCAACGGCCAGACCAGCCTGTGTGAGCTGCCGCCCCGCGCCTACCTGACCGACCGCGACACGTTCTTCTTCTCCGTCGGCCTGGGCGAGGACCTCACCCGCCTGCCCGACTGGCTCACCGCGCGGCTCATGCTCGCCACCGACTACCCCCACCCCGGCACCCCGAAGAACCCCGCCGCCGAATGGGCCGACGCACTCGCCGCCCTCCCCGAAGCCTTCACCGCTGGACTGACCGGCGCCAACGCCGCCCGCCTCGTCTCTGTCCGCACCGCCAGGAAGGAACGCGAACGTGCCGTCTCGCACTGACCGAGCCGACCGCTTTCCGCTGACCCTCACCGGCATGGACAAGGTCCGCATCGAGGAGGTCTTCCGCCTCGGCGCCCTGCGCGACGGCGTCCAGCTCACCACGACCGACATCCGCTTCCCCGTCTACGGCCAGGTCGTCCCCCGCATCGAGCTCCAGCTGACCGGCCCCGGCTTCGCCAAGAAGATCACCGTCCGCGTCAACCAGAACTCCCCGTTCATGTTCGACGGCGACCAGATCAGCGCCCACCTCAACGGCAAGCAGCACGCCATCGCCAGCACCCAGTTCATCGACGGCGACCGCGCCCCCACCGGCATGTACAACTTCGGGCTCATGCGCGAGAACGGCATGCGCTCCTTCGTGTTCGACTACCACACCTACTGCGCCTTCTCCTGCGACTTCTGCTTCAAGGAGTCCGAGTGGGAGATCCTCGCCCTCCAGGGCGGCGCCAGCTCCAACTACACCGGCAACTTCGACGCCTGCCTCGCCTACGTCGACGCCCATGCGGAGGAAATCAACCAGAACTACGACATCATCTGGCTGTGCACCGGCAGCATCACCAATGAGAAGGTCGAACTCGATCGCCACTGCCGCCTGGCCACCACCCTGCGCCGGATCGGCTACACCGGAGGCATCTACGTCTCCCAGGTCATCCCCGACCGCATGCGCCGCGACGCAGCCCACCGCCACGACTACCTGACCACGCTGCGCGAAGCCGGGATCAGCCGCTTCAACTCCGGCGTCGAGATCGTCAACAACGACTACCGCCAGCGCTACGTCCACGGCTACAAGGGCACCCTGACCTTCGACGACTACACGGCCGTCTTCGCCGACGCAGTCGACGTCTTCGGTCGCCTCGAAGTCGGCAGTTGCCTGCTCGCCGGCATCGAGCCGGCCGAAGACACTCTCCGCGGTCTGGAGACCATCGCCGACCTGGGCGTGTGCCCCGCGCCGACCGTCCTCACCCCGTTCGTCGTCAAGCAGATGGACATCCCGTTCCAGTACGACCTCGACGGACTGATCGACGTCCACGTCGGCTTCAACGACATCATCGACCGCTACGAACTCCCGCTCTTCTCCGGCGTGTTCAGCCTCGCCTGATCACGAACGGCTTAATCCGGCCGCACGGGAGGGACAGGTTCGGTTATGGTGAGCCAGTCCCCCCGGGCGGCCGTCTACCGTCCGACGCCATTGGCGCGACCAACGCGCCCGCAACCAGGGAGTTGCCAGCCATGACGCGCACCCTCGTCGCAGACCTGCCCAGCCACCTCGACGAGACGGTCACCGTCTATGGCTGGATCAACACACTTCGCCTCCAGCGGCGCATGCAGTTCGTGCTGGTCCGCGACCACACCGGCCTCGTTCAGGTCACCCACGCCCGAGGCGGCGAAGGCGACGAGATCGAGGCAGCCTTCGAGAGCATCACCGCCGAGTCCGCCGTGAAGATCACCGGCAAGGTTGTCGGCAACCCGCAGGTCAAGCTCGGCGGCCTGGAGATCGTCCCCGAGCGCGTCGAGGTCGTCTCCCCGGCCGAGCCGAAGCTGCCCATTGACGAGCACACCGGTCTGGACCAGCGACTCGACTGGCGCTTCCTCGACATCCGCCGGCCCTCGCAGCACCTGATCTTCGCGGTGCAGACCACCGTCGAGCAGGCCATGCGCGAGGTCACCGCCGAGGAGGGCTTCACCGAGCTCCACACCCCCAAGCTAATGGGCACCGCCTCCGAGTCCGGAGCCGAGGTGTTCAAGGTCGGCTACTTCGAGCGCACCGCCTACCTCGCCCAGTCCCCGCAGTTCTACAAGCAGATGGCCATCGCCGCCGGCATCGACAAGGTCTTCGAGATCGGCCCGGTCTTCCGCGCCGAGCCGTCCTTCACCTCCCGCCACGCCACGGAGTTCACCGGCGTCGACGCCGAACTCGCTTGGATCGACGGCGTCGAGGACGTCATGGCCTTCGAGGAACGCCTCCTCCAGCGCGTCCTCCAGCAGGTCTCCGAGCGCCACGGCGACGCCATCACCGAGCACTTCGGCGCCCAAGTCGTGGTCCCCGAGACGCCGTTCCCGCGCATCACCATGGCTGACGCCCTCACCAAGCTCCGGGCCACCGGATGGGACCCCGAGGGCGTCAAGGACGACCTCGACCCCGAGGGCGAGCGCAAGCTCTGCGCCTTGGTCGCGGAGGAGACCGGGCACGAGTTCGTGTTCGTGACGCGGTTTCCCGCCTCGGTCCGGCCCTTCTACCACCTGCGGCCCGAGGACGACCCCACCGTCACCGAGTCCTTCGACCTGCTGTGGAAGGGCATCGAGATCACTACCGGCGCCCAGCGCGAGCACCGTCACGAGCGTCTCATCGCCCAGGCCCGCGAGAAGGGTATGGAGACTGAGCCCCTCGCCGGCTACCTGAACTGCTTCCGCTTCGGCACCCCGCCCCACGGCGGCCTCGGTCTCGGCCTTGGCAGGCTTCTCATGCTGCTCCTGGGGCTCCCCACCATCCGCGAGGTCACCTTCCTCTTCCGCGGGCCCCACCGCCTGGAGCCGTAGCTGGGAGCGTTCGGGGGATCGGGGCCTGAACGGCTGCAGCGAGCCGGTCCTGCACCTGTGGACGGAGGGGCGCGACTCGCAAATTCCGAGCCCCTGCCGTCGTCGGCCGGAGCGTGCTCACCCGCGCTGCAATACCGCCCGTCAGGACCGGACCGCTCCGGCAAGGAGTCCGTCGAAGCCCATGGCGATCACGGCCTCGTGGCAGTCAGCCCAGCTGTCAAGTGGTGCCCTTCGGTGTTGGGTGACGGTTGGCGAGCACACAAGACGCACGGCGGCCGGGATGGTTCCCGGCCGCCGGAGAAGACATCGAAGCGACCCGTGGGCGTTCGTGCGGTAGAGGCCGTCGATGATGTCGAGGCACTGACCCCTGGTCACGGGATTCCCCTGGCGGTACAGCCGCAGCACCGTCTCGGTCAGATGGCTCTGGATCAGGGCGTATCCGTGTCTCCTCTCATCGCTCCCTCTCTCCGCAACCGCAGCCAGGGCGTGACTCGCCTCAAGTGCCCTGGAAGGCAGTCGCATCGTGGACCGGGAGAGCGACGCGGCCAGGATGTCGGGGTGCTCGGCGGAGGCAGGGCCGGAGAGGAAGGAGTCGATGAGCGAGTCCGAGACTCCGGGCGGTAGCGAGGCCACGGCGCGCAGGGAACGCGCTGCCGCTTTGCGCACCTCCATGTCATCGTCATGGAACATCTCCCGGAGCAACGGCCCACCACGGACGGGATCACCGGCACCGCCCGGACCAGCAGGACCAGGACGATCTGCACGCTTTCCGGAGCGGATCGCCACGACAGCGCCGGCAACAGGGCACGAGGCAGCAGCGGAAGGCTCGCCAGCGCGCCGCAATAGGCGGACAGCGCACCCGAACACGTGGAGCCGCGCAGCAGCGGCCGGATT
This sequence comes from Kitasatospora sp. NPDC003701, assembly GCF_053587085.1. Classification (NCBI taxonomy): domain Bacteria; kingdom Bacillati; phylum Actinomycetota; class Actinomycetes; order Kitasatosporales; family Streptomycetaceae; genus Kitasatospora; species Kitasatospora sp. NPDC003701. The sequence continues at coordinate 431,567 of NZ_JBSFNM010000001.1, forward strand.
CCCCTGATCGTGGTCGCCAGTATCGCCGGGCAACCCACCGGCAGCCTCCCCCGATCGGGGGAGCGATTTCTCCCGCTTTTCCGCGATGCGGTCAGAGAGCCCCGGAAACCAGGATCGTGCCCAGACCGAACGATTCCCCAGGAGTTGACTGATGCGTGCTCAGATCCGGCAGGGCCTTCGTTGCTCGACCCGGCAGCAGGGAGGCAGGCGGCGACGAGCCGTGTCGGCCGCCGCCACGGTGGCCATCGGCGTCATGACGCTGGGCGCCCTCGCCCCGCCCGCCGCCTCCGCCCCCGGTTCCGCAGCCGCCTCCGCTGCCGCCGCCAGGCCGGACGCCGTCCAGCGGGCCCTGAACGCGCTGGTGCGGGACGACGGGATGCCCGCCGCCCTGGCGAGCGTCCAGGACCGGAACGGCCGTACCCGCACCTACACCGCAGGAGTCGGCGACCTGACCACCGGCTCGAAGGTGCCCAGGGACGGCCAGGTACGGATCGGCAGCAACACCAAGGCGTTCACGGCGGTCGTGGTCCTGCAACTGGTCGGCGAAGGGAAGATCGGCCTCGACGCCACCGTCGACACCTACCTGCCCGGCCTTGTCCACGGAGAGGGGATCGACGGGCGCGGCATCACCGTCCGCCAGCTCCTTCAGCACACCAGCGGACTCCCCGAGTACGGCATCCACGTCGACGACGACGAGATCAGGAACCGGTACTTCGAGCCCCGCGAGCTGCTCGACATCGCCCTCCGGTACAAGGCCGACGCGGCTCCGGGGACGACGTGGGGGTACAGCAACACCAACTACGTTCTGGCCGGCCTGATCGTCCAGAAGGTCACCGGCCGCCCCCTCGCCGAGGAGATGGACCGGCGCATCGTCAAGCGCATCGGGCTGCGCCACACCTACTTTCCCGCCCCTGGCGAGATGACCATCCGAGAGCCGCACCCCCGGGGCTACCACCGCAACCCGGCGGACGGACCGCTGCGCGACTTCACGCAGATGGACCCCTCCGCAGGCTGGGCCGCAGGTCAGTTGATCTCCACCAACTCCGACCTCAACCGCTTCTTCACCGCGCTCCTCGCCGGCCGCCTCCTCCCGGCGGACCAGCTCGCCGAGATGCGCACGACCGTCCCCGCCGGGACCTCAGGCCTCCGCTACGGGCTGGGGCTCACGAGCAGGCCGCTGTCGTGCGGCGGCGTCTACTGGGGCCACGGCGGCGACATCGCGGGGTACGAGACCCGGGGCGGTGTCACCGACGACGGCCGCGCCGCCAACGTCGCGGTCACCACCATCCCGACGGACGAGGCGGCCACGCAGCACGTGAAGGACGCCGTGGACAGGGCCCTGTGCGGCTGAGGCACGCCACCCCGCCCGGGCCCGGGCGACCCGAATGAAGGTCCAGCAATTCCCCAGGAGTTGACTCATGCGTGGACAGACACGGCAAGGACTTCGGCAGACGGGCCCTGTCGGCCGCAGCCGCGCCGGCCATCGGCGTTATGACGCCGGGCGTTCTGTCGGCGCCCCAGGCCTCCGCCGCCGGGCAGGACTCCGTCCCGGCGGAGCCTGAACGCGCCGGTGCGGGACGACGGGATGCCCGCCGCCCTGGCGAGCGTCCAGGACCGGAACGGCCGCACCCGCAGCTGCACCGCAGAGTCGGAGACCTGGCCACCGGCGCACCGGTACCCGTCGACGGGCAGGTGCGGATCGGCAGCGGCACCAAGACCTTCGTCGCGGAGCGGAGGGTGGACCTGGACGCCTCCGTCGACACCTGCCGGCCCGGCCTCGTCCGCGGGGAGGGGATCGACGGGCGCCGCGTCACCGTCCGCCAGCTCCTCCGGCCGACCAGCGGACTACCCAACGACAGCGACCACCTCGGGGATGACGTCCAGTGAGGTCGGGTCCTTCGTCTGCCGTGTGGCGGGCGGGTGCGGAGGATACGAGATTCGAACTCGTGAGGGGTGTCCGAACACGCTTTCCGAGTGAGCGCCTGGCGTGAAGTCCCGGGACGAGACGTGGGCAAGGGGTCGGGGGCCCCGATCAGTCCGTAGTAGCTGTCAGGGTGGCTTCCAGCTGGGTGGCCTCGGCCAGCCGGGCCGGGTCGCCGGCGGCCTCGGCGAAGGTCCTGGCCTCGCGGGCGGCCTCGAGGGCGCGCTCGCGCGCCCCGAGCCTGGTCAGGGCCTGCGCCTGGCCGAGGGCGGCGATGGCCTGGAGGAGGGGGACGGCGACCCGGGCGCCCACCGTACGGGCTTCGGCGTAGGTGCGCTCGGCATCCTCGGGCCGGCCGAGCGCCAGAAGGGCCCGCCCCTGCTGGGCGAGCGCGTTGGTCCGGGTGAAGTCGCTGATGTGGGCGGCGGGTGCGGTGGCCGGGTCGGCCAGCAGGCCGAGGATGGCGTCGGTGGTGGTCACCGCGTCCCCGAGGCTGCCCGTGGCAGCCTGGGCGGAGGCCAGGGCCAGCAGGGCCTGCGGCCGCCCTTCGCGGTCGCCCGCCGCGGCGAACAGCTCGGCCGAGCGTCGGGCCCGGGAGACGGCTTCCGCGGACTCGCCCAGCCGGACGGCGGCGGCCGCCGCGTAGAAGTGCGCCCACGCCTCCTGCGTGACGTCCCCGCCCCGGCGGGCGAGTTCGGCCGCCTGCTCCGCGATGGCGGACGACTCGCGGGGCTGGTGCGAGCAGTAGTGCACCGCCCAGGCCAGGTAGTTGGCGTGGGTGGCCGCGAGGACGTCGTCGCCCAGCGCGTGCGCTGCCGTGCGGGACAGCCCGAAAACGGTGGGCCAGTGGCCCCAGTTGGTCCAGCGGTCGGAGAACCAGTGCATGGACTCCGCCGTCCGCACCACCTCGTCGTGGCGGCCGGCCGCGGCCGCGACGCGCAGCGCGGCCAGCCAGTTGGCGCTCTCGGCCTCCAGCCAGGCCTGCGCGGCCCGGGCCGAGCCGAACCCCGCCCTCACCGTCGCCCCGTCGTCCGGCGACGGGCCGGGCTGGAACCACTGACCGGCCGCCGCCGCGGTGTCGAGCAGCCAGCGGTGCAGCGCCGCCTCGGCGGTGGTGCGCTCCTGCGGGGTCTCCTCCTCCTGGAGCCGCTCGCGCGCGTAGAGCCGCAGCAGGTCGTGGAAGAGCAGCCGGTCGCCGGCGGTGTGGCCGAGCAGGCCCAGGTCGAGGAGCTCGTCGAGCATCTCCTCGACCAGGTCCGGCCGCAGACCGGTGAGGGCGGCGCCCGCCCCCGTGTCGAAGTCCGCACCCGGGACGAGCGCCAGTCGGCGGAAGAGGCGGCGCACCGGCTCGGAGAGCTGTTCGTAGGAGAGCCGGAACGCCGAGCGGATGCGCAGATCGCCGGCGGTCAGGCGCTGGAGGCGCAGGTCCTCGTCCCCGAGCCGCTCGGCGAGGCCGTCCGCGCTCCAGGCCGGCCGGCTCAACAACCGGTTCCCGGCGATGCGCAGCGCCAGCGGCAGGTGCCCGCACAGCTCCGCGATCCGCGCCAGCGCCGCCGGGCCGGACCCGCCCGAGCCGGTCGACCCGTCCGTGCCGGTCGGCCCGCCCGCACCGGCCGCCTCGTCCTCGCGCTGCGCGAGGATCGCGCCGAGCAGCGCGGTGGCGGCGCCGACGGGCAGCGGCGCCAGGACGAGCCGCCGCGCGTGCTCGATCCCGGCGAGCGTGCGGCGGCTGGTCACCCAGACCCGGCCCTGGCCCGGGCCGGGCAACAGGGCGCGTACCTGGGCCTCGTGGGCGGCGTTGTCGAGGACGACGAGGGCCTGCCGCTCGCGCATCAGCCGGCGGTAGAGCCCGCGGCGCTCGTCGGTCTCGCCCGGCAGGTCGCGCTCGCGGACGCCCAGGGCCCGCAGCAGGCGGCCCAGGGCGTCGTGCGGGGCGACCGGTTCGGTGTCCAGGCCGCGCAGGTCGACGAAGAAGCAGCCGTCCGCGAACCGGTCGGCCAGCCGCGCCCCGGCGTGCACCACGAGTGCGGTCTTGCCCAGCCCGGGCGCGCCGGAGACGATTGAGACCGGTGGACCGGCCGGGGCGCCGGCGGTTCGGGCGAGCCAGCCGGTCTCGCCCTCGCGACCGGTGAAGTCGGGTACCGCGGGCGGCAGGTCGCAGAGGCCGGGCGCCTCGGTGGCCGCATGCCGCCGCCGACCTGCGCGGGCCGCGCCCAGCAGTGCCTCGGTGTCGGCGGGGCCGAGCCCGAGGGCGGTGGCGAGGGCCTGGACAGTGCGGGCCTGCGGGCCGCGACTGTGGCCGCGCTCCATGTCGCCGATGGCGCGGCCGCTGACCCCCGAACCCTCCGCCAGCTCCTCCAGGGTCAACCCGGCGTCGTGGCGGTGCGCCCGCAGCAGCGGTCCCAGGGCCGGAGGCTCCGGCTGGCTCATCTGACCCCCCGATAGGTGAGGAATCATCATACCGGTGGACGGCTCTGACCTGCGGCGACCCGCAGATTCCGGCCACCGGGCAGGCGGCACCCGGGCCCCGGCCGCCACCCCGCGCCGCCGGGGCCGGGGCCCGGGGGCCGCCCGGACGGGCGGCGGGCCCGGGGCCCCGGCGGCGCCGGTGCGGTCAGCCGGCGGTGGCTCCGGCGGCCTCCGGCAGGAACCCCGGCACGCGGGTGCCCAGCCCGCGCTCCCGCGCCTGCCGGTGGACCAGACCGGCCAGGGCCAGGTCGAGCGCGCCGAGCCCGAACGGCGAGAACACCGTGACGCCGTCCTCGGGGCGCCGGAAGGGCTCGTCGGCGCGGAGCACGGCGCCGATCGAGGTGGCGATGAACTCCCGGTTGCCGACCCGCTGTTCGGCGAGGTGCAGGGAGGTCCCCTCGCGGCACACGTGGTCGGCGTCGTCGACCACGTTGACGGCGCCCAGGATGCTCTCGACCGTCAGGTCGCGCAGCGACACGTGCAGCACCAGGGTGCCGGGCCGGCAGGCCTCGGTGGTCAGGTGCGGGGTGGCGGCGGTGGTGGCCAGGCAGACCAGCCGGTGGGCGGCGAGCGCCTCCTCGGCGGTGTCGGCGACGGCCGTCTTGAGCTCGGGCCAGCGGGCCGCGCAGCGGGCGGCGAAGGCCTCCGCGCGGGCGCGGTCGAGGTCGAACACGGTGACGGCGCCGAGGTCCGGGAGCACGGCCCGCAGGAAGTTGAGGATCTCGAAGCCGATCACGCCGCAGCCGATCAGGGCGGCGCCGGTCTCGGGGGTCTCGGAGCCCAGGACGGACGCGGCGAGCGCGGCGCTCGCCGCGGTGCGCCGGGCCGAGATCACCGAGCCCTCCAGCAGGGCCTCCGGGTGCCCGGTGGCCATGGAGTTGAGGATCACCGCGGCGGAGGCGCGTTCCAGGCCGGCGGCGGTGTTGCCGGGGAAGGAGGAGATCCACTTGATGCCCGCCACCGGGACGTCCTCGCCGAGGTAGGCGGGCAGTCCGATGATCCGGTTGCGCGGCTCGTCGGGAAAGCGCAGGAAGACCGAGTGCGGCAGGGCCGTGCGGCCCCGGTCGTGCAGGACGTAGGCGCGGCGGACGGCCGCGACGACCTCGCTCTCGGCACCGTCGAGGACCTGCCGGACCTCCCCGGCTCCCAGGATCAGCATGGTGCCACCTCCATCGCGTTCTCCTTCTCCTTCCACAGGTGGGACACGTCGCCGAAGTGGCGGGCGACCCATTCGTCGTTGTAGATCGTGTCGAGGTAGCGCTCGCCGCGGTCCGGCAGGACGACCGCGCAGCGCGAGCCCGCGGGGATGCGGTCGGCCATCAGGTCGAGGGCCGCCACCAGCGCGCCGGAGGAGCCGCCGGCCAGCACGGCCTCTCGGGCGGCGAGCCGCCGGCAGCCCACCACGCAGTCGAGGTCCGTGACGTGGACGACCTCGTCGGCGAGCCCGTCGCGGTAGAGCGCCGGCCGGACGGCCGCGCCGTGGCCGGGGATCAGCCGGGAGGTCGGGACGCCGCCGAAGATGGCGCTGCCCCGGGCGTCCACCGCGACGACGGTCACCGGCAGTCCGAGGTCGCGGACGTGCTCGGCGCAGCCGCGCAGGGTGCCGCACGAACTCGTCGCGCAGAACAGGTAGTCGACGCCGCCGGGCACCGCGTCCAGGATCTCGCGCATCGTCCGCCGGTGCGCCTGCGGGTTCAGCGGGTTGGCGTACTGGTTGGGCCAGTACGCACCGGGGATGCGGGCGGTCAGCTCGCTGATGCGGCGGATCCGGACGGGCAGGTACTCGCCGGTCGCCGGGTCGGTCTCGTGGACCACCTCGACCTCGGCGCCGAGCGCCCGCATCACCGCGATGTTCTGCCGGTTGGTGCGCGGGTCCACCACGCAGATGAACCGGAGCCCGTAGTAGGCGCAGACCTGGGCGAGCCCGATCCCGAGGTTGCCGGAGCTGGATTCGACGACCACCGAGCGGCCGGGCACCAGCGCGCCGGTGCGGATCCGCTCGCGGAGCATCTCCAGCGCCGACCGGTCCTTCATGCTGCCGCCGGGGTTGAACGCCTCCAGCTTGGCGTAGGTGGTGAAGTGCCGGCCCGGGGCGAGCTTGGCGAGTTCGACCAGCGGGGTGCCGCCGATCGTGCCGAGCACGCCGGTCGGCCGGTCGTCAGGTCCCGGCATGATGGCCTCGCCCCGTCGGATCGGGGCGCGGCCCGAGCATGGTGCGGAACACGCTGGTTCCTCCTGTCTGCACTGGATCGAGGGGTTGTCCGGCTGTCCCCGCCCGGGCCGGGGGAACGGCTGTCGGGCGGTGGCGGGAGCCGGGGGAGCGGTGGGAGCAAGGGGAGCGGTGCGAACCGCGGCCGGGTGGAGCCGCCGGGTTCACGGTGCGGCCGGTCCGGGCACGGTGCGCACCGTGCGGGCGACCGAGGCGGCGACGGCGAGCAGCACCATCCAGCCCGCCAGGGCGACCGCGGCGGTCCGGGCGCCGGCCGAGTCGAGCAGCAGGCCGCCGAGCAGCGAGCCGATCGGCAGGGCCCCGTTGGAGAGCGTGCTCATCGCCGCGAGCACCCGCCCGCGCAGCCGGTCGGGCGTGATGCCCAGCTGGTAGCTGCCGAGCGCCACGTTCCACAGCGGCCCGACGAACCACATCGCCGCGTAGGCGGCGGCGAGCGTGAGCGGGTCGCGGCTGAGGGCGATCACGACCATCAGGACGGCCCAGGCCCAGTTCGCCGCGATCACCAGGGCGGTGAGCCCCAGGCGGCGGGCGAACCACGGCGCGGCCAGCGAGCCGAGCAGGCCGCCGGCGCCCGCGACCCCGACCATCAGGCCCACCCCGGCCGAGGACGCGCCGACGTCGGTGGCCAGCACGATGGCGACCAGGAACAGGGCCCGGAACATCAGGTTGCTGCCGGCCACCAGCAGGGTGGTGGTGCGCAGGAAGGGGTGCCTCCACAGCCACCGCAGGCCCTCGCGGACCTGCTCGCCCATGGTGCCGGTGCCGGCGGACCGCTCGGCCTCGAACTCCTTGCGGATGAACAGCAGACCGGTCAGCGACACCAGGTAGGTCAGCGCGTCGGCCACGAAGGGCACGGCCCGGCCGAGGCCGAACAGGGCGCCGCCGAGCGGCGTTCCGAGCATCACGGCGCCCCGCCCGCGCGCCTCGTTGCGGGACAGCGCCAGCGAGAGCTGGCTCGGCGCCACCACGTTGGGGACGGCCGCGTGCGCGGCGAGTCCGTGGAAGACGGTGAGCGCGCCCTCCGTGAAGCCCACCGCCAGCACCAGCGGCAGGCTGAGCACGTCGAGCGCCGACGAGACGGCGATGACCGCCGCGCCGAGCGCGCGCAGCGCGTCGCACCAGATCATCAGCCGCCGCCGCGGCCAGCGGTCCACCAGGGCGCCGGCCGGCAGTTGCAGCAGCAGGGCCGGGAGCAGTGCGACGAAGCCGGCCAGTCCGGCGTCGAAGGGCGAGCCGGTGAGGGCCAGGACCAGCAGGGGGTAGGCGATGGTGGTCGCGGTCGAGCCGAGCAGGGAGACGGCCGAGCCGCCCCACAGCAGCAGGAAGTCGCGGTTGCGGTGCAGCGGGACGACCGGCTCGGCGGCGGCCGCCTCCGGCTGTTCCGGCGGGCGGGCCGCGTCCGGCAGGCGGTCCGCGTCCGGCAGGACGGGCGGGTCCGGCAGGTCGGGCGGGTCCGGCGGCCGCGCCTGCGCGTCCGCCGGAGCCCGCGTGTCGGGGCTGGTCATGTGTCACACACCTCGCGGGGCCGGCCCGGCCGCTAGCCGGCCGCCCGCTCCATCTGGCGGCGCAGACTGAGCGGCCGCATGTCGGTCCAGACCGTGCCGATGTGGGTCAGGCAGTCGGCCCTGGTGCCCTCGGTTCCCTCCGCGTACCAGCCGAGCGGGAGCTCCCGGTCGGCGGGCCAGACGGAGTACTGCTCCTCGTCGTTGAGGACGACGCGGTAGGTGCGGTCGTCGGTCTCTTCCTCGGCCACGGCGGGCCTCCCTCGGGTGAACTGCCGCGTCACGAACCTCACGTGACCGGTGGCGGCGCCAGCGAGCCTGCCGCACCCGCCGGGCCCGGCTGCAGAGAAGGAGGCGCAGTCACCGCGACGCCAAGGCTGCCGGTGTGACTGCCGGTTGTTCTCTCGAAGGGGTGCCGCCCGGGCGACGACGCTGAGGCGTATGACTGCGAACCCCTCCATCCGGCCCGCACCGACGGACCGAGCCCGGGAGAACGGCGCGGGCTCCGTCCTCCCCCTGACGGTGCCGGCCGACACTCCCGGCACGCCCCTGGCCGAGTACCTCTCGGCCGCCCGACCGTTCGTCCGCGGCCGGCTGCTCGAACACGGCGCGGTCCTGCTGCGCGGGTTCGACGTCGGCGGCGTGGACGGGTTCGAGGCGGCGGTGCGGGCGGTGTCCGGCTCCCCCCTCGCCTACGCCGAGCGGTCCTCGCCGCGCAGCACCATCAAGGGGCAGGTGTACACCTCGACCGACTACCCGCCGAACGAGGAGATCTTCCTCCACAACGAGAACTCCTACCAGGCCGACTGGCCGCTGACCCTCTTCTTCCACTGCGTCGAGCCGCCGGAGACGCTCGGCGCCACCCCGCTCGCCGACACCCGCCGGGTCTACGAGGCGATCGACCCCGCCGTCCGGGAGGAGTTCGCGGCCCGCGGCTGGATGGTGGTGCGCAACTTCTCGGACGGCTTCGGCGTGCCGTGGCAGCAGGCCTTCAACACCGCCGACCGCGCCGAGGTCGACGCGTACTGCGCCCGCAACGGCGTCGCCACCGAGTGGACCGCCGACGGCCTGCGCACCCGGGCCCGGCGCAAGGCGGTGCACCGCCACCCGGTGACCGGCGAGACGGTGTGGTTCAACCACCTCGCCTTCTTCCACGTGACCACGCTGGGCGAGGAGGTGAGCGCCGCGCTGCGGGAGATGTACGCCGAGGACCAGCTGCCGACCAACACCTACTACGGCGACGGCCGGCCGGTGCCGGACGACGTCGTCGCGCACCTGCGCGCCTGCTACCGCGCCGAGTGGCGGCGCTTCGACTGGCAGCGGGACGACGTCCTGCTCGTGGACAACATGCTGTCGGCGCACGCCCGCGAGCCGTTCACCGGCCCGCGCCGGATCGCCGTGGCCATGGCCGAGCCCCACTCGGCCCTCGTGACCCCCGACTCGCTCCTGGAGACGTCCGATGCCCACCGGTGACAGCGGCCACCCGCTCTCGTTCGCCCAGGAGCAGCTGTGGTTCCTGGACCAGCTCCGCTCCGGCGCCTCCACCGAGTACCTGATGTGCGAGGCGTTCCGGATCCGCGGCCCGCTCGACCTGCCGGTGCTGGAGGCCGCGTTCACCGAGATCGCGGCCCGGCACGAGGTGCTGCGCTCGCGCTACGGCACCGAGGGCGGCACCGGGGTGCAGTACATCGACGAGCCCGGCCCGGTGCCGCTCGCCCGGGTCGACCTGACCGGGTCGGCCGAGGCCGACCGCGAGGCGCGGCTGCGCGAGCTGCACGCCGCCGAGCTGCGCACCCCGATCGACCTGCGCACCCGGGCGCCCTGGCGGCTGACCCTGGCGCGGCTCGCCGAGGAGGAGGCCGTCCTGCTGGTGACGGTCCATCACATCGCCTTCGACGGCTGGTCCTGGGGCCTCCTGGCGCGCGAGCTGCACGAGCTCTGCGAGGCCTTCGCGGCCGGCCGGCCGTCCCCGCTGGAGCCCGTCCCGGTGCAGTACGCCGACTTCGCGCAGTGGCAGCGCGACACCTGGGCCGCCACCCCCGAGCGGGCCGAGCAGCGGCGCGGCTACTGGCGGGAGCGGCTGGCGGGCCTGGAGCCGCTGGAGCTGCCCACCGACCGCCGGCGCCCGGCCCGCTGGGACCCGGCGGGGGACAGCGTCCCGTTCACCGTGCCGGCGGAGCTGGCGCAGCGGCTGGCCGCGCTCGGCCGGGAGGGCGGCGCGACGACGTTCATGGTGCACCTGGCCGCGTTCCAGCTGCTGCTGGCCCGCTGGTCCGGCCGGTCCGACGTGGCCGTCGGCGTCTCGGTCTCCGACCGCAACGAAGTCGCCCTGGAACCGCTGATCGGCATGTTCCTCAACACCGTGGTGCTGCGGACCGACCTGTCCGGCCGGGGGTCCTTCCTCGACCTGCTGGCGCGCGTGCGCGAGACCACCCTGGACGCCTACGAGCACCAGGACGTCCCCTTCGGCTGGGTGGTCGCCGACCTCGCCCCCGAGCGGGACCTCTCGCGCAACCCGGTGTTCCAGGTCGGCTTCGCGCTGCACAACGCCGAGCGCCGCCCGCTGCGGCTGCCCGGGCTCGACGTCGCCAAGGTGGAGGCGGCCACCGAGCACTCCGCCTTCGACCTCTCGCTGCACCTGTCCGAGCTCCCCGACGGCTCGCTCGCGGCCCGGCTCATCTACCCCACCGCGCTGTTCGACCGGGCCCGGATCGAGCGGATGGCGGCGAGCCTGCTGCGGCTGCTCGCGGGCATCGCCGAACGCCCGACCACCCCCGCGTACGCGCTGGAGACCGTCCCCGACGCGGAGCTGGCGGCCTTCGCCCGCTGGAACCGCACCGAGACCGAGCGCCCGCGGCAGTCGCTGGCCCAACTGTTCTTCGCGCAGGCGCTGGCCACCCCGGACGCGGTCGCCGTGGTGTCCGGCGCGCGGCACACCGACTACGCCGACCTCGCCGAGCGGGTGCGGCGGCTCGCCGGCCTGCTGCGCTCGCGCGGCGTCGGCCGGGAGAGCGCCGTCGGCGTCGCGCTGCACCGCGGCACCGACCTGGTCACCGCCCTCCTCGCGGTGCTGACCGCGGGCGGGGTCTACGTGCCGCTGGCCCCGGAGCAGCCGGCCGACCGGCTGGCCCACCTGCTCGCCGACGCCGGGGTGAGCCTGCTGATCACCGAGGACGCCCTGCTCGGCCGGCTGCCCGAGCACCCGAACACGCTCGTGCTCGACCCCGCCCGCTCCCACGAGGACGCCCCGGCCGTCGAACCGGAGGGCGTGGCCGGTACCGAGGCCGCGTACGTGATGTACACCTCCGGCTCCACCGGCCTGCCCAAGGGCGTGGTCGTCCCGGAGGCCGCGATCCGCAACCGGGTGCTCTGGTCGGTGGAGCGCTACGGCCTGGGCCCCGGGGACCGGGTGCTGCAGAAGACCACCATCGGCTTCGACGCCGCCGTCTGGGAGTTCCTCTCCCCGCTGGTCTGCGGCGCCACGGTGGTGACCGGCCCGCAGGACGCCCACCGCGACCCGGCGGTGATGGCCCGCGCCGTCGCCGAGCACCGCGTCACCGTGCTCCAGGGCGTGCCCTCGATGCTGCGCCTGCTGCTGGACGAGCCGGCGCTGGCCGACTGCGACGCGCTGCGCGTGGTCTGCTCGGCCGGCGAGCCGCTGCCCGCCGAGCTCTGCGCCCGGCTGCGCGGGATCGTCGACGTCGAGGTGGTCAACACCTACGGCCCGACCGAGTGCGCCATCGACTCCACCGCCTGGCCGTGGGACCCGGCCGAGCCCGGGGAGCAGGTGCCGATCGGCCTGCCGCTGCCCAATGTGCGCACCTACGTGGTGGACGCCGAGGACCGGCCGGTGCCCGTCGGCGTGGTCGGCGAGCTGTGCGTCGGCGGCATCGGGCTGGCCCGCGGGTACGCCGGCCGCGGCGACCTCACCGCCGACCGCTTCGTCCCCGACCCCTTCGCGACCGTGCCCGGCGCCCGCCGCTACCGCACCGGCGACCTGGTGCGCCGCCGCGCGGACGGCGCGCTGGAGTACGTCGGACGCGTCGACGACCAGGTCAAGATCGGCGGCGTGCGGATCGAGCCCGGTGAGATCGAGGCCCTGCTGGGGACCCACCCGTCGGTGGCCGCCGCCGTGGTGGCCGCCCACCGCTCCGGCACCGGGGACACCCGGCTGACCGCCTACGTGGTGGCCGCCTCCGGGGCGCGGATCGAGCCGGAGGCGCTGCGCGCCCACCTGGCCGCCGGGCTGCCGGAGGCCATGGTGCCGTCCGCCGTCGTCGAGCTCGACGAACTGCCGCTCACGCCCAACGGCAAGGTGGACCGCCGCCGGCTGCCCGCCGCCGCCGAGCCGGAGCGACCGGCCGAGCGGGCCTGGGAGGCCCCGCGCACCCCGGCCGAGCAGACCGTGGCCGAGCTGATGGCCGAGGTCCTGGACGTCGAACGGGTCGGCGCACAGGACGACTTCTTCGCGCTCGGCGGGTACTCGCTGCTCGCGATCAAGCTCGTGCTGCGGCTGCGCCGCGCCTTCGGCGTGGAGCTGACCGTCGGCGAGCTGTTCCACGCGCCGACGGTGGCCGGGCTGGCCGCCCGGATCGCCGGCGCCGCCGACACCGGCCCGCAGAGCGCGGCGGACGCCGTCCGGCCGGTGGCCCGCGGCGGCCCGCTGCCGCTCTCCTTCGGCCAGCAGCGGATGTGGTTCCTCGACCGACTGGAGCCCGGGAGCCACGAGTACGTCGTCCCGCTGGCGCTGCGGCTGACCGGCCCGCTGGACACCGGGGCGCTGCGCGGCGCGCTGGACGCGCTCTCCGCCCGGCACGAGGTGCTGCGCACCCGGTACCGCGACGAGGGCGGCGACCCCGTCCAGGTCGTCGACCCCGCCGGGCCGGTCGACTTCACCCTCACCGACCTCACCGACCTGACCGACCCGGCGCAGGGCGCCCGCGCCCTGGTCGACGAGCTGGCCCGCCGCCCGTTCGACCTGGCCGACGGGCACCCGCTGCGGGCGACCCTGATCCGCACCGCCCCCGAGGACCACCTGCTCGTCCTGACCCTGCACCACATCGCCTTCGACGCCTGGTCGACCACCGTCTACCTGCGCGAACTGGACCTCGCCTACCGGTCCTTCACCGAGGGCGCGCCGGCCCTGCCCGCCCCCGAGCCGGTCCAGTACGCGGACTTCGCCCACTGGCAGCGCGAGCAGCAGGACGCCGGCCGGCTGGACCACCAGCTCGCCTACTGGCGCGACCGCCTGGGCGGCCTGACCCCCGTCGAGCTGCCCACCGACCGGGTCCGCTCGGCCGTTCGCGACTCCCGCGGCGGCAACGTGGTCGTCGAGGTGGCGCCGGAGGTCGGCCGCGCGGTCACCGAGCTGGCCGGCCGGCACGGCGCGACCCCGTTCATGGTGCTGCTCGCGGCCTTCCAGGTGATGCTGCACCGCTACACCGGCCTCGACGACCTCGCGGTCGGCACCCCCGTCGCCGGGCGGACCCGCCAGGAGACCGAGGAGCTGGTCGGCTTCTTCACCAACAACCTGGTGATCCGCAACGACCTGGCCGGCAACCCGGCCTTCACCGACCTGCTGGACCACGTCCGCGGTTCGGTGCTCGACGCCTTCGCCCACCAGGACGTGCCGTTCGAGCACCTGGTCGACGCGCTGCGGCCGGAGCGGGACCTCTCCCGCAACCCGCTGTTCCAGGTCATGTTCGAGCACCAGCACCTGGCCGGCGTCCCCGAGCGGCTCGGCGCGCTCGCCGTGGAGCCGGTCCGGGCTGGCCTGGAGATCGCCAAGTTCGACCTCACCGTGACCGTCAAGGAGCGCGGCGGCCGGATGTACTGCTGGTTCGAGTACGCGACCGCGCTCTTCGACCGGGCGACCGTCGAACGGATGGCGGGCCACTACCTGACCCTGATCGGCAGCGTCGCCGCCGCCCCCGGCGCCCGGATCGGCGACCTCGGCATGCTCACCGACGCCGAGCGGCACACCGTCCTCACCCGCTGGGCCGACCCGGCGGGCGACCGGGCCGCCGTGCTCGACCCGGTCGAGGAGCACGGGCTCTGCGTGCCCGAGCTCTTCGCCCGGCAGGCCCGGCGGACCCCGGACGCGATCGCCGTGGTCTTCGGCGACCAGCAGCTCCGCTACGCCGAACTCGACGCGCGGGCCGACCGGTTCGCGGCCCGGCTGCGCTCCCTCGGGGTCACCTCGGAGACCGTCGTCGGCTCCCTGCTGGAGCGTGGCGTCGAGGCGGTGGTGGTGCTGCTCGCGGTGCTGAAGGCCGGCGGCTCCTACGTGCCGTTCGACCCGCAGCACCCCGGCGAGCGGCTGGACTTCATGCTCGCCGACGCCGGCCCGGAGCTGGTGGTCACCACCGGCGCGTTCGCCGACCGGCTGACCGGCCCCTACCGGGTGGTGCTGGCCGACGCCCCCGAGGCCGCCCCCGAGCCCGTGCCGGCCGAGCCCGTCCGGATCCGTCCGGAGAACCTCGCCTACGTCATCTACACCTCCGGCTCGACCGGCCGCCCCAAGGGCGTGATGATCGAGCACCGCTCCTACGCCCACCACTGCCGGGTGATCGCCGACCAGTACGGCATCGCGCCCGGCGAGCGGGTGGTGCTGCTCTCCGCGCTCACCTTCGACGTCGCGATGGACCAGATCGCGGCGACCCTGGTGGCCGGCGCCACCGTCGTGGTGGCCGACCCGGTGTTCTGGACCCCGGCCGAGCTGCCCGCCCGGCTCGCCGAGCACGGCGTCACCGTCGTCGAGATCACCCCGTCCTACTACCGGGCCGTCCTGGAGTCCCCCGACCTGCACCTGCTGAGCGGGCTGAAGCTGATGAACGTCGGCAGCGACGTGGTCACCGGCCTCGACGCGCGGCGCTGGGCGCAGACCGGTCTGCCCGCCCGCTTCCTGTGCAACTACGGCCCGACCGAGGCCACCGTCACCTGCCTGCTGCACCCGGTCTCCGAGCTCCCGGGGGAGGGCGACGAGGCCTCGGCCCTGCCGCTCGGCCGGCCCGTCCCCGGGACCCGCGCGCACATCCTCGACGCCGACCAGCGGCCCGTCCCGGTCGGCGTGCCCGGCGAGCTGTACCTGGGCGGCGTCCGGCTGGCCCGCGGCTACCACCGGCGCCCCGAGCTGACCGCGGAGCGCTTCGTGCCGGACCCCTTCACCGAGGAGCCGGGCCGGCGGCTGTACCGGACCGGCGACCTCGCCCGCCACCGCCCCGACGGCACCATCGAGTTCCTGGGCCGGATCGACCAGCAGGTCAAGGTCCGCGGCCTGCGCATCGAACTCGGCGAGATCGAGGCGGCGCTGGCCCGCCACCCCGCCCTCCAGGAGGCGGTGGTCACCGCCCCGGAGACCGCCCCGGGCGAACGCCGGCTCGCCGCCTACCTGGTGGCACGGCCGGGCAGCCCGATGCCCGACGTCGCGGAACTGCGCGGCCACCTGCGCGCGCTGCTCCCCGAGTACATGATCCCCGCGGTCTGGGTGCCGCTCGACGCGCTCCCGCTGACCGCCAGCAAGAAGGTCGACCGCAAGGCCCTGCCCGACGCCTCCGCCGCCCTGGCCGGCGGCGCCCGCGAGCACCTGGCCCCGCGCGACCCCGCCGAGGAAGCGGTCGCCGCGATCTGGAGCGAGGTGCTGGGCGTGGAGCGGATCGGCGTCCAGGACGACTTCTTCGCCCTGGGCGGGCACTCGCTGCTCGCCACCCGGGTCCTGGCCCGGCTCCGCGAGGCGTTCGCCGTCGAGCTGCCGCTGCGCCTGCTGTTCGAGGCCACCACGGTGGCCCGGCTCACCGAGGCGGTGACCGACGCCGTCGAGGCCGAGATCACCGCGCTCACCGACGAGGAAGTGGCGGGCCTGCTCGCCGAGGAGGGGCTCCGATGACCGACACCAAGGACCGCGCACAGCTGAGGCAGGAGCTGCTCCGCCGGCGCCTCGCCGGCCGGGCGGCCGCCGCCCCGGCCGAGGGCATCGGCCGGGCGCCCCGGAGCGGCCCGCTGCCGCTCTCCTTCGCCCAGCGCCGGCTCTGGATCCTCGACCGGCTCCAGCCCGGCTCCACCGAGTACCTGGTCACGGCCTCGCTGCGGCTGCGCGGCCCGCTCGACCGGGCCGCGCTGCGGACCGCGCTGGACGGGATCCCGGCCCGCCACGAAGTCCTGCGGACCAGGTACCCGGTGGTCGACGGCGAGCCCGTCCAGGTCGTCGACGCGCCGGGCGCCGTCCCGCTCGCCGAGGAGGACCTGAGCGCCCTGGACCGGGCCGCCGCGGACGCCCGGCTGGCCGACCTGGCCACCGGCGGGCGCCGCCCGGTGGACCTCGCCGAGGGCCCGGTGCTGTCCGCCGTGCTCGCCCGGCTCGCCCCGCAGGAGCACGTCCTCCTGCTGACCGTCCACCACATCGCCTGCGACGGCTGGTCCGAGGACCTCCTGGTGCGCGAACTCGCCGAGCGCTACGACGACGCCGTCGCCGGGCGCCCGGCCCGCACCCCGGAACTCCCCGTGCAGTACGCCGACTACGCCGTGTGGCAGCGCGAACGGCTCTCCGACGGGGCGCTGCGCCGCCGGCTCGACCACTGGAACGAGCGGCTGACCGGCCTGGCGCCGCTGGAACTGCCCACCGACCGGCCCCGCCCGCCGGTGCGCGACGCGGCCGGCGCCCTGGTGCCGCTGGCCGTCCCGGCCGGGACGGCCCGGCGGCTCACGGCCCTGGCCCGGGAGCACGGCGCCACCCCCTTCATGGCCCTGCTGGCGGCCCAGGCCGTCCTGCTCGGCCGGTGGAGCGGGCAGCGCGACGTCGCCGTCGGCTCCCCGGTCGCCGGGCGCGACCGCGCGGAGGTGCAGGACCTCGTCGGCCTGTTCCTCAACACGCTGGTGCTCCGGGTCGACCTCACCGGCCGGCCGACCTTCGCCGAACTGCTGCGGCAGGTCCGCGAAGTCGCGCTGGAGGCCTACGGCCACCAGGAGGTGCCGTTCGAGCGCCTGGTCGAGGAGCTGGCGCCCGAGCGCGACCCGGCCCGCACCCCGCTCTTCTCCGCCATGCTGCTGTGGCAGGACGCGGCCGGCACGCCGGCCCCCACGGCGATGGGCGGCCTGACGCTGGAGCGGCTGCCGGTCGGCGAGAGCACCGCCAAGTTCGACCTCACCGTGGGCCTGGCCGAACAGCCGGACGGCTCGCTCGCCGGCGGCGTCAACTACGCCAGTGCCCTGTTCGACCGGGCGACGGCCGAGCGGTTCGCCGCCCAGTTCGCCCGCCTGCTGGAGAGCGCGGTCACCGCGCCCGACACCCCGCTCGACGAGCTGGAGATCCTCCCCCGGGAGGAGCGCGAGCGCCAGCTCCTCAGCTGGAACGCGACCGGCCGCAGCTACCCCTCCGGCACCCTGCCGCTGCTGTTCGAGGCCCAGGTCGCCCGCACCCCGAACGCGGTCGCGGTCCGGTTCGAGGGCGCCGCGCTCACCTACCGCGAGCTGGACGTCCGGGCCAACCTGCTCGCCCACCACCTGCGCACCCTCGGCGTCGGCCCGGAGTCCGTGGTCGGCGTCTGCCTGCACCGCGGCGCCGACCTGGTGGTGGCACTGCTCGCCGTGCTCAAGGCCGGCGGCGCCTACCTGCCGCTCGACCCGGACTACCCCGCGGACCGGCTCGCCTTCATGCTGGCCGACTCCGGCGCCCGCGCCGTGGTCACCGACCCGCAGCTCACGCCGCTGGTGTCCGGCGGCGCCGCGCACCTGGTGGACATCACCGCGGAACGGCCCGGCGGCTGGACCCACGACCCGGTGTTCGCGGCGGCCCCCGAGCACCCGGCGTACCTGATCTACACCTCCGGCTCGACCGGCCGCCCCAAGGGCGTCCTGGTCGAGCACCGCGCCATCGTCAACCGGCTGCACTGGATGCAGGAGGCCTACGGACTCGACGCCACCGACCGCGTGCTGCAGAAGACCCCGTACAGCTTCGACGTCTCGGTGTGGGAGTTCTTCTGGCCGCTGATCACCGGCGCGACCCTCGTCCTCGCCCGCCCCGGCGGCCACCGCGACCCGGCCTACCTCGCCGACCTGATCGACACCGAGGCCGTCACCACCCTGCACTTCGTGCCGTCGATGCTGCGGGCCTTCCTCGCCGAACCGCTGCCGCCGCTGCCCTCGCTGCGCCGCATGGTGTGCAGCGGCGAGGCACTGCCGGCCGACCTGGTCACCGCCGTGCACGAGCGGATCGGCTGCGAGCTGCACAACCTCTACGGGCCCACCGAGGCCGCGGTCGACGTCACCGCGGTCCGCTGCGAGCCGGGCCGGCCCGTCACCATCGGCCGCCCGATCGCCAACACCCGCGCCTACATCCTGGACGCCTCGCTGCGCCCGCTGCCGATCGGCGTCCCGGGCGAACTCCTGCTCGGCGGCGTCCAGCTGGCCCGCGGCTACCTGAACCGGCCCGCGCTCAGCGCCGACCGCTTCGTGCCCGACCCCTTCGCCACCGCCCCCGGCGGGCGGCTCTACCGCACCGGCGACCTCGCCCGGTACCGGGCGGACGGCGAGATCGAGTACCTCGGCCGGCTCGACCACCAGGTGAAGATCCGCGGCCAGCGGGTCGAGCTCGGCGAGATCGAGGCGGTGCTGGCGCAGGCCCCCGGCGTCGCGGCCGCGGCCGTCGCCGTCCACGACGAGCAGCTCGTCGGCTACCTGGTGCCGGCCTCGGCCGACGTCGAGGCGGCCCGCGAGCACCTGCGCGGACGGCTGCCGGAGCACATGCGGCCCGTGCACTGGACGACGCTGGAGACACTGCCGCTGACCCCCAGCGGCAAGACCGACCGCAAGGCGCTGCCCGCACCGGACCGGACCCGCTCCGAGCTGGTCGGCACGTTCGTCGCCCCGCGCAGCGAGATCGAACAGACCCTCGCGGACGCCTTCGCCGCCGCCCTCGGCGTCGACAAGGTCGGCGTGCACGACGGCTTCTTCCAGCTCGGCGGCGACTCGATGCGCGCCATCCGGGCCGTCGGCGCGCTGCGCGACCAGGGGCTGGCCGTCTCCGTCCAGGACGTCTTCGCCCGGCAGACCGTCGCCGAACTGGCCCCGCTGGCGGCCGGCCGGCCGGCGGCCACCCCGGAGGAGACCGCCCTGGCGGGCCACTTCGAGCTGCTCGCCCCCGGCGACCGCGAACGCCTCCCCGACGGCCTGGTCGACGCCTACCCGATGGGCCAGGTCCAGGTCGGCATGGTCTACGAGATGCTGGCCGACCCCGAGCGCAACACCTACCAGAACGTCAGCACCTTCCAGATCGTCGACGACGGCCCGTTCTCCGCCGAGGCGCTGAACGGCGCGGTGCGCCTGCTGATCGAGCGGCACGAGATCCTGCGCACCTCCTTCGACCTCTCCGGGTACTCCGTTCCGCTGCAGCTCGTCCACCCGGCGGACGACCTCCACCTGGAGATCGGCGTCGACGACCTGCGCGACCTGCCGGCCGAGGAGCAGCAGGAGGTCGTCCGGCGCTTCCGCGCCGAGGCCCAGCGCACCCCGTTCGACGTCGGGCGCGCCCCGCTGCTGCGCTACCACGCCCACCTCGTCGGCGACCGGGAGTGGCTGCTCACCCACGTCGAGTGCCACGCCATCCTGGACGGCTGGAGCCACCACTCCGTCATCGGCGAGCTGCGGGCCGTCTACCGGGAGCTGGCCGCCGGCACCGGCGCCCCGGCCGCGGCGCCGCCGGAGGTCCGCTACGCCGACTTCATCCAGCTGGAGCAGCGCGCCCTGGCCTCCGAGGCGGACCGCGAGTTCTGGCGCGGGCGGATCACCGGCCGCGACCGGCTGCGGCTGCCCGCCGACTCGGCCCCGGCCGAGGCGCACCTGCCCGCCACCGAGGTGCGGCTGCCCTGGGCGGAGCTGGAGCCGAAGCTGCGCCGGCTCGCCGCCGACACCCAGAGCTCGCTCAAGACCGTCCTCTACACCGCGCACCTGAAGGTGCTCGGCCTGCTCAGCGGCCAGCGCCGGTTCTTCGCCGGCGCGGTGACCAACGGCCGGCCCGAACTGCCGGGCGGCGACCGGGTGCGCGGCATGTACCTCAACACCGTGCCGTTCGCCGTCGACCTGCGGGCGCCGAGCTGGCGCGCGCTGGTGCGCTCGGTGTTCGCCGAGGAGCTGGCCCTGTGGCCGCACCGCCGCTACCCGCTGCCCGCGATGCAGCGCGAGTGGGGCGGCGGCGAGCCGCTGGTCGAGGTGGTCTTCGCCTACCTGGACTTCCACGTGCTCGACGAGCACCGCACGGAGATCGGCACCGTCACCGACCACAGCCCGAACGAGTTCACCTTCGACGTCTGGACCTTCCCCGGCGAGCTGCGGATGACCTGCCGCCCGGGCTGGGTCGGCCGGGAGCGCCTGGCGGCGATCGGGGAGGCGTTCCTGGCGGTGCTCACCGCGATGGCCGAGGACGCCGACGCGGACCCGCAGGCCTTCCGGGCGCCCGGCCTCGACCGGCTGACCGCGCAGGCCCCCGCCACCCGCCCGCTGCCCGAGGTCTGCCTGCCCGAGCTGCTCGCGGCCCGCGCCGACCCGGAGGCGATCGCCCTGGACGACGGCGAGCGGCGCCTGACCTACCGGGAGGTGGACACCGGCAGCAACCAGCTGGCCCACCTGCTGCGCGGGCTCGGCGTCGGCCCGGAGACGCCGGTCGCGATCTGCCTGGACCGCGGCATCGAGGCGGTGCTGGCCATGCTCGGCGTCCTCAAGGCCGGCGGCTACTACGTACCGCTCGACCCCGCCTACCCGGACGCCCGGATCGGCTACGTCCTGGACGACGTCCGCGCCGACGTGGCGATCTGCCGCCCGCAGGACACCGACCGCTTCGCGCGGATCGCCGACCTGCGCTGCGTCCCGCTGGACGCCGGCTGGAGCGGCCTCGCGGTGCTGCCCGAGACGCCGGTCGAGGCCGGTACCCACCCCGACAACCTGGCCTACGTCACCTACACCTCCGGCTCCACCGGCCGGCCCAAGGGCGTCCAGGTCACCCACCGCGCCGTCGTCCGGCTGGTGCACGACCCCAACTACGCCGACCTCGACCCCGACCAGGTGGTGCTGCTGCACGCACCGCTCGCCTTCGACGCCTCCACCCTGGAGGTGTGGGGGGCGCTCGGCAACGGCGCCCGGCTCGCCGTCTGCCCGCCCGGGGCGACCACCGCCGCCGAGCTGGCCGAGGTGATCCGCCGCCACCGGGTGACGCTGCTCTGGCTCACCGCCGGGCTGTTCCAGCACATGGTGGAGACCCACCCCGAGGTCCTGGCCGAGGTGCGGCAGGTGCTCGCCGGCGGCGACGCGCTCTCGCCCTCGCACGTGCGCACCGCCGTCGGGCACGGCGTGGCGCTGACCAACGGCTACGGCCCCACCGAGTGCACCACCTTCAGCACGGCGCTGCGCGGGGTGACCCTGGCCGACGCCGACCGCGGCGTGCCGATCGGCGTGCCGATCACCGACACCCGCGTCCTGGTGGTCGACGACGACCTCGACCCGGTGCCGTTCGGCGTGGCCGGCGAGCTGCTGGTCGGCGGCCCCGGGCTGGCCCGCGGCTACCTCGGCCGCCCCGACCTCACCGCGGACCGCTTCGTGCCGGACCCGTCCGGCGACGTGCCCGGGGCACGGTTCTACCGGACCGGGGACATCGTCCGCCGGGACCCCGACGGGACGCTGTCCTTCGTCGGCCGGCGGGACAACCAGGTGAAGATCCGCGGCCACCGGGTGGAACTCGCCGAGGTGGAGGCCATGATCGGCGGGCTCGCCGCCGTCCGGGCCGCCGCGGCCGCCGTGCACCCCGGCCCGGACGGCCAGAAGCGGCTGGTCGGCTACGTCGTCCTCGAACCCGGGGCGGGCCCGCTGGACGTCGCCGCGCTGCGCGAGCAGCTCCGGCGGCGGGTGCCCGACTACCTGGTCCCCGGAGCCTGGGTGGAGCTGCCCGCCCTCCCGCTCACCGCCCACGGGAAGATCGACCGGGCCGCGCTGCCCGCGCCCGCCGGGCCCGCCCCGACCGCCGGCTCCACGGCCCCGCGCACCCCCGCCGAGCGGGCGGTCGCCGAGGTCTGGGCCGAGGTGCTCGGCATCGAACACGTCGGGGTCGACGACGACTTCTACGTCCTCGGCGGCCACTCGCTGGCCATCCTGCGGATCACCGCCCTGCTGCGCGAGCGGCACGGGATCGAGCTGACCGTGCGCTCCTTCGTGGCGGACCCGACCGTCGCCGGACTGGCGGCGGCCGTCGACGCGGCGCAGGCCGGCGAGCCGGTGGAGGCGCTGGTCTGGCTCCGCCGGGAGGGCAGCAGGCCGCCGCTGTTCTGCGTGCACCCCGGCGGCGGCAGCGCCCACTGGTACCGCCCGCTGGTGGCCCACCTCGACCCGGACCAGCCGGTCGCGGCCTTCGCCTGGCCCGGCCTCCAGGCCGAGCACGGCGGCCCCGTCCCCTCCACCGAGCAGATGGCCGAGCGCTACCTGGCCGAACTGCGGGCCGCGGCGCCGCAGGGTCCGTACCGGCTGTTCGGCTGGTGCGGCGGCAGCGGCATCGCCAGTGAACTGGCCCACCGGCTCACCGCCGAGGGCGAGGAGGTCACCTTCGTCCTGCTCGACCCGGGGCTCGACAACCACGAGCGGCCCGAGCTGTGGAAGGAGTACCGGCTGATCGAGAGCTGCGTCGCCAAGCTGGCGGAACTGGCCGCCGCACCGGCCGAGCAGGACACCTCCGTCCTCCGGAAGGAGACCCTGGCGCTGCTCGAACACCTGGTGGACGACGTCGACCCCGAGGTCGGGATCGTCCTGCCGGAGCACGGCGCCGGCGAGGTCTGGCTGCCCTCCGCCCGGATGTGGCGCGAGGTCATGGAGATGTGCCTCAGCTACCGCCACCGCCCCTACGGCGGGCGCCTGCACCTGATCGCCAGCGACGAACTGGCCGAGGGCAAGCACGAGGTGGCCTCCGGCCAGGCCTTCCCCGAGTACCTCGCCCGCTGGCAGGAACTCACCGGGGAGGTGGCCCTGCACCGGATGCCCGGCGACCACTTCGGCGTCATGAAGCCGCCCCACCTCGGGCGCCTGGCCGAGACCATCACCACCATCCTCGCCGGCACCGCGGAGCCCACCGGCTGACGGCACGACGAGGGACCACCCCGAGGGCGGAGGCGCTGCACGCGCCCCCGCCCTCGGGGCGTCGGGTCAGGGAGCGGGTGACGGATCCTGCCGAGCTCGACGACCCGCTCGGCTCCCGGCCAGGTCACCGGCCTCGGGCGTCGAGCTGCTGACCACTCCGCCGGGGCGCGGCCCGTCGCCGCACGTCCACAGGCCGGCCCCGGCCCGCGCGATGTCCGGCCTCCCGCCGCCTCGCCGTCACCTGGTGCCACGGAATCGCCGCCGATGCCGTACGGCTGCACGCCTGGGTGCAGACTGAGGACGGCGCCCCGGTCGCCGAGCCACCGTCCACCGGGGCCTACACGCCCGTCCTCACCCTCGGAGCCCGCCATCACCGCCAGCCCTGAGCCGACCGGTCCTGAGCCGACCGTCTGGGTCCGCGACGACACCTGTGGCCTCGGCCCCTACCGTGCCGACCTGGTGGAGACCTACTGGCGCTGGGAACAGGACCCCGCCCTGCTCGTCGGCTACGGCCGCCAGCAGCCCGAGTCGCTGGAGGCCCGCACCGAGGGCATCGCGCACCAGCTCCGCGGCGACAACATCCGTTTCACGGTCTACGACCTCACCGGCGGCCGGCCGGTCCCGGCCGGAGTCAGCACGCTGCTGCCCGACCCCTCCGTCCGTACCGCCGAGTACGTCGTGATGCTCGCCCCCGAGGCCCGCGGCAAGGGCCTCGGGGCCGCGGCCACCCGCCTCACCCTCGACTACGCCTTCCACATCACCAACCTGCGGATGGTCTGGCTCAAGGTCCTCGCCCCCAACACAGCCGGTGTCCGCGCCTACGAGAAGGCCGGATTCCGCACCGTTGGTGCCCTGCGCGAGGCCGGGTACTGGCTCGGCAGGATCTGCGACGAACTGATCATGGACGCGCTGGCCACCGAGTTCACCGGCCCCTCGGTGATCACGCCCCTGCTGCCGGACCACCCGCCCGGGGGCCGTGATCCGGTACCCGGGGTGCTCCCGGCCGACGGCTGAATCGCCCGCCCGGCGTGGTCGGTCCACGCCGGGCGGGCGCCCACGCGACCGGGCCGGGCTCCTGGGGGAGCCCGGCCCGGGGTCGGTGTGTTCCGTGGTGCAGGTGGGTCAGTCGGTCACCGCGACCAGGCGCAGTTCGGAGGTGTAGCGCCGGCCCTGGTCGTCGGTGAGCCAGGCCTGTTCGGGGGTGGGGAACATCTCGGTGACGGTCAGTCGGGCGTCCGGGTCCTTGCGGGTCAGCCGGCGGGCGGCCTTGGCGAGGATGTTGACGTAGACCGGGCTGTCGAAGTCGACGAAGAACGGCCGCGGTTCGGTGGGGGAGACCACGAAGACGAAGCGGGGCAGCTCGTGGGCATCGCGCCAGTGCCGGGCCCGGACGAACCGGCGGGGCTCGGTCTTCTCGTCCGCGAAGTCCAGCGCGGGCCCGGTGAAGCGCCAGGTCTCCCGGGCCACCACCATCTTGTCGATGGTGATCCGGGGGGAGTGGTCGGCCTCCGGCAGGAGCCGGAAGCGGTCCATCACCAGGGTGGTCAGGACGTGCGAGAAGACCTCGATCGCCGGGAACACGGCGCCGTCGGGCAGCACCACGGTCAGCCGGCCGTCCCGCTGCTCCACCACGGCGTCGGCGCTCGGCGCCGTCCGGTCGCGGTGCGGGTCGGCCGTGTTGTCGAGCAGGGCGACCTGGTAGTCCTGCGGGCGGACCAGCGCGTGCCGGATCCGGGCGGAGAGCCGGGCCTTGTGCTCCTTCGGCAGCAGCGGCATCAGCCGCGGCGCCGGGTGGTCGCGGTCGGTCCGGTCGAACAGCTCCGCGGGCTCGGGGTGCTGGTTGACGAACAGCTCGTTGCCGAGCGTGTTCGCGGCCAGGTGCAGTTCGCCCAGCGCGAGTTCGAACTCGCCGCGGTCGATCGCCGCGGTGTCCTCCGCCGCGATCATCATGTCCGGGCTGATGTACCGTGCGGCGGTCCAGCCCGCGGCGGTGGCGGGGCCGAAGGCCTCCGCGACCCGGTCGGCGAGGTCGGCGGCCGCGACGGTGACCCGGCGCACCCCGTCCGAGGAGGGCAGGATCCGCTGCCAGTGGCGCTCGAACTCGGCCTGGAGCTCGGCGGCGTCGGCGCCCGCGGCGCCGTGCAGGACGGGCATGCAGGCGAACCAGAAGGTGGCGAGGTCCACCGGGCGGTCGGGCTCGGTGTCGGCGCGCAGCTTCTCGTACACCTCGGCGACGCGGCCGGCCACCCGGGCGGCCAGGGCCGAGGCGAGCCAGGCGGCGCCGTCCATCAGCAGGTCGAGCGGGGCGAGGGCCTCCAGCACCTTGCTGCCGAGCGTCACCCGGGCGGCCCGCCGGCAGTCCTGGTAGACCACGGCGCGGCCGGGCGCCGTGGTGCCGCTCTTCTCGCGCTTGGCGGCCGCGTCGGTCACCCGTTGGAAGGTCTGCTCGACCTCGGTGAGGGCGGCCACCAGGCGCTCGGGGTCGGCGGCGGCCGCCCGGACGGCCTCGCCGGCGCGCTCCAGCTCGTCGAGCCGGGCCAGGGCGGTGGCGCGCACGGCCGGCTCACCGATCCGCTCCAGGGCGGTGCGGAGCCGGCGGTCGGGCCGGATGTCGGCGGGGACGTCGAGCTGCCAGGTGATCCAGCGCAGCCGGACGAGTTCGTCGAGGAGGGCGGGGACGTCGGTCTGCGGGCCGATCTCCTGCTGGACGGCGTGCGCCGAGCGGGTGCCGTCGCAGAGCCGCAGCACCCGCAGCGTCTCCGGCGGCACCGGGCGCAGCGGGCGGCCGGGGACGCGGACCGCGGCCTCCTCCAGCCGCACGAACGGCACCCGGCGGGGCGCGGTCCAGGCGCGTACCGCCGGATCGGCGCCGATCTCGCGGGCCAGCGCGTCCATCGACCAGCTGGACCAGAAGACCTCCGAGGAGGCGATCAGCCCGGTGCCCGGGTCGACGGTGATGCCGGGCCGGGTGGTGTCGAAGGTGCCCCAGCCGACCGGGCCGAAGAAGCCGATGGTGTCGTTCTTGACGCAGAACCGCTGCCAGTAGTGGGCGACGAGCTCCTCGCGCTGGCGCTGCTTGAACGTCCGGCCCTCGGTCGCGGGCGACCAGTTGAGGAAGGGCCGGATCGCCGAGTCCAGCACGCTGCGGTTCTGCCAGGCGACGGCCGCCCGGAACGACCCGGAGGCGGCGATCTCCTGCGCGTTCGCGGCGGCCAGGGCGGCGGCCTGCGTGAACTCCTCCTCGAAGGCCTGCCAGGCGGCACCGGAGAGCTTGTCCCGGGCCCCGAACTTGTCCGCGGCCGCGCCCAGGCCCTCCGGCGCCAGCCGGAGCACCCCATCGGCCGGGAACCCGGGGCCGCGCACCGCGACCTGGTCCCACAGCCGCCACCGGCCGCTCAGGGAGACGGATTCCTCGTGCATTCCGGTGCCTCCTAGGCCGACGCGGGAGCGAGGGACAGGTCGTCGACGACGACCTCCGCGAGCTCCGCGGGGGACGGGTAGGTGAAGACCAGGGCGACGGCGATCTCGGCACCGACCAGCTCCTGGAGCCGGTCGACGATCTGGAAGGCGGCGAGCGAGTCGCCGCCGGCCTCGAAGAAGTCGCTGTCGGTGTCGAGCGAGTCGTCGCCCAGCGTCTCGCGGTAGAAGCCGGCGATCTGCCCGGCGAGTTCGGCGGTGTCGATGGTGGTCATGGTCGGTCCTTCCGAAGGGGTGGGTGTGCGGGGAGAGGGGAGGGGGCGGTCAGCGCGCCGCTGCTGCGGCGGCGGCCAGGACGGCGGCGGAGTTGCCGCCGGAGACGACGACCGCGCTCCGGCCCGGGGCGCCGGAGCGCAGCGCTCCGGCGAGGGCGGCGGCGCCGCTGGGTTCGGCCGCGATGCCGGCCCGGTGCAGCACGTCCATCGCGTGCAGGACCGCCGCGTCGTCGACACCGATCAGCTCGTCGACCCGGTGCCGGACGATCGGGAGGATCAGCTCGCCGGGCCGCTGGCCGCGCAGCCCGTCCGCGACGGTGTCGCTGGGCGGCAGTTCGACCGGTCGGCCGGCGGCGAGCGAGCGGGCGTAGCGGCGGGCCTGCTCGGGCTCCACGCCGACGACGCGGACCGGCCTCGGGAGGCGGGCGGCCGCGAGGCAGACGCCGGCCAGCAGGCCGCCGCCGCCGACCGGGACGAAGATCGTGTCGAGGTCGGGGGCGTCCCGGAACACCTCCAGGCCGACGGTGCCCTGTCCGGCGATCACGAGTTCGTGGTCGGAGGAGGGAACCAGCGCCGCCCCGGTGCGGGCGGCGAGGTCCTTGGCGTACCGGTCGCGTTCGGCCACCCCGCCGGGCACCCGCAGGACCTCGCCGCCGAGCGCCCGGATCGCCAGCTCCTTGGCCTCGGCGGCGCCGGCGGCCATCACCACGGTGACCCGGACGCCGAGGGTGCGGGCGAGGGTGGCGACCGCGATGCCGTGGTTGCCGGAGGAACCGGCGACGACCTCGTCGGCGCCGAGGGCGAGCATCGCGTTGGCCGCGCCGCGCAGCTTGAACGAGCCGCTGTGCTGCAGGTGTTCGGCCTTGACGAGCAGACCGGGCAGACCGGGCAGACCGGGCAGGCCGGGCAGGCCAGGCCGACCGGGGAGGGCGGGCAGACCGGGCAGGTCGGACAGGGACTCGCAGCGCAGCAGCGGGGTGTGCCGCACGTACGGGGCGATCCGCTCGGCGGCGGCCAGCACGTCGGCCGGCCCGACCGGGGTGTCCGTGGCGGTCGCGACCCGGGTGTCGGCGGCGCTCACGCGACGGCCTCCGGCACGGGTGCGCGCAGGGCGCGGCGGTCGGCCTTGCCGCTGTGCGTCACGGGCAGGCGCTCCAGCCGGGTGAAGCGCCGGGGCATCATGTGCGGCGGCAGGGTGCGCGCGAGGTGGGCGCGCAGCCCGGCGTCGGTGGTGCCGTCGAGCGGGCCGGTGACGTGGGCGTCGAGCCAGGTCCGGCCCCGGTCGTCGGTCTCGGCGATCACCACGGCGCCGGTGATCCCGGGGTGGGTGAGCAGGGCGCCCTCGATCTCGGCCGGGTCCACCCGGTGGCCGCGGATCTTGATCTGGCGGTCCGCCCGGCCGAGGTAGTCGAGCGTCCCGTCGGGGCTGCGCCGGGCGAGGTCGCCGGTCCGGTAGAGCCGGGCGCCGGGCGGGCCGTACGGGTCGGGCGGGAAGCGGTCGGCCGTCAGGCCGGGCAGCCCGCCGTAGCCGCGGGCCACCCCGGCGCCGCCGATGTGCACCTCGCCGACCTGCCCGGCCGGGACGTCGCGCCCCTGCGGGTCGAGCAGCCGTACGAGGGTGCCGTCGATCGGGGTGCCGACGGTGTCGGTGGAGGTGTCCGGCTCGGCCGGCACCTCGTACCGGGTGGAGGTCATGGTGCACTCGGTGGGCCCGTACTGGTTGACCAGGCGGCCGCCGATCAGGGCGCGGCCGCCGGCGGCGAGGAAGGGCCGCAGCGATTCGCCGCTGGAGCAGAGCAGGCGCAGGGTGCGCAGCCGTTCGGCCGCGCGGGGGTGCTGGGCGAGGAAGGTGAGGAAGGAGGGGGTGGTGCTGAGGACGGTGTCGACGCCGTACTCGGCGACGGTGTCGGCGAAGGCCTCGGCGCGCAGCAGGCGCGAGCGTTCGACGAGGACGACGCAGCCGCCGGCGGTGAGCGGGGCGAAGGTGTCCCGGATGGACGCGTCGTAGCCGGGCGGGGCGAGTTGGAGGGTCACGGTGCCGGGGCCGAGGTCGTTGTCGCGGGCGACCGCGCGCAGATAGGTGTCCAGGCCGCGGTGCTCGATCAGGACGGGGTTGGGCGTGCCGGTCGAGCCGGAGGTGTGGCTGACGTAGGCGAGCGAGCGCGGGTGCGGGGCGGGGTGCGCGGGGGCCGGCGGCGCCTCGGCGGGCAGCCGGTCGAGCAGGACGGCGGGCGCGTCGACGAGCGGGCCGAGGCGCTCGGCCAGGGCCGAGGTGGTGAGCAGGTGCGCCGCGCCGCCGCCGGCGGCCAGTGCGGCGAGCCGCCCGTCGGGCAGTTCGGTGTCCAGGGCGAGGAACGCCCCGCCGGTCCGGACGACGGCGGCGGTCGCGACCACGGCGTCGGTGCCGGGGGGCAGCGCCAGTGCGCAGACCCGCTCCGGTCCGAGGCCCTGCGCGGCGAGGTGGGCGGCGAGACGGTCGATCCGGGCGGCGAGTTCGCCGTAGCCGACCGGGCCGGCGGCGGTCAGCAGGGCGGGGGCGTGCGGTGCGCGGTCGGCGTGGGCGCGGATGGCGTCGACGAAGGTGGCCCCGGCGGGGGTGCTCATGCCGGCTCCTCCGTCCCGGTCGTCCGGTCGACGGCGACGAGGCGCAGTTCGGAGGTGTAGCGCTCGCCCCGGTCGTCGGTGAGCCAGGCCTGCTCGGGGGTGGGGAGCATCTCGCTGACGGTCAGTCGGGCGTCGGGGTCCTTGCGGGCGAGCCGGCGGGCCGCCTTGGCCAGGATGGTGACGTAGACGGGGCTGTCGAAGTCGACGAAGAACGGCCGGGGTTCGGTGGGGGAGACCACGAAGACGAAGCGGGGCAGCTCGTGGGCGTCGCGCCACTGCCGGGCCCGGACGAAGCGCCGGGCCTCGGTCTTCTCGTCCGCGAAGTCCAGCGCCGCGCCGGCGAACCGCCAGGTCTCCCGGGCGACCACGGTGGAGTCGATGGTGATCCGCGGTGAGTGGTCGCCGTCCGAGCGCAGCGTGAAGCGGTCCATCACGCGGTTGGTGAGCGCGTGGCAGAAGACGTCGAGCAGGTCGAACTCCGAACCGTCGGCCAGTACGGCGGCCAGCCGTCCGTCCCGCTCCTCGACCAGCACGTCGCCGGAGCGGACGGTGCGCGGG
Source organism: Kitasatospora sp. NPDC003701 (assembly GCF_053587085.1). Taxonomy (NCBI): domain Bacteria; kingdom Bacillati; phylum Actinomycetota; class Actinomycetes; order Kitasatosporales; family Streptomycetaceae; genus Kitasatospora; species Kitasatospora sp. NPDC003701. The sequence continues at coordinate 461,648 of NZ_JBSFNM010000001.1, forward strand.
CGGTGCGGGTCGGCGGTGTGGTCGGTGAGCGCGACGTAGTGGTCCTGCGGGCGGGAGAGCGCCTGCCGGCTGCGGGCGGACCACTTGAGCGGCAGCTCCTTGGGCAGCATGGGGAGCAGGCGCGGGCCGGGGAAGTCGCGGGTGGTCTCGTCGATCAGCTGCTCGCGGTCGGGGTGCTGGTGGACGAAGAGGGACTGCCCGAGGGTGTTCATCGCGACGTGCAGCTCGCCGATGACGAGCTCGAACTCGCCGCGTTCGACGGCCGCGAGGTCCTCGGCGATGATCATCAGGTCGGGGCTGATGTACCGGCTGAGCGACCAGCCCCGGCCCTCGTCCGGGAACGCCGCGTGGACCTGCTCGGCGATGTCGGCCGACGCGAGGGTGACCCGCCGGGCGCCGGCCGGTGCGTCGATGATCCGCCGCCAGCGCTCGCGCAGGTCGGCCTGGATCCGGTCGGCGTCGGCGATCGACTCCGGGTGCGGGGCGGGCAGGCAGGCGAACCAGAGCGAGCCGAGGTCCACCGGGCCGCCGCTGCGCTCGCGCAGGGCGAGGTAGGCCGTGCGGATGCGCGCGCCGACCGCCTCCGCGTACCGGTTGGTCAGCCAGCGGGCGGCGGTCATGCACAGCTCCAGCGGGGCGAGCTGCTCCAGGACGGCGGTGCCCACGGTCGCCGTGGCGGACCGGCGGGTGTCGGAGTAGACCAGGGCGCGGTTGGGCGCCGTCCGGGCGCCCTTCTCGCGGACCGCCGCGACCTCGGTGATCGTGGCGAAGTCGGCTTCCAGCGCGGCGAGCGCGGCGGTGAGCTCCTCGGGGTCGGTCCCGGCCCGCTGCACCCGGTCGCGGCCCTGTTCGAGCACCGCCAGCCGGGCCAGCGCGGGGTCGCGCACCTCGGCGTCGCCGATGCGCTCCAGCATCGCCCGCAGTTCCTGCTCGGGGTAGGTGCCGGCGGGCACGTCGAGCTTCCACAGCACCACCCGGCGGGCGACCAGCCACTCCAGGGCGGCGGTGACCTCCGCGGCGGACAGCGGCCGGCCCAGCTCCCGGGCGGCCAGCCCGGCGATCTCGGCCGGGGTCCGGCGGCCGTCGCAGAGCCGGAAGACGGTGAGCGCGGGCTCGGCGGCCGGCTGCGGCGGGCGGCCGGGCACGAGCACCGTGCCCTCGGCCGCCCGGACGAACGGCACCGGCCGCGGCGGCGTCCAGTCGCGCACCCGGGGGTCGCGCTCGATCGCCTTCGCCAGCGCGTCCATGGACCAACTGGAGAAGTACACCCGGGAGTCGGCGACCAGGCCGGTGCCGGGGTGGACCTCGACGCCGCGCCGGGCGGTGTCGAAGGTGCCCCAGCCGACCGGGCCGAAGAAGCCGATGGTGTCGTTCTTGACGCAGAACCGCTGCCAGTAGTGCGCGACGAGCTCCTCGCGCTGGCGGGGCATGCTGGTGCGGCCTTCGGCGGACGGCGTCCAGTCGAGGAACGACTTGATGCCGGTGCCGAGCACCGCGCGGTTCTGCCAGGCCACCGCGGCCCGGAACGGCCCCGAGGCGGCGATCTCCTGGAGGTCCCGCGCGGTCTGCACGGCGGCGGCGGTGAAGGTCTCCTCGAAGGCCTCCCAGTCGGCCGCCGCCGGTACCTCGCCGGGGGTGAACTTGTCGGCGGCCGCGGCCAGGCCCTCCGGCGCCAGCCGGAGCACTCCGGCGGCGGGGAAGCCCGGCCCGCGGAGCGCGAAGTGCGGCCACAGGCGCCACCCACCGCCGGGCATTCGTATGGTGTCGGACATTGCTGAGCTACCTCCCTGGGAAATGTGCGCCGGGTCGTCCGCCGGTGGCCGACCGACCGTCAGGCCTGCTCGGCCGGGATGCCGCCGAGGCACCACTCCAGGACCGCGCGGGCGCTGTGGTACTTGTTCTCGGCCTGCTGGAACGCGATGCTCGCGGGGCCGTCCAGCACCTCGGCGGTGACCTCGTCGCCGCGGTGCGCCGGCAGGTCGTGCATGAAGACGGCGCCGGGGCAGGCCGCGAGCACGGAGGCGTCCACCCGGAACGGCTCGAAGGAGCGCCGCCAGTCGGGGTCGGCCTTGGCCGTGCCGGTGGTCTGCCAGCGCGTGGTGTAGACGACGTCGGCCTCCGGCAGGTCGTCCATGTCGTGCCGCTCCTCGACCAGGGCGCCGGACTCCTTGGCGAGGGTCCGGGCGCGGTCGAGGTAGGCCGGGTCGAGCCCGTAGCCGGCCGGGGTCCGCAGGTGCAGCTCGGTGCCGGGGAAGCGGGCGAGGGCGAGGGCCAGCGCCGAGGCGGTGTTGTTGCCCTCGCCGGCGTACAGCACGCTCAGCCCCTCGATCCGCCCGAAGCGGCCGAGCATGGTGGTGAGGTCGGTGAGCGCCTGGGTGGGGTGCTCGGCGGCGCTCATCGCGTTGACGACGGCCATCCGCTGCTGCGCGGCGTAGGCGCGGAGCTCCTCGGTGCTGCCGGCGGTGCGCGCCACCAGCACGTCGAGCATCCGGGAGAGCACGTCGCCGGTGTCCTCGGCGCTCTCGCCGGTGTTCTCCTGGAGGTCGCCGGGGCCGTAGGTGATCAGCTTCGCGCCGAGCCGCAGCGCGCCCGCGGAGAACGCCGTCCTGGTGCGGGTGGAGGTCTTGCGGAACAGCACGCCGACGACGGCGTCGGCGAGCGGCCGGGCGCTCTCGCACTCCCCGGCGGCGTACTGGGCGCCGCGGTGCGCGATCCAGCGCAGCTCGCGGTCGGTGAGGTCGTCGACGGAGACCAGGTGGCGGCGGGGCGGTCGGGGCATCGGGGGTTCCTCCTCGGGCGGCGGGTGGCAGGTGGCGGGTGGCGGGCCGTCAGCCCGCGCGCAGGGCGTCGCGCAGGACGCCGAGGCCCTCGTCGAGCAGCTCGGGCGTGATGGTCAGCGGCGGCATCACCTTGAGGACCTCGTCGTACCGGCCGCAGCGCTCGACGATCAGGCCGTGGTCGAAGGCGTACCGCTGGACGCGCTCGGCCCGGTCGGGGCCGCCGGCCCGGGCGGTGTCGATGCCGAGCACCATGCCCCGGCCGCGCAGCACGAGCTCCGGGTCGAGCGTGCCGAGGTCCGCCCGGAACCGGTCGAGCCGGGCCGAGTTGTTCCGCAGGCCGGTCAGGAAGGCGTCCTGCTGCCAGAGTTCGCACGCGGCGGTGGCGGCGACGAAGGCCAGCTGGTTGCCGCGGAAGGTGCCGGTGTGCTCGCCGGGCTGCCACAGGTCGAGCTCGCGGCGGAACAGCGTGAGCGACAGCGGCAGGCCGTAGCCGCTGAGCGACTTGGAGACGGTGACGATGTCCGGCACGATCCCGGCCTCCTCGAAGCCGAAGAAGGTGCCGGTGCGGCCGCAGCCGGACTGGATCTCGTCGAGGACGAGCAGCACGCCGTACCGCTCGGTGAGGGCGCGCAGGCGGCGCAGCCACTCCCGGCCGGCCGGGTAGACGCCGCCCTCCATCTGGACCGGCTCGACGACGACGGCCGCCGGCGGCTCGGTGCCGGAGGACGGGTCGGCCCAGAGGCGCTCGATCAGGTCGATCGAGTCGAACGGGCCGAGCGGGCCGTCCTCGAAGGGGACGAAGGTCACGTCGCCGCCGGCCACCCCGCCGGCCCGGCGGGCCCGGCGGCTGCCGGTGATCTCCAGCGAGCCGCGGGACATGCCGTGGTAGCCGCCGGTGAAGGCGGTCAGCCCGGTGCGGCCGGTGGCCCGGCGGGCCAGCTTGAGGGCCGCCTCCACCGCGTCGGTGCCGGTCGGGCCGGTGAACTGCACCTTGAAGTCGAGCCCGCGCGGCTGCAGGACGACCTCGTTGAACCGGGTGAGGAACTCGCGCTTGGCGACGGTGTGCATGTCCAGGCCGTGCATCACGCCGTCGGCGGCGAGGTACTCCAGGACGCGCTGCTTGACCGCGTCGTTGTTGTGCCCGTAGTTGAGGCTGCCGGCGCCGCAGAAGAAGTCGATGAAGGCCCGGCCGTCGTCGGTGTGCAGCAGCGCGCCCTTGGCGCGCTCGAACACCACGGGGAAGGTGCGGCAGTACATCCGCACCTCGGATTCGAGCTTCTCGAAGACGGAGGTGTCGGTGGTGGTGGCGGTGGTCATGGCGGGTCCTTGGGGCGAGGGGGCAAGGAGGGGGTGCGGGTCGGTCAGCGGCCGGCGGTCGCGCGGTCGCCGCGGGGGCGGGCGGTCAGCCGGGGCAGCGGGCCGGCCACGGCCGTCCGCGGGTAGCCGTCCAGGGCCGCGGCCAGCGCGGCGACGGTGGGGTGGTCGAAGAGCGCCCGCACCGGCACGTCCACGCCGAGGGCGGCCCGCAGCCGGACGGACACCCGGGTGGCGAGCAGCGAGTGCCCGCCGAGCCGGAAGAAGTCGTCGTGGACGCCGATCCCGGTGGCGCCGAGGACCTCCTCCCAGACCTCGGCCACGGCCCGCTCCTGCGGGGTGCGCGGGGCGGCGGTGGCCGGGGCGGCCGTGCGGGGCTCCGGCACCGGCAGCGCGTGCCGGTCGACCTTGCCGCTGACGGCGGTCGGGATCGCGTCCAGCAGGACGAACGCGGCCGGGACGAGGTGGTGGGGCAGCGAGTCGAGCAGCGCGGCGCGCAGGTCCTCGGCGGTGGGCGGCCGTTCGGCGTCCTCCGCGACCAGGTACGCGGTGAGCTGCCGGCCGCCGGTGCCGTCCGGGGTCGGGTGGACGACGGCGGAGCGCACGCCCGCCAGGGCGAGCAGCGCGGCCTCGATCTCGCCCGGTTCGATCCGGTGGCCGCGGATCTTCACCTGGTGGTCGCTGCGGCCGAGGATTTCGAGCGAGCCGTCCGGGCGGAGCCGGCCGAGGTCGCCGGTGGTGTAGAGCCGGCCGCCGGGGGCGGTGGCGTGCGGGTCGGGGAGGAAGGCGCCGGCGGTCTGGCCGGGCCGCCCGCGGTAGCCCCAGGCGAGGCCGTCGCCGCCGATGCAGACCTGCCCGGTGCCGCCCTCGGCCACCGGCTCCAGCCGGTCGTCGAGCACCCGGACGGTGGTGTTGTGCACCGCGGCCCAGGTCAGCACGGAGCCGTCGGCGCCGTGGCGGGCGACGCTCGTCCAGATGGTCGCCTCGGTCGGCCCGTAGAGGTCCCAGACCGGGGCGCCGCCGGCGGCGAGCGTCGCGGCCAGCTCGGTGTGGAGCTTCTCGCCGCCGGAGAGCACGGTGAGGCCGGGGCCGGGCGTCCAGCCGGTGTCGGTCAGCATCCGCAGCATCGAGGGGGTGGCCTGGAGCACGTCCGGGCGGGCCTCGCCGATCAGGCGGATCAGGCGCTCCGGGTCGCGGGCCTGCTCGGTGTCGGCCAGCACCAGGCGGGCGCCGGTCAGCAGCGGCAGGCACAGCTCCAGCATCGAGGGGTCGAAGGAGGCGGTGGTCACCCCGAGGACGGTGGCGCCGGGCGGCAGGTCGAGCCGGGCGGCCATCGAGTGGAGGAAGTTGGTCAGCGCCCGGTGCGGGATCTGCACGCCCTTGGGCATGCCGGTCGAGCCGGAGGTGTGGAACACGTAGGCGAGGTCGTCCTGGCCGGTGGTCCGGTCGAGCCGGGCCGGCGTGCCGGTCGAGGCCTCGGCCGGTTCGTCGCGGGCCGGTTCGCCGCCGGCCGGTTCGTCGCCGTCGAGCAGCAGGGTCGTCGCCGCGGTGCCGGCCACCCGCTCGGCCAGCGGCCCGGAGGTGACCACCACCGCGGCCCCGGTGTCCTCGACCAGGTAGCCGATCCGCTTCACCGGGTGCATCGGGTCGAGCGGGACGTAGCCGCCGCCCGCCTTGAGGACGGCGAGCAGGGCGGTGAGCAGGCCGGTGCCGCGCTCCAGCAGGACGCCGACCCGCACGCCGCGGTCGACGCCGAGGTCGCGCAGCCGCCGGGCCAACCGGTCGGCCCGGGCGTCGAGTTCGGCGTAGCTCAGCGCGCCGTCCGAGGAGCGGACGGCGGGGGCGTCCGGGGTGCTGCGGGCCTGCTGCTCGAAGAGGTCGGTGACGGTGGGGGAGGGCACCGCGCGGGCGGCGCCCTGGCCCAGCGCGAGCCGGCGGCGGCGCTCGCCGGAGGGCAGCGGCGCGAGCTGCGCGGTGGCGAGCGCGAGCGGCTCGTCCGGGGCGGCGAGCACGGCGCGCAGCAGCTGGACGTAGTCATCGGTGAGGCGGGCCGCCGTCTCCGGGGTGAACAGCGCGGTGGCGTACTGCAGCCGCAGGCCCAGGCTGCCGTCGGGGCGGCCGAGCAGGTCCAGCGCCAGGTCGAACGGCGTCCCGGCGACGGGGGTGGGCACCAGCTCGACGTCCAGCCCGGGCAGCGCGGGCGGTTCGGCCTGCGCGTCGAGGGTCAGGAAGGAGACCTGGAAGAGCGGGTTGCGGCTGAGGTCGCGGGCCGGGGCCAGCTCGGTGACGACGCGTTCGAAGGGCGTCTCGGCGTGCGAGAGGTCGGCGAGGGAGCCGGCCCGGACGCGGTCCACCAGCTCGCCGAAGCTCGGCCGGCCGGACAGGTCGGCGCGCAGCACCACGGTGTTGACGAACGGGCCGATGAGCTCCCGGGTGGCGGCCTGGCCCCGGCCGGCGACCGGGGTGCCGACGGCGAAGTCGCGCTGCCCGCTGTAGCGGCCCAGCTGGGCCTGGAAGGCCGCCAGCAGCACCATGAACCGGGTGGCCCGCCGGGACCGGGCCAGCCGGTCGGCCTGGGCCACCAGCTCGGCCGGGAGGGTGAACCGGGCCACCGCGGCGGCGCCGTCCCACTCGGCGGGCCGGGCACGGTCGGTGGGCAGCTCCAGGGGCGGCAGGCCGGCCAGCCGGGAGCCCCAGTAGCCGAGCTGGCGGGCGAGCCGGGGACCGGTGCTCCGCTCCTGCTGCCGGGCCGCGAACTCGGCGTACTGCAAAGGCAGTTCCGGGAGGCCGACGGGGCCGCCGGTGGTCGCCGCGCGGTAGGCCGCCGCCAGGTCGCGGGTGAGGACGTTCCAGGAGGAGAAGTCGAAGGCGATGTGGTGCACCACGACGACCAGCAGGTGGTCGTCGGCCGCCAGCCGGGCCAGGGTGGCGCGCAGCGGCGGCGCGGTCGACAGCTCGATCGGCCGGCCCAGCACCTCGTCGAGGACGGCGGTGATGCCGGCCTCGCCGGGGGCGGGCGCCGCCACGGTCTCCAGCGGCACCTCGACGGAGGGCGCCACCCGGGCCACCGGCTCGCCGTCGGCGGCCGCGTACCGGGTGCGCAGCACCTCGTGCCGCTCGACCACGGCGGCCAGGGCGGCGGCGAGGGCGGCGGCGTCGAGGCTGCCGCGCAGGCGCAGGGCCAGCGGCAGCAGATGGTCCGCCGTACCGGGCCGCAGCTGGTCGAGGAACCACAGCCGCTGCTGCGAGAAGGATGTCGTCCGGACGTCACCGCGGTCCACCGGCTCACCTCCAAAGGGGTAGTCAGAACGTCGCGCGCCCCGGGTGGTCGGGGCACAACCGGAGCTTGCCGGTCGGGTGCGGCGGGGGAGTAGGGAAGGAGCGGCAGCGCGGGGCGCCGCTTTTGCTGCGTCAATGTCTCTGGTCGGCGGCGGGCCGGGGCGGCGCCGTCGGGGTCCGGTCGGGGTCGGCGCCATCGGGCCGGGGTGGGTGCCATCGGGCCGGGGTGGCCGACCCGGGGGCGCGCCGGGTCAGATCAGCCCGGTGCGGACGGCGTGGGCCACCGCGTGCGCCCGGTTGCGGACCTGGAGCCGGGCCATCAGGTCGTAGATGACGTTCTTCACGGTGTGCTCGGAGCAGGAGAGTTCGCGGGCGATGGCCGCGTTGCCGTGCCCCTCGGCGACCAGGCGCAGGACGCCCGTCTGGCGGGCCGTCAGCGGCGAGTCGGGGGCGGGCCGGTGCGGTGCCGGGTCGCCCTGCCGGGTCGGACCGAGCAGGCCGACCAGGACGCCGTAGGGCATCCGGCCCTCCCCGTGCCGGGCGCAGCGGACGGCGGTGAGCAGGCGTTCCGGGGTGGCCTCGGTGGACTGCAGCATGGCCACCGCCCCGGCCCGGACGGCCCGCCGGACCCCGGCGGCCGTGAAGGTGTCGGCGACCAGCAGCAGCGGGGCGCCGTCGGGCTCCGGCCAGCCGTCGAGCGCGGCGCCGGGCGTCGGCCCGGCGGCCACCCGGACGGTGGCCTCGGAGCGGGCGGCCGCGAGTTCGATGCCGGCCCGGCGCAGGTTGGCGGCCACCGCTTCGCGGGCCGGCCCGCCCGCCGGGCCGAGGTGGACGCGCAGCCCGCCCGGCCGTCTTCCGGTCTCGGGCCTGGTCCCGAGGGCGAGGGCGCTCACAGCAGACCCGCCCGCAGCGCGTAGGCCACCGCGTGGGCGCGGTTGCGGAGCCGGAACCGCTGGGTGATGTCGCGGACCACGGTGGTGACGGTCCGTGCGGAGTAGCAGAGCTCCCGGGCGATCTCGTCGGTCTCGTGGCCGTCGGCCACCAGTCGCAGGACGGCGCGCTCCCGCTCGTCCAGGCCCCAGCCGGGCCCGTGGCCCCGGGCGCCGGGGTGCGGGTCGAGCTCGGTGCCGTGGTCGAGGAGTCCGTCGATCAGGTCGGGCGGTACGGTGCAGTCGCCGCCGGCCACCGTGAGCACGGTCCGCGCCAGGCGGTCGGCGTTGACCTCGCGCCGGCGCAGCAGACCGCGGGCCCCGGCGTTGATGGCGTCGGCGGCCTCGGCCGGGGACAGGTCGGCGGCGATCACGACGATGGCGGGCCGGTGCGGGCCGGTACGCGTCGCGGTCACCAGGTCGAGCTCCTGGCGGTCCACCCGGTCGACCAGGACGACGGCGACGTCGGCCTTCTCCTCGGGCTGGACCAGGGCGATGTCCGGGTTGCCGGACAGCGCGCTCACGGCGCCGGCTTCGAGCACCGGGTCCAGGGCCACGACGCAAAGCGGCAGGGGGTTGCCCATGTGCACTCCTCGGTCAGCGTGGGGTGAACCTCTCGGCGAGGAGTCTTCGCTTCCGGTGTGCCGCGCCGCATGGGGCGCGATCACCCGCTTTCCCCGCCGCGGCGGGCCGTACCCGGCCGTGCCACGGCCCCCGCCCGCGGCGTGACCGGATCCGGCCACCGGTCCCGGGTGCCCCCGGGCCCGCTCCGCCGCAGCTCCGCGCCCCTGCGGCCGACCCCGCGCCCGCCCCCCGTCACCCGTCGGACCACCCGGTCCCGAGAAGGTGGGGCACGGCGGGTACGTCGTCTGGGTAGTCCGCGACGAAATCTACGGGTGGTGCTCCCCTGTACGGACGGGTCGTGCCGCTGGAAGGGTGGCGGACGTGACCACAACCGACCCCGCCCCCCGGGCCTCAGGGCCGGCGCCCACCTGGTGGGCGCCGGCCGCGACGCTGCGCGAACGGCTGTCGGCCCCGCACCCGCCGGTGGCGCCGGCGGCGGGCCCGACGGCCGGGGCGCGCACCCGCTCGGCGGTCGAGCGGGCCTGCGAGTCCGTGCGGCTGGCCCGGCTGGGCGTCGATGCGGGGCAGGCCGCGGCGCTCGCCGCCGAACCGCCGGAGCGCCTGGCCGGCCGGCTGGCCAAGCCCGCGTGGGCGGAGTTCACGGAGCGGGCCCTCGCCGCCGCGCCGGAGCAGGCCCTCGCCGCCGCGCCGGAGCGGCCCGGTGGCGTCCCCGCCGAAGCGGCCGAGGGGGCGGCGGTGTTCGCCCCGCTGCTGCGCCCGCTGGTGGCCGCCGCCGTCGGCGAACTGACGGAGCAGGCCCGGGCGGGCGGCGCCGCCCCGGGCGACCTGGCGGTGTTCGCCCCGGCGTACACGCGCTGGCTGGCGGAGCGCCTGGCCGGCGAGGCGGCCCGGACGCTGGTCGTGGAACTCGCCGCCGCCCGGGCCGCGGGCGGCCTGGCCGGCGCCACCGGCGCGGCCCGGTTCGCCGACTTCGCGGCCCGGACGGGCACCCGGGCCGGGCTGGCCCGGCTGTTCACCCGGTACCCGGTGCTGGCCCGGCTGCTGGCCCGGATGTGCCGCAACACCGCCCGGTCCGGCGCCGAGCTGCTGACCCGGCTCGCCGCCGACCGGCCGGCGCTCACCGCGGAGCTGTTCGGCGGGCACGACCAGGGCCCGCTGGCCGCCGTCGAGCTGGGCCACGGGGACTTCCACCAGCAGGGCCGGTCGGTGGCGGTGCTGTGGTTCGCCGGCGGCGCCGGCGTGGTCTACAAGCCCAGGCCGATCGGCCAGCACGCGCTGCTGGACGACATGGTGGGCTGGCTGGACACCAAGGCGCCGGGCCTGGGGCTGCGCACCCCGCGCTGGGTCGCCGGGAAGGGCTACGGCTGGCTGGAGTACATCGACCACCGGGTCTGCCGCTCGCTGACCGAGATCGACCGGTTCCACCGGCGGCAGGGCGCGCTGCTCGCCCTGGCCTACACCCTCGAAGGGGTGGACCTGCACTGCGAGAACCTCCTCGCGCACGGCGACCAGCCGGTGCTCGTCGACGTCGAGACGCTGCTGCACCCCGTCCTGGGCGAGGGCGCCACCACCCTGCCGGACCCGGCGGCCGCGGCGCACGCCGCCTCGGTGCACCGGACCTGCCTGCTGCCCCAGCTGCTGGTGGGCGAGCTCGGCGCGGTCGACGTCTCCGCCCTCGGCGCCGCACCGGGCGGGGAGTTCCCCAACACCCGGATGGTCTGGGAGGGCGCCGGCACGGACGAGATGCGCCTGGTGCGCCGGCCGGTGCCGTTCACCGGCGCGCAGAACCGCCCGTACGGCACCGTGCCGGGGGCCGGCGCCGCGGACCGGCTGTCCGCGACCCTGGCCGGGTTCCGCGCCGGGTACGACGCCGTCGTCCGGTACCGGGCGGAACTGGCCGACCCGGCCGGGCTGCTGGCCACCGGTGCGGAGGCCGTCGGCCGGCTCGTGATCCGCCCGACGATGCTGTACGCCACCCTGCTGGAGGAGGCGACCCACCCGCAGCTGCTGGGCGACGGGCTCGACCGGGACGCCGTGTTCGCGGTGCTCTGGGCCGAGTCGCAGGGCGACCCGGCCCGGCAGGCGCTGATCGAGCACGAGATCGCCGACCTGTGGGACGGTGACATCCCGGTCTTCTTCCACCGGCCCGGCGCGCCCGAGGTGTTCGCCTCGGACGGCAGCCCGGTGCCCGGCGTCCTGGACACCTCCGGCCTCGCCACCGCCCGGGCGAAGCTCGACGGCATGAACACCGTCGACCGCCACGACCAGGAGTGGATCATCTCGGCCACGCTGGCCTCCGTCGGCCCCGACGCCACGGGCCCCCGGCACCGGGCGGGCGGCCGCACCCGCCCCTCGCCCGCCGCCGTCCCGGAGCCGTCCGCGCTGCTCGCCGCCGCCTCCGGGATCGCCGACGAGATCGTGGGCCGCTCCGTCCAGGGGCACGGCCGGGTCAACTGGATCGGCCTGGAGGCCGTCGACGAGCACTGGACGGTGCTCCCGATGGGCGCCGGACTGGCCCAGGGCTACAGCGGAGTGGCCCTGTTCCTGGCCCAGCTCGGGGCGCTCACCGGCTCCGCCCGGCACACCGGGCTGGCCCGGGCGGCGATCGCCCCGCTGCCCGAACTCGTCGCCGCGGTGGCCGCCGACCCGGCGCTGGGCCGGGCCGTGGGCCCGGGCGGCTTCGAGGGCCTGGGCGGTCTCTGTTACGCCCTCGCCCGGCTGGCCGGACTGGTCGACGACGGCCTCGCCGAGTGCCTGCCGGCCGCGCTGGACGCGCTGGCCCTGGCGGCGCTCGACGAGGACGCCCCGGCCGGCGTCTCGGCGGGCCTGGCCGGCGCGCTCGCGGCCCTGCACGCGGTGCACCGCGAGCGCGGGCTGGCGCAGGCCGCCGACCTCGCGGACCGGATCGCCGAACGGCTGCTCCGGCTGCCGCCGCCCGGTCCGCTCGGCGGCGCGGCCCCGGAGCGGGCCGGCTTCGCCTTCGGGGAGGCCGGCATCGGCTGGGCGCTCGCCCGGCACGCCCGGTTCACCGGCGGCCCGGAGGGCGAGCGGTTCGCCGCCGCCGGCCGGGCCCGGCTGACCGCCGCGCTGGCCGCGGACCGGCTCGCCACCGGCTGGTGCTCCGGGACGGCCGGCACCGTGCTGGCGGCGGCCGACGCGGGCCTGTCCGCCGAGCCGGCCGATGGCCCGCTCGGGGACGCCGTCCGCCGGCTCACCGGGCAGCAGCCGGTGGCCGACCTCAGCCTCTGCCACGGCGAGTTGGGCACCGCGGAGGCGCTGGCGGCGCTCGCCGGGCGCGGCCACGGCGGTGCCCGGAACAGCCTGACCGGCCGGGCCGGGATGGTCCTCGGACAGCTCCACGACTGGGGGCCCCGCTGCGGGACACCCGGGCAGGTGGCGACGCCCGGACTGCTCACCGGGCTGTCCGGCATCGGCTACGCCCTGCTCCGCCTGGGCTTCGCCGACACCGTGCCCGCCGTCCTGCTGCTGGACCCCGCCCCGGGCGGCGGGCGCGCCGGCCGCGCCTGAACCGCCGCCCCACCCCCGACCCCCCGAACACAACCGAATAGAACAGAAACACCTGAAACACCTGAAACACCTGAAAAAGAATCAAACTGCAGAGAACCACAGAGCACAGCGCGACTTATCACCACGCATCGCTTCCCGAATGGAAAGGAAAGCCCCATGTCCTACTCCCTGCACAACGGTGCTGTCCGCAGCGAGGCCACCGACCAGGCCGCGACGATTCCGGACCCGGCCGGCGAGATCCGGCTGGTCCGCTGGAACGGGGCCTGCGCCCGGACCCGCGCGCTGGCCGGAATGAACCTCGGCAGTGGCGTGGTCGTGGGCCTCGGCTCCATCACCACCAGCGTCTCGGTGCCCTTCTGACCTGCGCTCACACAGAGCCCGTCCGAACAGGAACGCGACGCTCCGTGGGGATAGCGACTACTATCCGGGGCTATGCGTGTGCGGGCAGCCCATCTCATCGGCCGTGATGCCGAAGTCGCCAAACTCGGCGAATCACTGCGGGATCTCCGCCGGTCGCGCGGCTGTACCACATTCCTGGTCGGCGAGGGGGGAATCGGCAAATCGCGGCTGGTGGCCGAAGTGATCGGCGACGCCGTCGACGCCGGAGTCCGCGTCCTGCGCGGCCGGAGCAGCACCATCGGACCGATGGTGCCGCTCCGGCCGCTCACCGAGGCGCTGATGCCGCTCTCGCGCGGCGGGGAGACCCCGGACGAGGCGAGCCTCGGCCCGTACCGCCCGGTGCTCGGCCGGCTGATACCGGACTGGGGCACCGGCACCCCGGACCAGGGGTCGACGGTGGTGCTCGCCGAGGCCGTCCTGCGGCTGCTCGCCTCCGCCGGCCGCGACCAGGGCTGCCTGCTCGTCCTGGAGGACCTGCACGACGCCGACACCGAGACGCTGGCCGTCGTCGAGTACCTGGTCGACAACCTCGACCAGCAGCCGGTCATGCTGGTGGCGACCGTCCGCTCGGAGCCCGGCGAGGCCCTCCTGCTCGCCGAGTCCGCCGGGCGCCGCCGCAGCGGAACGGTCTTCCGCCTGGCGCCGCTGGACGGCGCCGAGGTGGACCGCCTGATCGCCTCCTGCCTGGACACCGAACCCGGCCTGGTGCCCGCCGAGGTGCTGACCCAGATCCGCGAGGACAGCGCGGGCATCCCGTTCCTGGTCGAGGAGCTCCTCCAGGGCGCGGTCACCGGCGGCGCGCTGGTCCGCGAGAACGCCGCCTGGCGGGTGGCCGGCAACCTCCGCCGCAATGTGCCGAGGGCGCTCCTCGAAGGCGCCATCCACCGCATCGACGAACTCGGCCCGCAGGGGCAGACCCTGCTCTCCGCCGCCGCCGTGCTCGGCCGCCGCTTCCCCCTGTCGGTGCTCCAGCTGATGACCGGCGCGGACGACCGGAGCCTGCTCAGCCACCTGCACGCGAGCGTGACGGCCCGCCTGGTCGCGGCCGACGAACCCGCCCCCGACTGGTACGCCTTCCAGCACCCGCTGACCGCCGAGGCCCTGCTCGCCCAGCTCACCCCGACGGCCCGGGCCGCCCTGTCCCACCAGGCCGCGGACGCGATCGAGGCCCTCCACCCCGACCTGCGGGGCGACTGGTGCCCGCTGGCCGCGACCCTGCGCGCCGACGCGGGCGACCCGGTCCGGGCCGGCCGGCTGTTCACCGAGGCAGGCCGCCGCGCCCTGGCCAACGGCACGGTCGGCTCCGCGGTGGCCCTGCTCGACCGGGCCGAGCGCCTGCTGGCCGGGGGCACCGACTCCGCCGCCCGCGCCGAGGCCCTGGAGGCCCTGCTGCCCGCCCTCGCCGAGACCGGCGAGCTGACCCGCGCGCTCAGCCTCGCCGGCAGCCTGCGGGAGCTCGTCGGCGCCGGCCTGGGCGCGCCCCGGCTGGCCGCCCTGCACACCCGCCTCGCCCAGGTGGCCTACATGGCCGGCCGCTGGGCCGACGGCAACAACCAGATCGAACGGGCCCGCGCGCTGCTCGGACCGGATCCGGACGAGGCCCACACCGCCCTGACCGACGTGGTGGAGGCCTACCTGTGCCTCGACACCCCCGGCCAGGACCGCACCCAGCGGGCCGAACGGCTGGCCCGCGCCGCGATCGACACCGCCGAGCGGCACGACCAGCCCCTGGTCGCCTGTCAGGCCTGGGAGCTGCTGGGCGTCGTCGCCCGCGAGCGCGACCCGGCCGAGGCGGTCACCTACCTGGAGCGGGCGATGAGCACCGCCGAGCGGCACAGCCTGCCGCTCCAGCGGATGTACGCGCTCACCCGCCTCGGCGGCAGCCGGTGGCTGGCCGACGGCGGCACCGCCACCCTGGACGAGGCCCGCACCGAGGCCCGCCGGCTGGGCGCCGTCACCGTCGTCTACACCCTCGACGGGATCCTCGCCCTGCACGACGTCCTGCGCGGCCGGTTCGCCGAGGCCCGCGCGCTGGGCGACGAGACGCTGATCATGGCCGCACGGCTGCGGCTGACACCGGTGGCCCGCTACCTGCTGATGACCCGTTCGGTGCTGGCCGCCCACCAGGGCGACCGGGCCGCGATGGAGGAGGCGCTGACCGAGTTCGGCCGCTGGGGCGGCAGCGGCTCGCCCGAGGAGCCGCTGGCCCTCGGCCTGGCCCGGGTGTTCTGCGCCCTCCTGGAGGAGGACCGCGACCGGGCCGCCCGCGACATGGCCGGCCTCCAGGCCCTGGAGGCCGAGAACCCGAGCACCTTCCACCTCGGCGGCCGGCACGGCCTCGGCCTGCTGCTCGACCTGCTCGACGGCCGGGCCGACCGCGACCGGCTCGACCGGGTGGCCGCCAGCTCGGCCGGCCGGATGCGGTGGAACCGGCATTTCGTGCTGCTCGCCGAGGCCGTGCTGCTCGGCCGGGAGGGGGAGCCCGAGGCGGCCGGCCGGGCGGCCCTGCTCGCCCAGGAGGCCGGCGCGCCCTACCCCACCGCCCGCCACCTCGGGCAGCGGCTGATCGCCGAGGAGGCCCATGCCCTGGGCTGGGGCGACCCGGAGGGCTGGCTGCGGGAGGCCGAGCACCACTTCCGCGAGACCTCCGCCACCGCCGTCGTCGGCGCCTGCCGCACCCTGCTCCGGGCGATCGGTGCGCCGGTCCGCCAGCACCGCACCGGCAGCAACCGGATCCCGGCGCAGCTGCGCCTCAAGGGCATGACGGTCCGTGAGTACGAGATCTTCCAGCTGCTGGCCGACCGGCTCAGCAACAAGGACATCGCCGCCCGGCTCTACATCTCGCCGCGCACCGTCGAGAAGCACGTCGCCAGCCTGATCGCCAAGACCGGGCTGCCGAACCGGGCGCAGCTCTGCGCGCTGGCGGCGGAGCAGTCCTGACCCGACCGCCGGCCGGCGCTCGCCGTGACCCCGTCCCGGCCCCCGCCGCCCGGGGGTGGCCGGTGCCCGCGCCGCGCGGTACCCGACCGGGGCGCGGGCCGCAAGCGGTCAGTTGCTGCCGCCGGCACCGGCGCGCTCCGGCGGGGCGGAAGCGGCCGGGCCGGCCGGAGGGGGCCGGTTCGTGCCGGTGCAGCTTTCGGCCACCGCCCGCCCCGGGACAGCGGCCCCCGCGGAGCGGGACACTGGCTGCGAGCCGGCTCCCACCGGGATCCGCCCGCCGAGGTCCCGCAGCGTCGGCACCACGACGGCACCAGGAAGGGACCGACGCAGATGACGAAACCCGCCGCCTGGCCGGAGCGGAACATGTGGACGGACTCCGCGCGGGAGCGGGCCCACGCCTACCTCGACCACGCCCGGGGCATCCGCGGCGAGGTCCGGTTCCAGCTCGTCACCCGCGCGCTGGCCCGGCACCTGCCGCAGCGCGCCTGCCGGGTCGTCGACATCGGCGGCGGCTTCGGCCGGCAGGCGATCCTGCTGGCGCGGGCCGGGCACTCGGTGACCGTGGTGGACAACGACGAGACGCTGCTCCGGGCCGCCGCCGACCTCGTCGCCGCGGAGCCCCCCGAGGTCGGCCGCCGGGTACGCCTGGTCCAGGGCCTGGGGGAGGAGGCACCCGAGCTGGTCGGGACGGGGTTCGACCTCGTCTGCTGCCACAGCGTCCTGCTGTACCTCGCCGATCCGGACCCGATGCTGGACGCGCTGGTGCGGCTGGCCGCGCCCGGCGGCCTGGTCTCGCTGCTCACCGTCAACCGCGACTCCCAGGCGATGCGCGACGGGCTGCAGGGCGACTGGCGCGGCGCGCTGGCGACCCTGCTGGAGTCCGCCGAGCAGGGCGACCAGTACCTGCCGACCCGGCCGGACACCCCGCAGGACCTGGGCCGGCGCCTGGCCGCGCGCGGGGCGCCGACGGTGGAGTGGCTCGGCGTGCGGGTCTTCTCCGACCACCGGTCCGGCGAGCCGTCGCCGGAGGAGTTCGCGGACCTGTGCGAGCTGGAGTGGCAGGCCGGACTGCGCGACCCCTACCGCGGCCTCGCCCGGCTCTTCCACCTCGTCGCCCGGCGCGGGGCCGAGCCCCGGTAGCCCCGCCCACGCGCCCGGTCCCGACGGCCGTGACGGCTCGGCTGCCCGGCGCCGACCGCCGGTGCCGCGACCGTGCGCCGGTGGCGCGGGCGTGCGCCGGAGCCCGGGTGACTGCGCCGGGCCCCTGCCGTGCGCCGGGGGTCCGGCAGGATCCTGCCAACGCGGGGCCCGCGCTCGCCGGCGGCGCCGCGTCGAGGACCGGCCCCGACGGCACCGGGGCGCCCCGCGGATGCCGCGCGACCACGGTGGTCCGCTGATCCCGAGCCTGCCGGGGCCCGGGAGGCGACCCGTCGGCGGACCCGTTCGCGGACCGAACACCGGTGCCGGGGCCGCCGATCCGCCTGCGCAGGCCCGCTTGTGGGGGGCCACGTCAAGTGCCAATCTGTGAAGTCAATTGCCGGATTAAATGTGCATGGCGAGATCAGGCAGGAGTTGTGCGCCGACGTCAGCCGCCGGGCCGGGTCAGGGGGAGTGGTCAATGTTCGAAGGGCTTGGGCTGAGCAGCCTCGCCGAGTCCGTCTATCTCGCGATGCTCCAGCACCCGGACGAGAGCCTCGACGTCCTCGCCCGCCGGCTCGACGTGGACCACGCCCAGATCCGGGTCGCGCTCGACGAGCTCACCGGGATCTCGCTGCTCCAGGTGTTCCCGGGCCGGCCCGCGCCGAGAGCCGTCCGGCCGGAGATCGGGCTCTCCGCGCTGGTGGCCCGTCAGCAGGCCGAGATGGCCCGCCGGCACCAGCAGATCGAGGAGGGCACCGCCGCACTGTCCACCCTGCTGGCCGAGCGTGCCGAGAGCCGGCCGGCCGAGACCGAGCCGGGCATCGAGCGGCTGTCCGGCATCGAGGCGATCCGCGACCGGTTGAGCGAACTCGCGCGCGGCTGCGAGTGGGAGGCCAGCTCCTTCATGCCGGGCGGTGCCCAGTCCGAGGAGAACATCAACGCCAGCCGGGAGCTGGACGCCGAGGCGATCGACCGCGGGGTGCGGCTGCGCACCGTCTACCAGGACAGCGTCCGCAACCACCGGCCGACCCTGGAGTACGCCCAGTGGCTCAGCGGGCTCGGCAGCGAGGTGCGCACCACCGCGTCGCTCCCGCTGCGGATGCTGATCGTCGACCGGCGGGTGGCCGTGGTGCCGCTGGACACGGCCGAGCAGGAGGGCACCGCGGCGGTCGTGATCTCCAGCGTCGGGATCATCACGGCACTGACCGCGCTGTTCAACTCGGTCTGGCGGTCCGCGACGGTGCTCGGCGCCGCCCGCCGCCGCGACGACGACGGGCTGTCGAGCCAGGAGCGGCAGGTGCTCAGGCTGCTGGCGGCGGGTCTGACCGACGAGGCGATCGCCCGCCAGCTGGGCGTCTCGGTCCGCACGGCCCGCCGGGTCGCGTCGGACCTGCACACCAGGCTCGGCGCGCGCAGCAGGTTCCAGGCCGGGGCCCAGGCCGTCTCGCGGGCCTGGATCACCCCGGACGACCTGGAGTAGGGCGCGTTCGCCCGGCGGCCCTACGGCCCCACCTCGGTGGAGCGGACGGCCCAGTCGGGGCAGGTGCCGGCGCCGGCCATGGTCCGGCGGCAGAGCTGCACGGCCACCCGCGCCGCGTCCAGCAGGTCGCGGGCCTGCACGTAGAGGTTGAACACCACGAAGCCCTCGTGGACCTCGATCCGCGCGTGCTGGAGGGAGTCGGTGCCCGCCCTGCTGCACAGCAGGTGCCGGTGCAGTTCCCGCGCGGACTGCGGCGCGGCGCCGGGGGTGTCAACCGTGGTCTTGGTCAGGTACACGGGTCGACCCGCTCCCGGCCGGGGCGTGCGTTCCGGTCCGGGGGGTGCGGGCGCCGTCGCGCCCGCGTCCCCTTCCGGCCGGCTGGTCGGACTTCAGCCGTTGCGCATTCACGCTGAACCTTTCACGTGCCTCGTTGCGAGCCGGTCCCGAGCCCGCTGCGCCGCCCGTTCCACCGCCCGGCCGCCGCGGCTCCGGTGCGCGGGAGCCGCGGTGCGCGGGCGCTGGCGTGCGGGCGGCCTGACGGGTGCTCGGGTGCTCGGGTACTCGGGGGCCGGTGTCCGGGGGCCGTGGTCAGGGCCCGGCGCCCGGGGCGGGCCGGCCGGCGGTCGGTCAGACGGAGATCGGCGGGTCCGGTGCCCACCGGGTCAGGGCCCAGCGGAGGAGTTGCGGGCCCAGCACGGCGGCCATCACCGCGAACGCGGCGACCATCGCCCACCGCGTCCCGAACGCGATGGCCAGCGCTCCGCCGACCGGCACCCCGATCAGGTTGGCGGCCTGCAGCAGCACGAAGGCCATGGCCATCACCTGGGCGATCCGGTCCTTGGGCGCCGCGGCCTGCAGGCTCCCGAAGACGGTGGCGACCAGGAGCGTCCCCCCGAAGCTGCCGGCGAGTTCGAGCAGCACCAGCCCGGCCATCGCGCTCGGCCCGGCGGTGGTGAACGGCAGCAGGGCCAGCGACAGCAGGCTGACGCCGGTGCCCAGGGCGAGCGTGCGGCCCGACCCGAGCCGCTTCTGCGCCCGGCCGACCAGCATGCCGCCGGTCACGCCGCCGACCGCGCCGAGCGCCAGCAGCGTGCCGATCAGCGAGGGCCGCATGTGCACCGACCGCACCAGGAAGAGCACGAGCACCGGCTGGGTGAGGCCGTTGACGAAGGCCACCGCGACCATCGCCCGGACGCCGGACTGCCGCGCCATCGCGAGCGCCAGCCGCACGTTGGCGGCGGCGCCGAGCCGCTGTCTCGCGGGCTTCGAGGTCCCGCCGGTGCCTCCCCCGGCACCGGTGCCGGCGTCGCCGCCGGGGCTGCTGTCGGCGCCGCCGCCGTCGGTGCCCGGCCGGCCGGCCGTCGGGTCCGCCGCCGGGCCGGCCTCGTCGGCCTTCCCGGGCCGGACCCGGGTCAGCAGGGCCGCGGACGCCAGGAACGACAGCGCGTCGACCAGGACCACGTAGGGCGCCGCGATCCGGGCGAGCAGCGCCCCGCCGAGCGCGGGCCCGCTGATGTCCGCGATGCTGCGGGTCGCCGAGATCTTCCCGTTGGCCTCCACCAGGTGCGCCTTGGGGACGATCTGCACCAGCAGCGGACTGGACAGCGCGGAGTACACCCCGAGCGCCGCCGAGGCCGCCGCGGCCAGCACCATCAGCAGCACGATGTGCAGCGCCCCGAACCACCAGAGCAGCGGGATGGCCCCCATGATGGCGGCCTGCACCAGGTTGCAGGCCGCCATCATCGGGGCGCGCGGGCGGCGCAGCCCGTCGGACCACGCCGCCGCCGGGAGCCTGATCAGCAGGGACGGCAGCACCTCGGCCACCGCCAGCGAGGTCATCTCCAGGGCCGAGGCGCCCAGCGTGACCGCCGCGCACATCGGGATCGTGACGTTGCTGACCGCCGAACCCACCTGGGAGAGGCCGGTTGCGGCCCACAGGGCCCGGAACGGGCGGTCGGGGAACACCGGCGACGCCGAGGTCTGCTCACCCCCGCCGGCCAGGGTCGTCGATGTCACGTCGCGCGTCCTTTCACAGGGTGACGATGCGGACCGCCGCGTCGGCGGCCTCCTGGGCGAACCAGGCCGGGAAGCTCTCCGGGTACCGCATCCGGGCGATCTCGGCCAGCCGGGGGATGAGCCGGGAGACGCCGTTCATCGTGCGCATCGAGTCCACGGCGATCTGGCTCAGGAACCGGTGGTTGTCGCGCACATGGGTGCGGGCGTAGCTGAAGAAGACCCCGAACTTCTCCCGGCCCGGGTCCCGCACGACGGTTGTGCTGGTGTGCATCAGACGAGCGTTCCACACCACGACGTCGCCCGCCCGGGTATCGACGCGTTCGCGGAGGTCCGACTCGCCCACCGTCCGCGCCGGGATGTCGAACTCCGGTTCGGTGGTGCCGTATCCGTCGAAGGACATCAGGTGCGAGGCGCGCACCACGTCGATCCCGCCCCCGCCGACCGGGTCGTTGTCCTGCAGGTACAGCCCGCACTGGACGTGTGCGAACCCGGGCTCCCACACGTAGGCGGCGGTCGGTCCGACGAACGTCGCGTCGACGTGCCAGGGGACGTACACGTTCTTGCGCGCGGTGCAGTTCGGGTACAGCACCGGGTGGTCGTCGCCGAGCAGTTCCTTGACGGCGCGCACCACACGCTCGCGCAGCACGATGCCGGCCAGGAAGTCGTCGGCCAGGAAGTCGCTGGTGAGCATCTCCTGCGAGCCGGTGCCCGTCAGGTAGCCGGAGCACAGGGCCCGGGCCCGCTCCACCTCCTCGGCGTCCAGGATCCCGCGCAGGATCACGTACCCGCGCCGGGCGAACTCCTCGGCGGAGACCGGGGCCGGGGCCGGGGCCGGGACCGAGGTCGGTGCCGGCGCTGAGACCGGGGCCGGGGCGGCCGTCGCGGTGCCGTTCGCCGCGGCCGTCATCGCTGGACCCGCACCGGGCTGCCGGGGGCGACGCACGCGGCCAGGCCCTCCAGTTGGCCGTAGCCCAGGCCGCAGCAGTCGCCGGTGATGTCCTCGTCCAGGGCGTCCGCCGGGTGCTCCGCGTCGGTGGCGGCGAAGGTCTCCAGGTCGATCGGCTCGGGGTCGTCGTCGACCCAGACCAGTGCCCCGGCGGTGATCAGGTCGAGGTGGACGTCCGCGATGTACGGGACCTTGCTCACCCGCTGGTTGTGCTGGCCGAACCCCAGGTGCACGCCGCAACGCCGCTCGTTGATGTGCGAGTTGGCGGTGATGAACTCGTCGATGCCGCGGTTGGTGCCCAGGCCGAACTCCCCGACGTTGCGGCCGTAGGGGCTGTTCAGGCAGAGCTGGAACATCGCGTCGAGCTGCGGGTCGGCGCAGCTGAGCGAGACCGCCTGGCCGTTCTCGATCTCCACCCGGACGGGGTTGGCGGCCAGGCTGGCGTTCAGCGGGGTGATGATGTTGGCGTTGAACGCCCCGTCCGCGACCAGGACGCCGTCGACCGTGACCGGGTAGGTCGCCACCTCGCCGGCCGGCAGGATGGTGAAGCCGCCGGGCCGCCAGACGCCCCGGTTGCTGATCCAGTGGTACTTGTCCGCGTCGAGCTCGATCGTCAGGTCGGTGCCGCCGCGGCTGGTCACCCGCACCTTGCGGGCCGGCTTCACCCGCTCCAGCAGCGTCGCGTTGAACCGGGTCAGCTGCGCGGGGGCGAGGTTGAGGGACTTGGTGAAGAACGCGGTGGAGGCGCTGATGATCCGCAGGATCATCGTGCGGTCGCCGCCGAACCTCTTCAGCGCGTTCTCGAACACGTTGAAGTGCGACATGGTGTCGCGCTCCAGCGTGAGGACGACCAGGCGGCCCGGCAGCGTCTCCGGGTCGGGGAGCACCGCCTCCAGGCGCCCGGCGAACTCCGGGTCCTCGAGCTTGCGCATCGGGACGATCGGCGTCGCGAAGCCCCGGTGCCGGAGCGCGAGCGCCAGCCAGGCCGCCGGGTCACGGCTGTCCGGGGTGTAGGTGATGACGAAGGTGTCGGTGCTCTCGATGAGGACGTAGTCGTCCAGCAGGACCTTGATGCCCTGCTGGACCTTCTCGTCCGGAATGACGAAGTTCATGGTCGAGCTCCTCGGATCGACGGGGACCCGCCGGGCGGATCCGCGGGCGCACGGCGCGCCCGGGCGGTGGGGGAAGGCGCAGCGGACGCGGCAGGGGCACCCGTCGCCCGGCCGGAGGGGAGATCCTCCGACGCGGTGCGGCGGGTGCCCCTGCCGGCAACGACTAGTTGTTGTAGAAGGTCGAGTACGAGACCTTCCACGCCACGTCGCCGATGCCGTCCTCGTCGACCTCGGCCGGCTCGGCGGCGGCCATCGTGTTGACCAGTTCCTCAAGCTCCTCGAACGCAGACATTGCAGTCTCCTTCGGCTGGTGGTCGTCAGCGGGCTGCTGACTGGTCCCATGCTGTGGCCCGGGCCGGAGCGGGCGGTAGTGGTCACTTCCTGCACCCCGGTGGACGTGGCCTGAACCGGCCTCCCGGCGCCGGAACGGACTGTCCCTGCCATGTCGGCCCGAGGCCGGTGCAAGGGGCTGACCAGGCCGGGAAGCCGCTGTATACAGGTTTCCGACACCCCACCCCGCAGACCTCCCGGAGGCATCACCATGAGCAACTTCGCCGGCACCGAGCCCGGTTCGGACCTGCACCGGTCGCTCGTCCGCAGCGCCGCCGTGGCCGCGGCGGTCGGCGTCGGGGGCGACGACGACGGCTTCGGCTGGCAGGTCGCGGCGCGCTCCTGAGCGTCCCGGTCCGACCCCGCGTCCCCGGTCCGGCCCCGCGTCGGTCCGCACCCGCCTCGCAGAGAGGAACGCACGGTGACTCACCCCGAACCCGCACCGGAGGTGCCGCGCTACCCCTTCGGGGAGCCGCATCTCCTCGACCTCGACCACCGCTACGCCGGCCTGCGCGACACCGAGGGGCTCCGCCGGGTCGAGGTCCGGGACCTGGGCGAGGCGTGGCTCTGCTCCCGGTACGCCGACGTCCGCAGGATCCTGACCGACAGCCGGTTCGGGCTGACCCCGCCGGAGCCGGGCGCCGCCGCGGCACCGGAGAAGGCCCCGGCGCTGACGTCCGCGCAGGTCAACCGGGTGACCAAGGGAGGTCTCAAGCCCCGGCAGATCGAGCGGCTGCGCGGAGCCGCGGAGCGGACCGCCGAGGACCTGCTGGACCGGCTGGACCTGTCGGACCGGCTGGACAGCGTCGCGGGCCCGGAAGGCGACCGGACGCCCGTGGACCTGATGGCCCTGTTCGTCAAACCGCTCGCCGCCGAGGTCCTGTGCGAGCTGCTCGCCGTGCCCGCCGGGGACCGGGTCGAGGTCCGGGCGCTGCTGCTCGGCGCGGCGACCACCGCGTCGCCCCCGTCGGAGGCCGACAAGGAGGACCGGCGCGCCCTCGCCCGCCACCTGGCCGCTCTGATCGCCTCACGCGACGCGGCCGGTGCCGGTGCCGACGACCTGCTGAGCTCCATGATCCGGGCCCGCGGCGAGGGCGACGACCGCCTCGGTGACCGTCAACTCGTCACGGCGGCCCTGCGGTTGCTCCTGCCCGGGCTCCAGAACACCGTCCTGATGCTGTCGAACTTCGTGCGCGCCCTGATGCACCACCGGTCCGACCTGGAGCGGCTGCGCCGCCGGCCGGACCTCGTGCCGTCCGCCGTCGAGGAACTGATCCGCTTCACGCCGTTCCACAGCACCTCGACCTTCCCCCGCTACGCCGCGCAGGACGTCGAGATCGGCGGCACGCTGATCCGGCGCGGCGAGGTCGCGGTGGGAGCGCTGTGCGCGGCCAACCGGGACGAGCGCGCGTTCACCCGCCCGGACACCTTCGACGTCGAGCGCGGCGAGAACGCCCACCTCGGCTTCGGCATGGGCGCCCACCACTGCCCGGGCGCCGCGCTGGCCCGGATGCAGCTCCAGGTCGCCATCGCGGCCCTGGCCCGCCGGGTCGAGGACCTGTACGTCGCGCCCGTCACCGTCGCCGGTTCGGCCCACGACGGCAGCGGCCGGGTCATCGGCTGGTTCGACCCGCTGCCCGCGACCTGGTCCGCGATCCGGCCCTGAGCCCGTCCGTGCAGCGCCCTTCTCACGGTCGACGACGAGACGCCGGACCGGTGCAGGGCGCGGGCCGCTGTCAGCCCGCACGGTCCCGCGCCGATGCCGAGGGCCTGCCGCCCGGCGGTCACGGGCCTACGGGTGCGATGCGCGCGACCAGTTCGTCGGTGCCCTCCTCGGTCCTGCGGTACATCCAGGCGGTGCCGGCGGGTGCCCGGCCGAGGAGGTACTCCACGACCGGTTGGTGATGGGGCGGCCCGGTGGTCCCGGCCATCGCCCGCAGGGCCTCGTCGACCGGGAGGAAGCGCGCCTCGACGATGTCGCCGGAGGGATCGTCCGACACGGTGATCCGGCCCTCCCAGGAGTCGTACGCGAGCGCGCAAAGGATCGCCGAAGGGTACTCGGGAGTGTCGTGGTGGACGACGAAGGCGAGGCCCGTGGGTTCGCCGACCTCCAGCCCGGTCTCCTCCCGGAGCTCGCGGCGCAGGGCCTCGTGGATCAGCTCGCCCGCCTTCACCCCGCCGCCCGGCAGGGACCAGGCGAGCGGGCCCCCGTCGGCGACGACCTCGCGGACCAGCAGGATCCGGTCCCCGGACCGCACCAGCCCGGCCACCACCTGGACGCGGGGCCTGACCTTCGTCGCGGTCTCCGGCGCGGGGGCGTCGGACCGGCTCATCGGGAGTTCCCTTCTGTGATCACGGTGAGGGTGCTGCTGCGAGCCGATCCCGCGGGGGCGCTGCGGGTCCGGGCCAGGTCCGGACGCCCCGGCGCTAGGCGTCCTCGACCTCCAGGCCGTAGGCGACGACCGCCTGGTGCAGTCCCCCCGGGTAGCCGGCGAGGGCGGGGGTGAAGTCCCAGTTCCCGGCGGCGTCGCGATCGAACCGGCCGAGGCGCATCGCGGTGTTGGCCGCCGCGCCGTCGGCCAGGTGCACCACGGCCGGGGCCTGGTCGGCGCCGGCTTCGAGGATCAGCGCCGGTCCGGCGAACCCGGCCATGGTGGCCGCCGGGTGGTTCCCGGTGTCGGCCGCGGCGACGATGACGAGCCGGTCGGCGTCGGCGGGAAGTGCGTCGAAGTCCACCATCAGGCAGGCGTTCGCGTCGCCGTAGCCGGTGACCAGCCGCACCGAACCGTCGGGCGTGGAGCCGTTGTTGTAGAACACCAGATGTTCGTCCGACAGGGCCCTGTTCCCCTGGCACACCAGGGCGGCGATGTCGTACTCCTCCTCGCCGGTCCAGTGCAGGAGGAGCCGGGCGGGCTCGGTGGCCAGCTCGATCGCGGGCAGGTCGTCGGCGTTCCGGTCGTCGGCGTCGGCGGAGCCGTGGTGCGCGGGCGCGAACACCTCGTGGAAACCGTGGTGCTTGAGCAGGCCGACCAGCTCGGCACCGTTGATCAGCGTGATGGGCTTGCCCGCCACGAACTGGTGCGAGCTCGGGCCGAACCGGCTGGTGGTGACGAGGACGGCCTTCGTCGCGGCCCGGTCGTGCTGGAGCGTGCCGTACAAGTCCCGTACGGCCGACGGTGTCACCGTGTCCCGGTACCGCTTCACCTGCACGATCACGTTCCCGCCGCGGAAGGCGTCCGTGTCGATCCCGCGGACGTCCACCCCGCCGTCCCGCGAGCGTGCCGTGAGCTCGACCTTCATGCCCATGGCCTCCATCAACCGGGCTATGAGCTGCTCGAACTCGACCGGGTCCATCGCCAGCAGGAGCTGGAGCTCGCGAACCCGTTTCGCCATCCGGCCGCGATTCGCGTTGGTGTCGTCGCGGAGGTGGCGGAACAGCATGCGCTGCGCGTGGCGCTCGCTGGTGTCGGGGTTGCTGAGGCGATGGAGCTTCCGGCTCCGGGCCATACGGTGCTCCCTTGCAGGGGTGGCTGGTTGGGCAGGCGTCACGGTAGACGAATCGCCGACGCGGCGTCAGTCCTGTGTCGGAACTGATAGTAGGCCCTGCGCCCGAGCGCTCCTGCGAGCATGAACATGACTGTCGATCCGTCAGTTGACCTGGGGGAAGAAGGAGTTGGAAATGCTCCGATCGTCCGTCGATGCCGGCCGAACATCGCTTCTCGCCCAGGTGGCGACGGATACCCCGCGCCGGGCGTGGTCGCTCATTGCGGCGGGCGAAGTTCCGGTACCCCCGCATGTCTTCGTACACGATTGACCTTTGCGGTGGTACCACTGGCCGAGGAGTTGTGATTCGGACACTTCGGGATGGAGAGATCCGTGGGTTACCCAGAGGCTGTTCTCGATGGGCAGTACGACAACCTGTTTGCGCGCGTCGCCGGCTACCTGCCGGAGAGCCGGCAGGCCATCGACGAGTGGCAGGCCGATCTCGCCCTGCAACTGGGCGTCGGAGGTGAGAAGTTCAGCCCGGGGGTTCGTGAGCTGGAGCAGCTGATCAAGCGTGACGGGATCATCCGGATGTACGTGACCCAGATGATCGAGGAGGTTCCACCGCCGCACCGGTACATCAACGGCGTCGACGAGTTGCTCGCCGCCCTCGACCTGATCAGGAGGACCGCGCCGCAGTACAACCCGAACCGCGAGAAGCGGGTCTTCTTCCCGATGTCGGCGCTCTTCGTCTACATGATGATGACGCCGGCCGGTGAAGCCCTGTTCCGCAACGAGAAGTTCAACCGGGCGGTCCAGCGGATCCTGAAGGAGTGGTGCGACCACCTGAACGGCGACAAGAGTCTCGGCGTCCTGACCGAGAAGGAGAACGGCTGGCTCTCCCCGCCCGCCGCGAAGGAGTTCGACCTCGACGAGTACGTCACCGCGGCGGACCGGAAGAAGCCGCACTGGGGCTTCACCTCGTTCAACGCGTTCTTCCACCGGGAACTCCTCCCGGGGAAGCGGCCCGTCGACACCGATCCGGCGGCGGTCGTCTCGGCCAACGACGGTACCGTGTTCAGGATCGCGCGCAACATCAAGGAGACCGACGAGTTCTGGCTCAAGGGGCAGCCCTACTCGCTGGTCGACATGCTGAACGGCAGCCCGTACACCACGAGGTTCCTCAACGGGGACGTCTTCCAGTCGTTCCTCGCCGGGTCCGACTACCACCGCTGGCGCTCGCCGATCGACGGTGTCGTCAGGAGCGCCGAGGTCGTCGACGGCCTGATGTTCAGCAACGCGGAGTCCGCGGGCGAGGATCCGACCGCCGGGACGTACTCGCAGGGCTACCAGGCCTCCGTCAACACCCGGGGTCTGGTGTTCATCGAGAGCCCGGACCCGAAGATCGGCATGGTCTGCGTCATCCCCATCGGCATCACCGAGATCTCATCGGTGACCATCGGGGTGAAGCCCGACCAGCCGGTCAAGAAGGGCGACGAACTGGGCTGGTTCAGCTACGGCGGCTCCAGCATGTGCCTGGTCTTCGAGCCGGGGAAGGTCCGGTTCGCCGACGGCCTGAAGCCGAACACGAAGATCCGGGTGAGCGCGAGGATCGCGACCGCCGTTCGGTGACCGTGAGCGCGGGACCTCCGCACTCCGCCGGGCCCTCCGGCCGGCCCGGAGCCCGAGGCGGGTGGCGGACGCGTCGGGCGCCCCGGTCAGCGGCGCGCGGTGCGGCGGGCGGGCGGGGTGATGCGGACCCGCTTCGCGGCGGGCGCGCTCTCCAGGTCGTCGAGCTGCGCGAGGATCGTGCTGCGCAGGTCGTCGTCGTCCTCGAAGGCGTGGTCGTTGAACAGCGTGTAACCCGTCCACATCAGGTTGGCGCAGACCCGCGCCGGTACCCGGCCGGTGCGGGCACCCATGCCGACCAGGGCCACCGACCCGATGCTGCCCGGGGCCAGCCGGTTCTGCCGGTGGACCGCCTGGAACGCGGCGGCGCACGCCAGGGCCACGTTCAGGGTCTCGCTCACGTTCTGCGAGGACTCCTGCATCGTCGGGGCCGAGATCAGGAACTTCGGGTTGGTGGCCCCGGAGGGCACGCACACCGCGCTGCCCACCGGGAGCGCCCCCGCGTGGCGGTCGCGTATCGCCCGCTGCACGCGCAGCTGGATGCCCGCTCCCAGGTGCCGCTTGACCACGGCGTCGACCCCGCCGTCCATCCGGCCGCGGGAGTTGGTGGGGCTGACCCACGCGTCGACGGCCTCGTCGAGGATCGACCCCTGGCGGATCTCGATTCCCGGGGTGTCGGCGAACGCCGCCCGCCAGGCCTCCACCACCGGCGCGTTGATGTCGGTCAGTACCACCCTGAGCGGCGACTGCGCGCGGTCCGTGGTCATGGTCCACTCCCCTTCGAGACTCGGTTCCCCTACTGGCCATGACGCTATCGGGCCCCACTGACAGGCCGCCCTCGGTCCCGGCGCCGGCTCCCGCGGGTACGCCGCCCGGGTACCGAGCCGGGGCGCCGGGCCGGCCGTCGACTGTCGGACCCGGCCGGTACAACAGTGGAGTCCGCCGCAGATATGACGGGCCATCACGGGCGGCCGGGTTGCCGGCGTCGCTCCGTGCGGCGTCCCGTCATGTCCGCCGAAGCACGGCTGTTCGGAGTCACACCACCATGAGCGATGCCAACGCCCCCGCCCAGTCCGACCCGAGTGACCCGCTGGCGCTCGCAGAACTCTTCAAGGGCGGCGGTGAACCGTGGCTTCCGCTGCTGAAGCCGGTCATCGAGGCGCAGCCGGACGCGGCCGCGTTCATCGGTCCGGGCCGCGGCCCGGACGTCGTCCCCGTCCGTGAACTGACCTTCCAGGCGCTCAAGCCCAACGCGCCGCACCGGTGGAAGGTCGTCGTCTTCGGCCAGAACCCGTACCCGAGGCCGGAGAGCGCGACCGGCATCGCCATGTTCGACAACACCTTCCACGACTGGAAGGACAGCCAGTTCGGCCGGGTGGTCAGCATCCGCTGCATCATCAAGGCGGCGGCGATGTGGAAGCACGGCATCCCCAAGAAGACCCCGATCGCGGACATACGCGCGCTGCTGAAGAAGCAGGACACCGTGCAGCCGCCGGAGTGGTTCCAGGCGATGCTCACCCAGGGCGTCCTGCTGCTGAACGCGGCACTCACCGCGAGCAGCGACGGGACGACGGCGACCGACCGGCACACGGCGTTCTGGCGGCCGGTCGCCGAGCGGATCGTCGAGGAGATCCTCAGGGCCAAGCAGAACGCCGACGAGGAGGACCGGGGCGTCGTCTTCGCGTGGTGGGGAGCGCACGCGCGCAGCCTGAAGAAGGTCGTCCTCCAGCTGCAGAAGAAGTACCCCGACGTCGAGGTCCGGCACATCGACCACGCCAACCCCGCGGCGCAGGGCGACATCTTCTGCGACGGCGACCACTTCGCCACGGTGAACGCGGCCCTCGCGTCGCTGGGCGCCGACGCGATCGACTGGCTCCCGGCCAAGGGGTGGAACGAGCACGCGGCACAGGCCGGCGGGGCGGGCGGCGACACCGCCGAGCGCATGGGCGCGTTCATCGCGTCCACCATGGAGCTGCACCAGCTGTACCTGGAGCGGCTCGCGAGCGTCAAGGACGAAGGGCTCGTCCTCCCCGCGATCACCGGGGTGTTCGACACCCCGCTGATGGAGTTCCGGGAGGCCGTGGCCCCGGTGGCCGAGCTGCTGTCCGGACTGGACCGGCACATCGAGCGGTCCCACGCGTTCGGCACCGGGCGGGCGGAGGAGGCGACCGGCGGGCTCTCCGCGGAGGCGATCGCCGCCCTCTACCTCTACACCTGCGAGTCCGCGTTCTACCGGGAGATCAACGCCATCCTGCGCTCCCCGGACCGGAGCCGGATCGTCCCGTACCTCCCGTACCTGCGGCTGCTGTTCTCGGCGGTGTCGCAGCTCCCCGCCCGCACGGAGCCGCTCTGGCGCGGGGTCGCGCTGGACCTGCGCGCGCAGTACCCGCTCGGACGGACCGTCACCTGGTGGGGCGTCTCCTCCTGCACGCCCCAGCTCGGCGTGGCACGGGGGTTCCTCGGCAGCCGCGGCCGGCGGACGCTCTTCCAGGTGCTCCCCGTCCGGGCCACGGGCATCCAGCGCTACTCCGCGTTCACCGGCGAGGAGGAGTACATCCTCCTGCCGGGCACCCAGCTCAAGGTGACGGACGTGAAGACCGAGCGCGGCGGTCTCTGCACCGTGACGCTGACGGAGCTGGCGGAGCAGACCCTCGTCTCCTGAACGGAGCGGTGTTGGAGCGGGGCGGGCCGCGCCGGCACGGAGCGGGCCGGGCCGGGCCGGGTACGCCGGTGGGCCGGTGGGCCGGCCCCGCTCAGGTGTCGATCCGGTGGGCGGCCCAGAACGGGGTCAGGTCCTCGGTGGTGGCGGCCCGGGCCGCGGCCGTGAAGGCGGCGGTGCTGCTCACGCCGTACCAGTGCGCGCGGGCGTAGCCGCGGAGCAGCCGGGCCATCGCGTCCGCGCCGATCAGCCGCCGCAGGTCGTGCAGCGCGCAGGCGCCGTAGTCGTAGACGACCACCCCGTACCGGGCCGGGTGTCCGTCCCAGTACGCCATGTCGTTGGTGATCCGCTCCTGCGGCTCCGACCACGCGACCGTGCTCCAGCAGCCGGCGCCGTCCCGGCCGAGCGCGAGGTCGGTGGCGTACTCGGAGAAGGACTCGTCCAGCCAGGGCTGGTGGTACTGGTCGTCGCCGACGATGCCGTACCACCACTGGTGCGCGATCTCGTGGACGAGCGCGGTCGTCTTCACCCGGTCCAGGACGAACCCCGGGTACTCCATGCCGCTGAACCAGAGGTCGTTGTCCAGCACGACGTCCAGCTCCGGGTACGGGTAGGCGCCGAACGCGCGAGCGTGCGCGTCCAGTGCGGACTCGGCGGTGGAGAGTATGGCCCGGGCGTCCGCCGCGCCGACGCCGGCCGTGGCCTGGACGGTGACCGCGACCCCGCCCGCGGAGACTCCGGAGACGGTGTGGAACGGACCCGCGGACCAGGCGAAGTCACGCACCTGCCGGGCCGTCGCGGTGGTGACGGTCCGTCCGGCGGCGCCCGGGGCGTCGGCCGAGCTGCCGGTGGCCGGTACCCCGAGGCCCGCCGGACGGTCGAACACCACGGTGAAGTCGGCGGCCAGGGCGTAGAAGGACTCCCCGGTGTCGGTGAACGGGTCGAGGTGCCAGCCGGCGGCGTCCAGGACCGCGAGCACCGGCAGGGCGTTGCCGAAGTGGCTGTACGCCCCGTGCCGCCCGAACCGCCCGGCGTGGTCGGTTAGTTCGGGCGCCCGGATGTCCAGGTCGAAGCCGATCGTGTGGCGCTCTCCCGGGCGGAGCGGCGCCGGCAGGGCGATCCGCAGCACGGTGCAGCCCGCCGACAGGACGGCCGCGGCGGCCCCGACCAGGTGCGACACGGTGACCGGCGGCGCCGCGCAGCCCCCGTGGGCGTTGCCCCAGAGCCGTAGGAAGACCTCCGGGAGCGACCGCGCCGAGACATTGGTGAAGCTCACCCGCTCGTGCCCGGACCACTGGCCGCCCGTGGCGTCGCCGGTCAGCTCGACCGTGTAGGCGGCCGCCGCCGGCGTCCCGGCCGGCCCGGCGCGCCGCCCGCCGCCGGGCGGCGCGAAGCCCGTCGCGGTGGCGATCAGCGCCAGGCAGGCGAGAAAGGCGGCCAGGAGCCGGGCGGGCGGGCTGCTCATCGGGTGTTTCCTCGGGAGTCTGTCTTCTCAGGAGCCTGTTTCCGCAGGAGCCTGTTTCGTCGGGAGTCGGGAGTCGGTGGCTGGGAGCCGGGAGTCGGTGGCCGGGGCCGCGCGCAACGCGATCGGCCCCGGCCACCGACTGCCGGGCGCCGGCCGGTCAACGGTCGCCGTTGCCCTCCCGCTGCCTCAGCACCGCCAGGTCCACCGCCCGGTCGAGCGCCGGCAGGCAGTCGGCGAGGTCCGTGTGGACCACGTACTCCACCGAGGCCACCGTGTGCAGGCCCTGGACCAGGAAGGTGTACTCCCTGCCGCGCTCCAGCAGCAGCACGATCGGCTTGCCGAAGGCGCTGGCCCACCCGATCTCGATGTGGGTGCCCGGGGAGGCCGGGTGGCCCGGCAGAGCGACGAAGACATCGGCCTTGCGGATCTCGTCCTGGTCGATCTTGGTGCACTGCTCCGGCCGCATCAGCTCCGCCCCCCACGCCTCCCGGCGGTGGGCGTTGTGCACGGAGAGCCCCTGCGACTCGAAGTGCTTGATCAGGACGTCGAACGGGGCCCGGGCCTCGGCCGGCATCTCACCGGTCTCCGGGTCCAGGAGCTGGATGAACGGGCCGGCGAGGAACACCGAACGGATGCCCAGGTCGGGGCGGGAACCGTTGGTCAGCGTGATGGTCATGGGGATACCTCCGGAGCAGCGCCGGTGCGCGGTGTCGGGTGGGAGCGGGCCGGGTGGGAGCGGGCCGGCGCGGTGGTGGGCCGGGCCGGCCCGAGGCTGGAGCGGTGGGCCGGGTCAGTCCTTGCGGAAGCACTGGATGTAGGCGTCGCCGGTGGTGCCGCCGTGGGTGTACTCGGTGGTGTCGTACGCGACGAACGGGTGCCGCTCGACCCGGATCGAGCGGAAGTGCGGCAGGTACTGCCAGCGCAGCTCCGGCTTGGTGCTGAAGAACGGGAGGAACACCCCGCCGGGGCGCAGTACCCGGACGACCTCCGGCATGGTCCTGGCCCACAGCTCGGCGTTCGTCCAGACCTCCATGTCGAGGGCCGGGTCGAAGAACATCCCGTCGATGCTCTCGGACGGCAGCTCGAAGACCCGCTGGAAGAAGTCGCCGCGCTCGATCGCGAGGTTGTCGGGCAGCTGGGGGTGCCGGGCCCGGAAGAGGTCCTCGACCTCGTCGAAGAGCTCCAGGACGGTGTGCTGCCGGGTCGCCGGGTTGCCGGCGATCCGCAGCGCGGACAGGCCGAGGCCCAGCCCCACCTCGTAGAAGTCCTGGCCGTACTCGCAGAGCATGTCGGCGCTGGCCCACATCAGGTCCCGCTCCCAGGCCTGCATGGCCTGCTCGCCGCCGATGCTGAGGGTCACCTCGCCGTTCTGCTCGATCAGTTCGATCGCGGGCTTGGTCTGGCTCTCCATGGGTCTCCCTTGGGGTTGCGGGGGTGGGTCAGGCGCTCCGGGGGACGACCCCGAAGTGGCGCCGGGCCGTCGAGACGGCGAGGTCCTGCACGGCGAACACCGTGAAGTAGTAGGCCTGCGGGGCGGTGGCGGCGGCGAACCGCACGCGGAACCCGACCTCCTCGGACTGCCCGCCGGTGAGCCGGATCCTGGTGGTGACCGGCTCCACCGTGGTGTCCTCGCGCAGGTAGCTCGGGACGAAGAGGCCCAGCCGGACCGGGCCGGTCCGGGCCGCGGTGACCAGGGCCCGGACCTCCAGCACCCCGCCCTGCTCGACCTCGTCAGCGGCGTGGGCGAGCAGCGCGGGGGCGTCCGGGAGCTGGAAGGTGACGTCGCCGCAGCGCATGCAGACGGCGCACGTGGTGTCCAGGACGTGCGGGAGCAGGCCCCGCCGGGTGAACTCCTGCGCGGGGCGGCCGCAGTGGCAGGTGACCTCGCGCACCCGCGGGTCCAGGCTGCTGCGGTCGCCGAAGTGCGCCGGGTAGTTCATCAGCTCGTGCTCGGGGTTGGCCGCGACCTGCTCGGTGATCACATGGTCGAGGGACTGCAGGTCCGCCGTCAGCGAGGCCTGGATCTGCTCGGGCGACTGGTCGGCGAGATGGGTCGGCCTGGCCACCCAGAGGTCGACCTTCCGGGCCAGCCTGGTCAGCCGGGGCCGCAGCGGGTGGTTGTGCGGCAGCAGTTCCGAGGCGAGGTAGGCGGTGAGCCGGGCGCCCACGGTGAGCAGCAGGGGGTCGGGGCGGTGGTCCGCCGGGGCCGGCGGCGGCGGAGTGTCCTCCGGCGCGCCCGGCAGGCCGAAGCGCATGAACGCCGGGTAGGGGTGCGAGCCGGCCAGACTGGCGTTGAGGGTGTCGACGGAGTCCGCGCCGACCAGGGCGCCGTGCATCCAGGCTACGTTCTCCGGCCGGTCCGAGTCGTGCACCGATACGGCCGAGACCACCGTGCGGGCCGGTCCGTCGAGCGCGTTCAGCAGCAGCTGGTACTTCGGGTCGTACAGGGCGAGGTCCGCGAGCGGGCCGCTGTTGCACGCGCTGAGCACCAGCTCCACGGCCTCCACCCGGTTGAGCGGGACGAGCTTGTCCTCCGGCTTGTAGCAGGGCAGCCCGTAGGCGCAGCGCGGGCCGAGCAGCCCGGGCACGGCCGGGGCCGAGCCGTTCAGGCCGCAGATGGTGAACTCGCCGAGGTTGACGCTGTCGTCCTTGCCGTGGCCCTGGAAGGCCACCCGCCGCCACCGGGTGCCCAGGATCCGGGCCTGGATGTCCTCGCGGTCGAAGTCGCGGTCGTCGAAGACCTGGACGCCGGGCAGCCGGGGCGGCCGGTCGGTGTCGGTGAACAGGCCCAGCGCGTCGATGTCGAGGGCCGGCTCCGCGTACTGCTTGGCCACGTTCCAGCCGACCGAGGCGTCGTCGCGGCCGCTCAGCAGCGTCAGCCCGTGCCGCCGGCCGCGGTAGGTGGCCAGCAGCAGCGACCGGACGGGGTCGAGGGTGAGCCGGTCGTAGCGGCCGACGAGCAGCAGCGAGCCGCTGTGCCGCTCCTGGAACGCCGCGACGTCCGCCAGTTCCTCCTCGGCCACCCACGTCCGGGCGAGCGGGCGGGCCAGCTCCGCGAGCCCCTCGGGCAGCTGCGCCGCGCCGAGGACGATCCCGACGTCCAGCGGGTGCGGCGGCCGCAGGCCGCCGTACAGCCGGCCGGCGAGTTCGACGCTCTGTGCCAGATCGGCCCGGTCCTCGGTCGGCACCGGCACCGGCAGGAGCTGCGGGGAGGCCAGGAACTCCCGTACGGCCTGTGGTAACTGGTCCCGGGTGACCGGACGGAACAGGGGTGCGGGTTCGGACGGCAGGTCGGGCCGCTGGTCGGTGGGGGCAGCGTTCATGGTGGACCACCTCGCGTAGTCCGCGCCGGGAGGGCCGCGGGAGGGAAGGGGAGGGACAGGGTGGCAGGGGCAGGGGCAGGGGCAGGGACAGGGTGGAAGGGGGAGGGGCAGGGAAGGCGGGGAGCGGTCCGCGCGTGAGCCGACGGGCGGCCCGGTCGACGGGACGACAGGTCGATGAGGCGATGTGTCGACGGGCGGCACGGCAAGGAGGATGACGGATCGTCGGATCATCGGATCGACCCGCCGGGTGGTCGGCGAGGAGGGTCTCGGGTGGCCGGCCCGGCCCTCATGCCGCGCACTCCACCATCGGTACCGCCCGCCGGGTCAGCAACCCCCGGCAGGCGAAGGCGAGTCCGGCGGCCGCCAGGGCGGTACCCGTCGCCACGGCGAACACCGCGCGTGGTCCGAGCGGGTCCATCAGCAGTCCGCCGGCCTGCTGGCCCAGCGCGTCGCCGAGGACGGTGGCCAGCGAGGCCCAGGTGAACGCCTCGGCCAGCGACCGGCCGTCGGCGATGCCGCTCACCAGGGTCATCTCGCTGGCGGAGACCAGGGCGATCGGCGCGCTGCCCACCGCGAGGGCCACCGCGAGGCCCACCTGGGAGCCGGCGAGCAGTGTCAGACCCGTCCCGAGGGCGTACGCCAGCAGCAGCCGGGGGAAGCGCACCTGGGGGGCCACCTGGGACTGGGACCGGCCCAGCCAGAGGGCGCCCAGGGCGCTGCCGACCCCCCAGCAGGCATAGACCAGGCCCGCGCCGCCCGGAGGCCCGTGCCGGTCGACGAAGGCCGGGATGGCCAGCGTCAGCAGGCCGATGGGCACCGCGGAGAGCGCCATGATGCCGGTCAGCGCCAGCAGCGCCGGCTCCCGCAGGGGGCCCAGCGGATGGCGGGGCTCCGGCGGGGCCCCGCCCGCGGCGTCGGCGGGGCCGGCATCTGCGGGGCCGGCCTCGGCGGCGTCGGTGCCGCTGGTGCCGGCCGGCAGCCGGGTGTGCGCGAGCCCCAGCGTGCCGAGGCCGCCCACCACCGCGATCGTGGTGAGCGCCAGGCCCGCCGAGCCGACCAGCATCAGCGCCGCCAGCATCAGCGGCGCACCGATCACCAGGACCTCGGTGAGCAGCGCCTCCCAGAGGTAGGCCGTCTCGCGTTCCTCCTCCCGGAGCGGCAGCCGTGCCCAGAGCGAGCGCATGCAGGCGTTCGCGGGCGGCAGCACCGCCCCGGCGACCGCCGCCGCCGCAGGCTGCGCCCACCCGCCGGGGTGGGTGAACCACACGAGGACGGCCAGCGCCGCCGGGTAGGCGACGGCGGTCGCCGTCAGCACCGCCGCGCGGCCGCGACGGTCGAGGTGGCGGGCGATCAGCGGGCTGCCGAGCGCCATCCCCAGCGTGTACAGCGCGGCGACCAGGCCGGCCTGGGCGTAACTGCCACCCTGCTCACGGACCGTCAGGACGAGTGCCAGGGACATCAGATAGACCGGCAGCCTGGAGACGACGCTCCACCAGGCCGCCCCGGCCACCCGGGGGCGTGTGAGCAGATCGAGGAAGCGACGGGGCAGGCCGCTGGTCACGTGGACGGTCTCCGTTCCGTGGCCGCACGGGGCGGCGAGTCGGGTGCCGGGCCGCTGCGCGGGCGGGCGGCACGGCGGGATCAGGTGGGGACGACGTCGGCCTCGCGGGCCGGCACCACCTCGATCGTGAACCGGTCGAGCACCTCGCGCATGCGGCTTTCCACCTCCTCGAGCGACCCTCCCACGACATGGGCGTACCCCGAGGCGTTGTGCGAGGCCCGGCGGGCCGTCACCCGGTCACCGGCACGGACCTTGAGGACGGCGTCGACGACCCCGGGCATCCCGAGGAGTTCGTCCCGGGAGGTGATCCGCCGGATCGTCCCGGAGCCGGGCAGCGGCAGCAGCAGATCGCCCGCACAGCGGCGCTCGCGGTAGTCCAGCTCCGGCCGGCGGCCGAGGTACACCGCCAGCGTGGCGCCGAACACGTCGAAGCCGTACGCGTGGCCGTGGTTGGCAGGGATCTCGCAGCCCGCCAGCCGTACGCCGATCT
The DNA here is from genome assembly GCF_053587085.1 of Kitasatospora sp. NPDC003701. Classification (NCBI taxonomy): domain Bacteria; kingdom Bacillati; phylum Actinomycetota; class Actinomycetes; order Kitasatosporales; family Streptomycetaceae; genus Kitasatospora; species Kitasatospora sp. NPDC003701. The sequence goes on from NZ_JBSFNM010000001.1 coordinate 499,036, forward strand.
CGCCCGCGTACACCTCGCCGTCGATCAGGAAGAACTCCATGTGGGCGTACCCGTGGTCGATGTCCATCCCGGTGACGATGCGCTGGACCAGCGCCCGCACGTCGACCGGCGGCCCTTCGCCGGTGCCGACGCTGATGTTGGCGTTCATCGCGCCGTCGACGATGTCCAGCGGGCGGCAGGGCATCGCGCTCGGCCACGCGTCCAGGACCTCGCCGCCGAGGATGACCGCGCACACCTCCCACTCGGTACCGCCGAGGTGCTCCTCCACCATCCACCGCCGCGCGGCGAGGTCGATCCCGGCGAGGTCCCCGGGCCCGGTGAGCCGGTAGGTGTCCACGCAGGCGAACGAGTCCACCGGCTTGAGCACCACCGGCCAGCCGTGCAGCTCGGCGAACCGCTCGACCTCGGCGCCCGACCGCACCCGCGCGAACTCCGCCGTCCGCAGGCCCAGCTCCCGGAAGCGGGCCTTCATCGCGGCCTTGTCCCGCACCAGGGAGACCTGCTGCTCGGTCAGGTGCGGCAGGCCGGCGAGCGCCGCGAACCGCTGCGCCACGGCCTGCCGGGGCTCGGACGGGTTGCAGAACCTGGTCGGCGGCACCGGCAGCCCCGCGGCCCACTCCCGGTAGCGCCGCGCCTCCTCCGCCGGGGTCGCACCCTCGCGCACCCAGAAGGCCGGCAGGTGCGCGGTTTCGAGGAGGTAGTCCTCCGGCAGGTCCAGGCGCGTCTCGGCGAACCGCAGCAGGACCAGCCGGTCGGCCAGCGCCCGGGCCGCGTAGCGGGTGAAGGACGACGGACGGTCGTCCACCATCAACAGCACCTCGGTGTCGCTCACACCGCCTCCAGCACCTGACGGACGGCCTTGGCCGCGAGGACCTGCTCCTCCTCGGGGAGCTCCGGGGAGAGCGGCACGCACAGGGTGCGGTCCAGGAGGTCCCTGGTCCGGGCGAAGCCGTCGCGGCTGAGCGCCAGCGGCGCGTCCGGGGCGTGGTTCCACGGGAAGCCGTCCCGGTAGAGCGACCGGCGGCCGGTGAGCACCGGGTGCTCGGGCAGCAGGTACTTCCCCAGCGTCCAGTTGGCGATGCCGGCCGCGGTGAGCGCGGCCACCGCGGAGTCCCGCAGCTCCTTGCTCTCGCAGCGGAACCGCAGGCTGACCTTCACGTCGCCGGCGGCCCGGGGCCGGACCTCCAGGTCGGCCCGGTCGGGCAGCTCGGACATCGCGATGGCGTACATCCGCTCCAGGCCGGCGAGCAGCGTGTCGAGGTGCCGGAACTGCTGGCACTGGACGGCCGCGACCTGCTCGCTGGTCACGAAGTTCTCGCCGAAGTGGGCGTCCTGGTTCCACGTCGGGTAGTGGCCGGGGACCCGCGCCGAGCCGTGGTCGTGGTAGCAGCGCATGGTCGACCAGGCGCTCTCGTCGTTCGTGACGAGCAGCCCGCCCTCGCCCGAGGTGAGGACCTTGTTGTGGTGGAAGCTGAACGTGCCGGCGTAGCCGGCCGTCCCGACCTGCCGGCCGTCGGGGAAGCGGGCGCCGAGGGACTGCGCGCAGTCCTCGACGAGGTAGGGCACCCCGGCCGGCAGCGGCGCCACGGTGCCCTCCATGTGGGCCACGATCACCCGCTGCGCGTCCGACGGCACCAGCGTCGGGTCCATCGAGAGCGAGTCGTCGGCGTCGACCAGCACCGGGATCAGGCCGCACGACAGCACCGCGCCGGCCACCGCGACGAACGTGACCGCCGGGATGTGGACCAGGTCACCGATGGCGGGGCGGGTCGAGATCAGCGCGAGCCGCAGCGCCTCGGTGCAGTTGTGGACGGCCAGGGCGTGGCCCGCGCCCAGCCGCTCGGCGACCGTCCGCTCCAGCCGGGAGGCCATGCTCTCGGTCTCGGTCTGGTAGCGGAACAGGACCTGGTGCTCGATCACCTTCCGCAGCTCCGACATGTCGGACCAGTCGAGGTAGTTCGCTCCGTAGGGCAGGAAGCGCTGCCCGAGCCGCTTGTCGAGTGAGCTCATGCGTCCGACTCCGTGATCGGCTGCGCCGAACCGTCGACGACCATCTCCTGGCCTCGGTGGTTGCGGAGCAGGAGGCCTTCGGGGATCTGGGTGAAGGAGGGCTGCGCGATGGGGATCTTGCCGATCTTCGTGGTCAGGACGTACTGGGGGACGCCGAACCCGGTGATGTGGCCCTGGAGGCCGGCCATGATCTCCCAGCCCTTCTCCACCGACGTCATGAAGTGCGAGACCCCGGTGACGTTGTCGCAGTGGTAGAGGTAGTACGGCCGGACCCGGATCCGCAGCAGCTCGGTCATCAGCGTGCGCATGGTGTCGACGTCGTCGTTGATCCCGCGCAGCAGCACCGTCTGGTTCCCGACCGGGATCCCGTGCCGCAGCAGGCGGTCGACGGCCGCCGCGGCCTCCGGGGTGATCTCCTTCGGGTGGTTGAAGTGGGTGTTCAGCCAGACCGGGTGGTACCGCTCGAGCATCGAGCAGAGGCCCTCGGTGATCCGCTGCGGCAGCAGAACGGGGAACCGGCTGCCGATCCGGATGATCTCCACCGAGGGGATCGCCCGGAGCCCGGCGATGATCTCCTCCAGCTTGCCGTCCTGGTAGGACAGCGGGTCGCCGCCGGTCAGCAGGACGTCCCGGATCTCGGGGTGGTCGGCGATGTAGCGCAGGTCCTCGTCGTAGGAACCGCCCTCGTCGTCGCGGAAGTAGGTGCCGTCGACGTCGGTGGTGTGGAACTTGCGCGTGCAGTGGCGGCAGTAGACCGGGCAGGCCTCGGTGACCAGCATGATCACCCGGTCCGGGTACTTGTGCACCACCCGGTTGGTCTTGCGGTAGAAGGTGTCCCCGACCGGGTCCACCTCGGCCCCGGGGAACTCCATCAGCTCGCCGAGGGCCGGCACCGCCTGCAACCGGACGGGACAGCCGGGGTCGTCCGGGTCCATCAGCGAGGCGTAGTACGGGGTGACGCTCCAGCGGTACTTGCCCGCCACCCCGGCGATGGCCTTCTCCTCGTCGGTGCTGAGGTTGATCCACTGCCGGGCCTTGTCGACGCTGGTGATGCGCCGGCGCATGTGCCAGCGCCAGTCGTCCCAGTCGCTCTCCGGGACCCTGGGACGGATCAGTTCGGGGCGGGTGACAGCCGTGGGTTCGCGAAGGGTGTCGGACATGGCGGCTCCAGCACGACGTGATCGACGGGGGAGAGGTGGCCGGACCGGGCGGGGCCGGACCGGCGGGCTGACGAGGTGAGGGGAACGGACGGGGGCGGCGGGCTCACAGTGGTGCGAGCGCGAGTTGGCGCAGGGTGCGGGCGACCCGCTGCGCGCCGCGCAGGTCGTCCAGGGCCGGGTCGAGCAGCTGCCACGGACCCGCCGCTGCCCTACCGCCCGCCGAGGCCCTCCCGGGCGCGGACGGCGCCCAGAGGCCCGGATCATCGGGATCCTCGGCCGAGGGCAGGGGCAGGACCTCGGCGACCCGGGCGGCCACGTCCCGCTGGGCGGACCCGAGCGGTGGCAGCAGGGCCAGCGGCGCCCGCCGTGCCTGGGCCAGGGCGAGCGCCCCGAGCACCGGCGAGGCCAGGAACACGGCGGCGTCGGCATGGAGCGCGTCCGGGTCGACCTCGGCGGCCCGGTGCACCCACAGGCCCGGACGCCCGGCCGGGCCGCCCAGGGCGGCCCGCAGGAGGTCGAGCCCGGTGTCGGCGACCACGGTGCAGCTCCCGGTGCGCCGCACTGCGGCGTCGGCCAACGCCGGCAGTGCTCCGGTGGCGAAGGCCTCCGCGTCGGCGTCCGGTACGCGCCACAGGGAGAGCAGCAGGAGGGTGCCGGAACGGTGCCGGCTCCTGCCGGTGCGCTGCGGTGCGAGGACCCCGGTGGGCCGGGCCCCTCGGGCACCGGGCCCGGGCGGTGGCAGCCACCCGGGCCGGTGGGTCCGGGCGAGGGCGCGATCCGGCGGTGCGTCGGCTGCCGGTGCGCCCGCCGGGTGACCGGAGGTCAGGTGCACCACCGGCACGCCCAGGCCCAGCAGCCGCTCGGTGGCCGCCACGTCGTCGCAGACCAGGGCGGCGACCGGTGGCGGGTCGAGGTCGGCGGGGCCGACCCGGCGGAGGTCGCCCAGGTGGGCCGCGACCCGGCGCAGGGCGAGCGTCGAGTCCAGCTGGTCCGCCCGGGCCGTCAGCAGGACGCGCGGGCCGTGCCCGGCTCCGACCGTACCGGTCGCGCCGGCGGTGCCGGTCGGCACGCCCCGGGTGCCTGGGGCGCTCGTGGCGCTCGGGCCGGGGTGCGCCGAGGCCTGCTGACCGGAACTCAGTAGTGCCATGGTCCCACCGCCCCGAGCCGGGCCACGTCGTCGCTGTATCCGGCGGCGGTGGTGGAACACCCGTTGCACACCTCGGGGCCGCGTTCGCGGAACCAGTCGGCGTGGGTGCGGAAGACCGGGGTGTCCAGCCGGATCACCCCCTGCTCCCGCAGCGGGGCACCACCGGGGCCGTCGTCGCCCTCCCGGTGCGGGATGCAGCTGCACGCGTACATCCGCCCGTACTTGCCGTCGATGTAGATGACGTCGTCCGCGACGTGGCAGAGCGGTTCGGCGGCGCGGGGGGTGACGGACCTGGTGAAGTACCGCTCCTGCTCCTGCGGGGTGTCACCGTAGAACCGCTTGCCCATCGGGACCAGCCGCTCGGCCGGGTCGGCGTCGTAGATCGGATCGCAGACGCTGCGGACGTGATCGGCGTCCGGGTAGGTGATGCTGCGGTCGAGCTTGAGGGCGGACAGCTCCCACTGCCGCACCCCGGCCTCGGTGAGGACCTCCTGGAGCCTCGGCATCTCGGTGTAGTTGTGCGGCCCGACCACGGTGTTCACCCGGGGCAGGACGCCGAGCTTCACGGCGTCGCGCAGGCCGGCCAGCCCGCTGTCGAACATGCCGGGGGAGCGCCGGTAGACGTCGTGGGTGGCGCCCGAGGCGCCGTCCAGGCTGACGATCACCTGGGCCAGGCCGGCCTCGGCCAGCGGCGCGGCCATCCGGGGCAGCATCGAACCGTTGGTGATGAGGGACATCCTCATCCCGGCGGCGGTGCCCGAGCGCACCAGCTCCACCACGTCCGGGTGCATCAGCGGCTCGCCGCCGGTGAACCGGACGTAGCCCACGCCGGCCTCGCGGGCCTTGGGCAGCAGGTCGTCGAAGTCCTCCCGGGAGAAGCGGAAGGTGTCGCGGGAGAGGGCGAACTCGCACATGAAGCAGTCGGCGTTGCAGGCTTCCAGGATCCGGATGAAGAGGTAGCGATCACGTGCACGCACGGAGGGGAGACCTTCCAGACGATTCACGGGACGGGTGGGGCGGGGCGGGGTACGCCCCGGGCGGGTCAGGAGGGCTCCGGTGTGCTCAGGACACCGAGCAGTGCGTCGGCCACCTGGGCCGCCCCGCCGGTGCCGATCGTGGTGGTGAGCGCGCCCCAGTCGTCGACGCCGGTGGACCGGTGCAGCGCCGCCAGGACACCGTCGCGCAGGGCGGTGCGGACGGCCCGGTGGTCGTCGCCGACCGCCGCCCGCCCGATCGAGTCGTAGATCAGCTCCAGGGCGTTGTCCTCGCCCTCGGAGCGGAGCGCCAGCGCGCCGTCCTCGACCAGCACGTCCTTGGGCCAGAGCACCCGCAGCGGGGCTCCGAGCGCCTGGCTGTGGTACCGGCCGTTGAAGATCTGGCTGAGGTTCTGCGGCGGCAGGCAGACCGTGGGGACGCGCAGGCCGCCCGCCTCCAGCAGGGTGGTCAGGCCGGGTGAGGTGAGCAGGACGTCGCTGTCGGCCAGCCGCTCCAGGAACGCGCCGTGACCGAGTGCGCCGGTGGTCGTGCGGGGCGGGGCGATCGACGCGTCCACGAGCCGGCCCGCCAGGTCGGCGGGCAGGTTGCCGGCGATGTGCACCTCCTCGACCCCGTGGGCGGCGAGGGCCTCCAGGGCGGCCGGGACGACCAGGCTCGGATAGTGCCCCGGATCGCCGAGCTTCGGCGCGCGCAGACCGCCCAGGCTGACCAGCGCCCGGCGGTACGGGCGGCCGGTGCTCCGCCGGGCTCCGGCGGGGGCCGGCTCCGGCGCGCGGGGCCCGGCGATGACGGCCTCGACCCAGCGCAGCGCCCGGGCGTCCGCCAGGACGTCCAGGCACTCGGGCGGCAGCTCGACGCTCTTCTGGGCGCAGTACACCGTCGCGTCCAGCGGCAGCGCTGCCCGGTCGCCCTCGGACCAGAGGAAGGGCAGGCTGTCGACGAACACCGTGGGCACACCGGCGGCCAGCAGCGCCGCGGCGGCCGCGCCGTCCAGGACGACCACGGCGGCCCGCACGCCCTGCGACCGCACGAACTCCCGGACCGCGGGGGCCAGTCGGCCGGGATCGTCCGGCAGGTCGTGCCAGGCGTCCACCGCGTGCTCGGCGAGCAGCGGGCGGCCCAGCCCCGAGGCCAGCCCGACGAACCGCAGCGGAGGGGCCGGTCGCTCCCGCAGGGCGGAGAGTACGGCGCTCAGCTTTCCCGAGCTGCCCCAGCCGAATTCCGCTCCGACGAGTGCGACGGTGGCGGGACCGGACTGCGAGAGGTGGTTGTCGGAGTGCGCAGTGAGATCGGACGACATCGGATATCTCTCGCCTTCCTGGCAGGGCCGGCAGGGTCGGGATCAGGCAGGGTCGGGATCAGGAGGAGCACGGCCGCGCTCACGAAAACAGGGCGTCTCGGGAGAGATCACGCTGTCCTGCGGCGCGGCTTCCTTCGGGTACAACCGTTCCTCAGGGCGCCGGATCCGCACAAGGCCTTTTACCGGTATTCCGACTTGTGAGTGAATAGCGCGATGGAGCGACTAACTATCATCCGATGAAAGGAAGTTGATGATCTACCGGCCGGCCGGAATTGTCCCCGGTGCGGTCACGGAAATCGGATCGCCCACCGAGTGTCCGGCCGCTAGAATCCGCTCCCATGGGCTACCTCGAAGCCACCAGTCTCGGTCATGTTCTCGCCGACGGTCGCGAGCTCTTCCACGACGTCTCGTTCCGTGTGCCGGCCGGCGAAACGGTCGCGCTCATCGGCGACAACGGCGCGGGCAAGACCACGCTGCTGCGCATACTCGCGGGCGAACTCCCGGCGCAGCGGGGGTCGTTCCGCAGTCAGGGCGCCGTCGCGGTCATGCCGCAGTTCATCGGCAGCCTGCGCGACGACCGTACGGTCCGGGACCTCCTGCTCACCGTCGCGCCGCCGCCGCTGCGGGCCTCGGCCGCCGCCCTCGACGCGGCCGAGCTCGCCATGATGGAGGTCGACGACGAGCCCACCCAACTGCGCTACGCGCAGGCCCTGGTGGACTGGGGCGAGGCCGGCGGCTACGACTACGAGGTGCTCTGGGACACCGTGACGGTCGCCGCGCTCGGCACCCCGTTCCAGGTCGCCCAGTACCGGGAGGTGGCGACGCTGTCCGGCGGCGAGCAGAAGCGGCTCGTCCTGGAGGCGCTGCTCCGGGGCCCGGCCGAGCTGCTGCTGCTGGACGAGCCGGACAACTACCTCGACGTCCCCGGCAAGCGCTGGCTGGAGGAGCAGCTCGCCCAGACCCGGCAGGGCGTGCTGCTGATCACCCACGACCGGGAGGTGCTGAGCCGCACCGCCGGCCAGGTCGTGACGCTGGAGGGCGGCACGGCCTGGACGCACGGCGGCGGATTCGCCACCTGGGCCGAGGCCCGCGAGGCCCGCTGGCAGCGCGCCGCGGAGCTGCGGCAGCGCTGGAGCGAGAAGCACGAGCAGCTCAAGGAGCTGGTCCGGACGCTGCGCCAGCAGTCGTCCATCAGCGACGAGATGGCCTCCCGCTACCACGCCGCCCAGACCCGGCTGGCGAAGTTCGAGGAGGTCGGGCCGCCGCCCGCGCCGCCGCGCCGCCAGCGGGTCGCGCCGGACCTGCGCGGCGGGCGGACGGGCATCCGTGCGATCACCTGCAAGAGCCTCGAACTCAGCGGTCTGATGCGGCCGTTCGACCTGGAGGTGTTCTTCGGGGACCGGGTCTGCGTGCTCGGTTCGAACGGCTCCGGCAAGAGCCACTTCCTGCGGCTGCTGGACGAGGCCGGCGGGGACGCGGCCCCGACGGTGGCGCACAGCGGTGAGTGCCGGCTGGGCGCCCGCGTCCGGCCCGGGCTGTTCGCCCAGACCCACCGGCACCCGGAGTGGGCCGGCCGGACCCCGGCCGAGATTCTCGGCGCCGGCGAGGGCGACCGCCCCGGGCTGGACCTGGAGCGCGCGATGTCCGCCCTGAGCCGCTACGGGCTGGCCGGCGCCGGCCGGCAGAACTTCGAGACCCTCTCGGGCGGTCAGCAGGCACGTTTCCAGATCCTGCTGCTGGAACTGGCCGGGGCGACACTGCTGTTGCTGGACGAACCGACCGACAACCTCGACCTCATCTCGGCCGAGGCCCTGGAGGAGGCCCTGGCCGCCTTCACCGGGACGGTGGTGGCGGTCACCCATGACCGCTGGTTCGCCCGGGTCTTCGGCCGCTTCCTGGTCTTCCGGGCGGACGGCCGGGTGGTGGAGGCGGACGAGCCGGTCTGGGACGAGGGCCGGGTCAGCCGCGTCCGGAGCTGACCGGGCCCCGGGCGGCGGCCCGGCGCCCGGGCAGTCGTCAGATCCGGTGCACCGTTCGGCCCCCGAGGACGGTGCGGACCGGGCGCAGCCGCGCCAGTTCGTCCGGCGGGCAGTCCAGCGGGTCGGCCGGCCAGAGGGTCAGGTCCGCCAGCGCCCCGGGCCGCAGACTGCCGCGCGTTCCGCTCTCGCCGAGCAGCCGGGCCGCGTCGACCGTGTGCAGCGCGATCGCCTCGGCCCGGGTGATCGCGTGCTCGACGCCCTGCGCGCCGGCCACGGTCTGCCGGGTCGTCATGCCCCAGACCGAGACCATCGCCCCGTAGGGTCCGACCGGGAAGTCGGACCCGGCCGCGAGCAGCGCGCCCTCGTCCAGCCACTCGCGCAGCGGGAAGATGCCCCGCACCCGCTCGCCGCCCCAGGCCCGGATCTGGGCCGTCGCCGCGTCGTGCAGCAGCGGGTGCTGCACGGTGACCGGGATGCCGAGCGCGATGGCGCGCGACCGCTGGTCGGGCCGGGCCAGCCCGCCGTGCTCGACGACCAGGGTGCCCGGAGCCAGCCCGGGGCGGTCCTTCAGGACCTGCTCGAACACGTCCAGCAGGGTGCGCAGCCCGCGGTCCCCCCAGGCGTGCACCCCGACCCGCCAGCCGCGTGCGACCACCCGGTCGACGGCCGCGGCCAGCTCCTGCGGGTCCCAGAGCAGGGTGCCGTGGTAGCACGGGCGGCCCTCGTACGGCTCGTCCAGCGCACCCGCCTCGATGCCGCCGTCGATGCCGAACTTGACGCCCCAGACGCTCAGCCAGGCGTCGCCCCCGGTCCGCCAGGGTTCCATCCGGTCGAGCAGCTCGTCCACCTGCCCGGGTGTGCGGGCGCCGAAGCCGGAGACCAGCGCCCGCACCCGCACGCTCAGGGCGCCGGCCCGCCGGGCGGCGCGCAGCACGTCGAGGTCCTCCACCGGGACGAGGCAGTCGCGGACCGTGCCGATCCCGGTCGCGGCGTAGTCGGCGGACGCGGCCCGCAGGCCCTCGATCCGGTCGGCGAGTGCGGGGCGCGGCAGCACCCGCTCGGCCAGCGCGACCGCCTTGTCGACCAGCCGGCCGGTCAGCCGGCCCTGCTCGTCCCGCTCGATCACGCCGCCGGGCGGGGCGTCGGTCTCGTCGGTGATGCCGGCCAGGCGCAGCGCGGGCGTGTTGAGCACCATGTTGTAGGCGCCGCGACGCACCAGCACCGGGTGCTCGGCGGTGGCCGCGTCGAGTTCCCCGGTGCGCGGCAGGCGCTGTTCGGCGAGGTTGACCTCCTGCCAGTTGACCGTGGTGCGGATCCACTGCCCGGGGGGCGTGCCCGCCGCCCGTTCACGGATCAGGCCGAGGAACCCGTCGAGGTCGCGGGCCCGGTGGACCGGGACGTCGTGGACGCTGTGCGCGGCGAGGATCAGATGGGTGTGGGTGTCGTCGAAGGCGGGCAGCACGGTCGTGCCGGGCAGGTCCAGCACCTCCGTCCCCGGGCCGATCAGCCGGTCCAGGCCGTCGACCGCGGCGGACAGCGCGGTGATCCGCTCGCCGGTGACGGCCAGCGCGCGGCGCGGCGCCTCGCCGGGGACGAGCGTGTGCACGGCGCCGGACCGGATCAGCAGGTCGGCGGGGGTCCGGTCGGTCACGGCGACTCCTCGGGTGCTACGGCAGTCGATCGGGGTGCGGGGGCGGTTCGAGCGGGGGGAGCCCGGTGAGCTTCTCGACGTGCCGCAGGCTGGGTTCGGCGAGCAGCCCGTGCAGTTCGGTGAAGACCGCGCGGGCCGCGACGGCGTTCCAGTCCGCCGGGAGCAGCGGCGCCGGGAGCCCCGGGTCGAGGTAGGGCAGCCGGCGCCACTGGGTGAGCATCGGGACGTAGGCGCGGAACGCCTCGACCGCCTCGATCCGCGGGAACGGGCGCAGATCGGCGGCCACCCGGCCCCAGGCCTCGGTGAACTCGGCGTACTGCGCCTCGATCGCCGGGAAGTCCCACCAGGCGCCGACCGCCGAGCGCAGCTCGGCGAACCCGGCGTACTCGGAGACGAAGAGGTGGACGTAGGCGCTCAGCCCGAGCCGCTCCAGCAGCCGCCGGGCGTCCGGCAGCACCCGGGCGGGTGCCAGCCAGACGCCGGGGGCGGCGTTGCCGAAGCCGAGCCAGCTCAGCCGGGAGCGCAGCTGGTGGCGGTTGGCCCGCTCCGACTCCGGTACCGAGAAGACCGCGACCACCCAGCCGTCGGCGAGTTCGGCGGGCTCCAGGCTGTGGAAGATCCGGCGGTCGCCCTCGTCGAAGACCGGGCCCATCGCGGGGCTCAGCCGGTAGCCGGTGCCCTCGCGCCGCTCCTGCAGCAGGGTGCCGGCCTTCTTCAGCCGGGAGATCGCCGAGCGGACGGCCTGGGCGTCGACGTCCAGCTCCGCCATCAGGACGATCAGGTCGGCTATCGAGATCCAACCGCCGAGCCGGCGGACGAACTCGCCGTAGATGGTGTGGATCAGGGAGCTGGGGAGTTCCCTGCCGATCGGCCCGGGCCCGCGCCGTTCCGCAGGGGAGTCCCCGGGGTGTGGCGTGCTCTCCGGCATGGCGGCCCTCCTCCCGTGCCGGCCTCTCCTGCCGACCGTCCGGCGCGATCATACTGTCGGAGCGCAGCCCAGGGGGCCGGACGGCGGGACGGCGGGCGCCTGCGGGGCGGTCACCGGTGGTCCGACCGCCGGTCCGACCTCCGGACCGGCGGACGGCACGGCGTGGGACGGCACCGCGTGGGACGGCGCCGCGCTCTCGGCGTAGGCGCCGGAGAGCAGGGCCCCGGCGCCCGGGGCGAAGGCGGGCAGCCCGAGCGCGCGCAGCAGTTGGTGGACGGTGCAGATCGCCGCCGAGACCACCGGCTTGCCGAGCAGCTGTTCGGCCTCCTCGACGGCCGCCAGCGAGGGCATCTGCACACAGGCGGAGAGCACCACGGCGTCCGCCTCGGCGTGCGCGAGGCGCGCGGCGATGCCGGGCAGCCGGGCCGGGTCGTGGGCGGCGACCGCCAGGTTGTCGGGGATCTCCAGGGCCGCGTGGTCGGTCACCGCGATGCCCTCGTGCGCCAGGTAGTCCACCACCGTGCGGGCGAGCGGCCGCAGGTAGGGCGCGACCAGGGCGACCTTCTTCGCCCCGAGCGCGTGCAGACCGGCCACCAGGGCGCCGGCGCTGGTCACCACCGGCGCCGGCGCGCCGTTCTCGACGGTGCGCCGGTGCAGCCGCTGCTCGGACTCCCGGTGGTAGCCGGGCCCGGTGCTCATGACGGCCACCAGGCAGGCGTAGCCGAGCACGTCGACCCGGGCGTCGGAGAGTTCGAGCGCGCAGCGGTCCGAGTCGGCGTCCATCGCGCGCAGTTGCTCGGGGGTGACGCGGGTCATCCGCATCCGGCTGGAGTGGAAGGTGAAGCGTTCGGGGGCCACCGCCTCCCGGGCCCGCAGCAGGGCCGGGACCTCGGTCTCCATGGTGACGTTGGAGCTCGGGACGATCTGGCCGATCCGGTAGGTCCTCATGCCCGCGGCCCCTCGCCGCGGCCGGCGGGGTCGTAACCGCGGGCGTCGACGACCGGGTTGGCGAGGGTGCCGATCCGTTCGACGGTGGCCTCCACCAGGTCGCCGGGCTGCAGGAACTGCGGCGGCACCTGTGCGGCGCCGACGCCGGACGGCGAGCCGGTGGCGATCACGTCTCCGGGCTCCAGGGTCATCCCGGAGGAGATGTCGGCGATCAGCCGGGCGATGCCGAAGAGCATGTGACGGGTGTTGGAGTCCTGCATGGTCACGCCGTTGACCTTGAGCGAGAGGTCGAGGTTCTGCGGGTCGGGGATCTCGTCGGCGGTGACCACGACCGGCCCGAACGGGCAGTAGGAGTCCTGGCCCTTGGAGAAGAACCACTGCCCGGAGCGGCGCTGGTCGCGCGCGCTGACGTCGTTGACGATGCTGTAGCCGAACACGTGCCGCAGCGCATCGGCCTCGGGGACCCGCCGGGCGGTGCGGCCGATCACCACGGCCAGTTCGCACTCCCAGTCGAGCTGCTTGGTCAGGTCGGTGTTGTGCAGGATCGGCCCGCCGGGGCCGGTGACGGCGGTGGCCGGTTTGTCGAACAGCACCGGGCGGTCGGGCAGTTCGCGCTCGGTGTCGAGCGAGCGGTGCGACTCCTCGACGTGCTCGACGTAGTTGAGGCCGATGCCGACGACCTTGCCGGGGCGCAGCGGCGCGCACAGCACGACCTCGGCGAGTGGCCGCCAGGCGTCGGCCGGTGCGGCGGCCAGCAGCGCACGGGCGGTGGCCAGGGCGGGCTCGCCGGCCCGGATCAGCGCCGCCAGGTCGCCGGGCAGGTCGGCCCCGGCGGTGGTGGCGAGCGCCGTCAGGTCGGCCACCCGGTCACCGGTGCGGGCGCCGAGACGGGGCGTGTCGCTGCCGCCGGCACGGTAGCTGAGCAGATGCATCGAAAGCTCCTCAGGGAAGGGCGGGTTGGTGGCCGTCGTGGTTCGGGTGCGACTCCTCGCGGTACATGCCGAGCGAGCGCATCACCGGGAAGTCGTTGAACGAGAAGAGGCAGGCGTCCTCGCCCGGGTCGAGGTTCGCGTGCTCGTGCCAGGCCCAGGACGGGACGACGAAGATGTCGCCCTGCCGCCACTCGAAGCGCCGCCCGGCGATCACCGAGACGCCCCGGCCCTTGGCCGCCGTGTAGACCACCGAGCCGGTGTGCCGGTGCGCCAGGGTGGCCTGCCCCGGGCGCAGCAGTTGCAGGTGGGCGCTCATGGTCGGCATCACCGGACCGCCGGTGACCGGGTTGGTGTACTCCATGATCACGCCGTCGTACGGGGACCCTTCGGCCGCCCGGGCCAGCCGGCACAGCGCCTCGTAACTGGGCTCCCAGGGCCACCCGAGCAGGGGGGAGTAGGGGCGGCTCCACGTCTCGACGCCGTAGGGCAGCAGCGTGCCGGCGTAGCTGAGCAGCGAGGAGTTCACCACTGTGCCGGGCTGCTGGTAGAGCTCGGGGTGGACTTCGTAGAAGCCGGCGTCGAGCGCGTTGACCAGTGGGATGTCCAGCCCGTCCTGCCAGATCACCGGTTCGTCGGAGCCTTCGTTGCCGTGCTCGTGCCAGGTGTTGTTCGGCGTGATCGCGAAGTCGCGCGGTCCGACCGCGAGTTTCTGGCCGTCCACGATCGTCCAGGCGCCGGTGCCCTCGTGCACGAAGCGCAGCGCGGCGGCCTGGTGGCGGTGCGCGGTCATCGCCTCGCCGGGGCCCATGATCTGCAGGCCGGTGTACAACAGCCCGACGGCCGCGCTCAGTTCGCGCCGGCCGGGGTTGACCAGCATCACCACCCGGCGGCCGGCGTCGTCCGCCCGGACCAGCGGCAGCGCCTTGCGGACCAGCGGCGCCAGGTCGGCGTAGCGCCAGAGCACCGGGACGGACTTGGGCTGCGGGTACCAGGGTTCGATCTCGTTCGCCACCGTCCAGAGCGCGCCCGCCTCCTGTTTGGCCAGCTCCTCGTAGTAGGCGGTGAGTTCGGGGCTGTCCCCGACCCTGGCCCGGCCCAGCCGGGTGTCGTCGTGGTCGGTCACGCTTCCTCCTGGTGGGGGTCGGGCTCCTGCTGTACGTCGGTGAACAGCACGGGCCGGTGCGGGCGGTTGTTCACGTGCAGCCGGAAGACGTCGAACCGGTTGTAGTGGCCGACGATGTCGTGCATCTGCTTGGGCCGGACGCAGGCGGCGAGGTCGATCTCGGCGTAGACGATGCCCTCCTCGTCGACCAGCGGCTCGGTGACCGGGCGCCCGTCCGGGCCGAAGACGCCGGAGAGCGCGGCGCGCGGGCGGGCGAGCTGCTTGCGCACCTGCTGGTCGTCACCGGCCACCAGGTCGACGATCTCGGGCGAGATCGTCGAGCAGGACACCACGGTGAACACCTTGCCCTCGAAGCAGTGCGCGGCCGCGCGCAGCGCGATGGCCTCCGCCATGTCATAGTCCTCGGGGGCGACCGGCAGCGCGATGTAGCTGGCGGCGTGGACCAGTTCACCCTGGGCGAGCAGGGTGAAGCGGGCCAGCGGGTTGGTGTTCTCGCCGCAGGCGAGCACGCCGAGCGGGCCGACCGGGGTGTCGTGCACGACCAGCGAGCTGCCGTCGCCCTGGGCCCAGGTCAGCTTCTCGGCCCAGGTCGGCACGAGCTTGCGGTGCACGCCGAGCAGCCGGCCGTCCGCGTCGATGGTCAGCATCGTGTTGTACAGCGTGCCGACGCCGTGCCGGCCGCGCTCGTTGACGCCGATCACCAGGACCACGCCAGCCCGGCGGGCGGCCGCGCAGAGGGTTTCCACCTGTGGGCCGGGGACGTCGACGGAGGCGTGGTAGAGCCGTTCGAACCAGGGCGACCCCTGGAGGGGGTTCATCGTCCAGTTCCAGTACGGGTAGCCGGGCACGAACACCTCGGGGAAGACCACCAGGGCGGCGCCGTGCGCGGCCGCCTCGGCGATCAGCGCGACGGCCTTGTCGACGGTGGCGTCCGGATCCAGGTAGACGGGGGCGGCCTGGACGGCGGCGGCGGTGAAGCGGGGCAGGTGGGGCATCCGATCCTCCCTCAGTTCGGCGCGGGTTCGGTGGGCCTGCGGTCGGTCGCCGGGCGCTCCGGCCGGTCCGGTGCCCGCTCCGGCGGCGGATCGTCGGGGCGGCCGGGCAGCCAGCGGCGGTGCACCGGCGCGGCCGGCTCCGGCCGTAGCCGCAGCCGCGGCGCGACCCGGTCCGCGCCGGGCCCCGGCGGCCGGCGGCTGCCCGGCTGCCAGGGCTGCGGCCAGCGGGCGCCCGGGCCGGTGTAGCCCTGCTCGGCGGCGGCGTGCAGCGTCCACAGCGGGTCGTACAGCTGCGCCCGGCCGACCGCGACCAGGTCGGCCCGGCCGGCCAGCAGCACCGAGTTGGCGTCGTCGTGGCCGGAGATCGCGCCGACCGCGACGGTCGGGGCGCCGGTCGCGTGGCGGATCAGGTCGGCGAACGGCACCTGGTAGCCGCGCCCGTACGGCACCTCCTGGTGGGCGACCACCTCGCCGGTGGAGACGTCCAGCGCGTCCGCTCCCGCGTCGGCGAGCGCCCGGCCGATCGCGACCGCCTCCGCCTCGGTGGTGCCGCCCGGCGCCCAGTCGGCGGCCGAGATCCGCACCACGATCGGCTTGCCGGCCGGCCAGGCGGCCCGCACCGCGGCCAGCACCTCCAGGGCCAGCCGCAGCCGGTGCTCCAGCGGCCCGCCGTAGGCGTCGGTGCGCCGGTTGGTCAGCGGCGAGAGGAACCCGGAGACCAGGTGGCCGTGGCCGAACTGCAGCCCCAGCACGTCGAATCCGGCCCGGTCGGCGCGGGCCGCGGCGGCCGCGAAGTCGGCGACCACGCCGGCCAGGTCCGCCGCCGAGGCCTCGCGCGGCGGCGGACCGGCCGGCTCCCAGGGCAGCGGCGAGGCGGCCAGCGTCGGCCAGCCGTCCGCGAGCGGGTGCCCGATCCCGTCCGGGCCGGGCACGGTGCTCGCCGCGCGCCGGCCGGCATGGGTCAGCTGGACTCCCAACGGGGTGTCGCCGAGTTCGCGGACCGAGCGCACCACCGAGCGCCAGGCGTCCTCCTGGGCGTCCGACCACAGGCCGGGGCAGCGCTCGGTGGCCCGGCCCCGCGCGCTGACCGCGGTCATGCCGGTGAAGACCAGACCGGCGCCGCCGAGGGCCTGCGCGGCGAGCTGGGCCCGGTCGAAGCCGCTGGGCAGCCCGTCCACGGCGGTGAAGGTAGCCAGCGGCGGCACCACGATCCGGTTGCGCAGCCGGAGCCCGCCCAGCCGCAGCGGCCGGAACATCGGCGGGACGCCCCCGTTTCCGCCGGGCGCCGTGCCGTCGGAGGCCGTGCCACCCGAAGCGTCGCTGCCCGCGGCCGCGTTGTCGAAGGCGGCGTTGTCGAAGGCGGCGTCGACGGCGTCCACGAAGGCGGCGTCGCGGGCGCGCAGGTTCCCGTAGGTGACCCGCCGGCTGCGGGTCAGCAGGTTGAAGGCGAACTGCTCGGGGCCCTGGCCGGTGTGTCGCTCGACGGTCTCGAACCACTCCAGGCTCGCCTGCGCGGCCCGCTGCGCGGACTCCACCACCGGCCGCCGCTCGGCCTCGTACGCCGCCAACGCCCGCGCCCGATCCGGCTGTTCGTGCAGCGCGGCGGCCAGCGCGAGGGCGTCCTCCAGGGCCAGCTTGGTGCCCGAGCCGATCGAGAAGTGCGCGGTGTGCGCGGCGTCCCCGAGCAGCACCACGTTGCGGTGGTGCCAGGCCGCGTTGCGCACGGTGGTGAAGCGGATCCAGCGCGAGGCGTTGGGGATCAGCCGGTGGCCGTCCAGGTGTCCGGCGAGCAGCTGCTCGCACCGCCGCACGCTCGCCAGGTCGCTCTCGCCGCGCCCGAACTCCCGCCCGGCCGCCGTCTCGAAGCCCGCCTTGCGCCACGCCTCCTCGGCGACCTCCACGATGAAGGTCGAGCGCCGCCCGCTGTACGGATAGGCGTGCACCTGCAGCGCGCCGAAGTCGAACCGCTCGACGATGAAGGTGAAGGCCTCGAAGACCTTGTCGGTGGCGAGCCAGATGTAGCGGCAGTGCCGCTCGTCCAGCTCGGGCCGGAAGGCGTCCGCGAAGGCCGCCCGGGTGGCCGAGCGCACGCCGTCGGCGGCCACCACCAGGTCGTACTCGGCCGCCAGCCGCTCCACCGGCGGCGCGGGCGTGCGGTAGCGCACGTCCACCCCCAGGTCGGCGCAGCGCTGTTGCAGGATCGCGCGCAGCCGGTTGCGGTCCAGCGCGGCGAAGCCGTGTCCGCCGCAGGTGCGCACCCGGCCGGCGTACCGGACGTCGATGTCGCTCCAGCGGGCGAACTCGGCCGACAGGGCGGCGAACACCTGCGGGTCGGCCTGGGCGATGCCGTCCAGCGTTTCGTCCGAGAAGACCACGCCGAAGCCGAACGCGTCGTCACGGGCGTCGCGCTCCCACACGGTGATCTCCCGGTGCGGTGCCGACCCCTTGGCCAGCGCGGCGAAGTAGAGCCCGCCGGGACCGGCCCCGATCACCGCGACCCGCTGCGCCCCGGCGCTCACCGGTAGGCCTCCGGCTGCTGCGGCCCGGCCTCCGCCAGCGCCCGGCGGACCTCGGCGGGCCAGGGCTCGGCACCCTTGGCCTGCACGGCGGCGTGCACCACCGACATCCGCCCGGCGGCGGCCGGGCCGTTCGGACCGTGCACCTCGAAGGCGTAGTGCAGCGAGGAGCCGCCGACCCGGAGCACCCGCAGCTCGGTGCGCACCAGGTCGCCGAACCAGAGGCGTTCGCGGTAGTCGGCCTCGAAGTGCACCCGGGGGATCCGGCCGAAGAGGTCGGCCAGCCCGAGCCGGCGCAGCAGCACCGCCTCGGCCGCCTCGACCCAGCGCTGCACCGCCGAGAAGTGGTAGTGCCCGGCCGCGTCGGTGTCCGACCACTCCACCCGCCGCTCCACCGCCACGCTCGCCGGGCGCGCGGCCGTGCGCCGGCGCAGCTCGGCCCGGTGCAGCTTGCCGGTCGCGGTGCGCGGCAGCTCGGCGACGAACTCGACCTCGCGCGGGTACTTGTACGGTGCGATCGTCCCCTTGACGTGCTCCTGGAGGGCCCGCACCGTCTCCGGCCCGGCCGGCACGCCCTCGCGCAGCACCACGTACGCCTTGACGACGGTGCCGCGCCGGTCGTCGGGCGCGCCGACCACCGCGCTGTCCCGCACGTCGGGGTGGCCGGCCAGCGCCTGCTCGACCTCGGGCCCGGCGATGTTGTAGCCGGCCGAGACGATCATGTCGTCGGTGCGCGCCTGGTACCAGAAGTAGCCGTCGCCGTCGCGGACACAGGTGTCGCCGGTGAGGTTCCAGCCGTTGCGCACGTAGCCGAGCTGGCGCTCGTCGCGCAGGTAGCGGCAGCCGGTCGGGCCCTTGACGGCGAGCAGGCCCGGGTGGCCGTCGGGGACGGGCGAGCCGTCCTGGTCGAGCACGGCGGCCCGGTAGCCCGGGACCGGTCGGCCGGTCGCGCCGGGGCGGATGTCGCCGTCGGCGGCGGAGATGAAGACGTGCAGCAGCTCGGTGGCGCCGATCCCGTCGATCAGCCGCTGCCCGGTCGCCGCGTGGAAGGCGTGCCAGACGGAGGCCGGCAGGGGCTCGCCGGCCGAGACGCAGCGCCGCACCCCGGCCAGCCGGTCGGCCAGCCCGGCGGCCAGGATCGCCCGGTAGGCGGTCGGCGCGGTGAACAGCACGCTGACCCGGTGCCGGGCGACCTGCTCGGCGAGCTCCTCCGGGCCGGTCTGCTCCAGCAGCAGGGCCGCGGCGCCGGCCCGGAGCGGGAAGACCACCAGCCCGCCGAGGCCGAAGGTGAAGGCCAGCGGCGGGGTGCCGGCGAAGAGGTCGTCGGCGGTGGGCCGCAGCAGGTGCCTGGAGAAGGTGTCGGCGTTGGCGAGGACGTCGCGGTGGAAGTGCAGGGTGGCCTTGGGCCGGCCGGTGGTGCCGGAGGTGAAGGCGATCAGTGCCACGTCGTCGGCGGCGGTGGGTACGGCGGTGAAGCGGCCGCGCCGGGCGGCGCAGCGGGCGGTGAGGTCGTCCGGGCCGGGGCCGCCGTAGGCCAGGACGGTGAGGTCGGGTATCGCGGCCCGTTCCAGTTCGGCCAGGCTGCGGTGGTCGCACAGCGCCGCGACCGGCAGGCTGATCTCGTGCATCGCGGTCAGCTCGGGTGCCCGCAGCAGCGGCATGGTGCTGACCGCCACCAGGCCGGCCTTCAGCACGCCGAGCCAACAGGCCACCAGCCAGGGGGTGTTGGGGCCGCGCAGCAGGACGCGGTTGCCGGTGACCAGGCCCAGGTCCTCGGTCAGCACCCGGGCCACCGCGTCCGCGCGCTCGCGCAGCTCGCCGTAGCTCCACTGCTCCGTCGGGGTGAGCACGCAGCGCCGGTCGGGGCCGAGGCGCTCGATCGTCTCGTCGAGCAGCGCGTGCGCGCAGTTGAGCCGGTCCGGATAGGCCAACTCGGGTAGTTCGAAGAGAAGTTCCGGCCACTGGTCGAGCGGCGGGAGGCTGTCGCGGCAGAACGTGTCCAGATGCGCTGAGGGTGTGAGCTCCATACGGCGGCACCTCTTCGGCGAGCGGGGAGTGAGGCCAGTATGGCGCTCTGCTGACGCCAGTCAAGAGAGCGATACATGCATCCGGGTGGCGGCGAACGCGCCTGCGCGGCGGCCCCCGCTCCGACCGGCCGGGCCGAGGGGCTCCTGAATATGACCCTGGCATGCCAAGCGGGGCGTGCGACCCGGGCCGCGGCCGCGCACGACCCGGGGCCCGGCGTGCGCGAGTGCCGCACGCCGGGCCCCGGTCTCCGGTCGTCGGAGGTCAGTGGCGGGAGAACAGGATGGCCAGGGTGATCGCCAGGAGGGTCAGCAGGCCGGCGGCGACCATCGCGATCTGCCGGAGGTCGTCGCGCGGCTCGCCCTGCCGGTGGTGCGGCTGGCTGTAGAGCGGTCCGCGAGGTCGTTCGGGTGGCTCCGCGGTCGCCAACGGCGGGTGCGCGGGGGCGGCCGGACCGGGAGGGACCGCCGACTCGGCGGCACGTGGCTGCGCCGCCATGAGGGTCTGCGCCACCGGCGGCGGCCGCCGCTCCACCGGCTGCCCCGGTTGCCCCGGCGCGCCCGCCGGCGCTGTACCCGCCGACGGTGGGGACGGCTCGGTGGGCCGCTCCGCGGGGAACGCGGGGAGCGCGCGCGGTGCGGCCGTCCTGGACTGCACGGCCGCCGCCCCCGGCGGGCCCGCGGTGCCCGGAGCGCCCGGCGAGAACTCGTGCAGCAGCTGACGCCAGAGCTCGGGCGGCAGGTCCGGCGGCATCCCGGGGTCTGCCTGTTCCCCGGGAGGCGGCACCAGTCGGCGCAGCAGCTGGGCCTCCAGGCCGGTGTCGTGGCGGACGAGCTCGCCCAGCCACGCCCCGAGCGCCTTGGTGTGGCGCGGGTCCCGGGTGTGCGGGGCCACCGCCCAGCCGAACAGCCAGGCGGCCCGCTCCGCGAGTCTGCTGTCGTCCGCACCGGCGTGGCCGACCTGGTCCGGTCCGGCGCGGTAGAGGTAGAGGCGCTGGCGCAGGACTTCGGCGCAGAGCTCGGACTCCTGCTCCGCACTGCGCCCCTCGCGGCGCCAAAGGCCTTCGAGCAGTTGGTTGACCGCCCGGAAGGGGAGGGCCTCCTCGCGGAGGAGGTCGAGCACGGCCGGTTCGCTCAGCGCGGCGATCCGCTGCTGCAGGTCCTCGCGCACGGCGTCGGAGAGGTGGGGGACGATCCGCAGGAGGTCCGCGCGCAGCAGGTCCGGCGAGGGCGGGGGAGTGGTGACCGGTGCCGGTGTCTCGTACACCGGAGCCTGGTCGGGGTCGTCGGGCTCCTGGTAGCGGCCTCCCCCGCTGTGCGCGCCGCCGGTCCGGTCGCCGCCGCGGTCGTCGCCGCGGTTCTCGGCCCGGTCGACGGCCCTCTCGTGCGGCCGGTCGTGCGGCCGGTCGTCCGGCCCCTCGTGCAGCCGGTCGACGGATCGCTCGTCCGGCCCCTCGTACCGCCGGCCGTCGGTCCAGCCGTCGGCCCCGCCGGTGCGCCGGTTCCCCGACCGGTCGGGGCCGGACTGCACCGGGCGCTCGACCGGCCGGACGGCGGGCGCGGAACCGCCGCCGGGCCGCCCCGGCCGGACGCCGAGCACGGCCGCGAGCTCCCGCAACCGCGCCTCGGCGGGCATGGCCGCACCGTTCGCCAGCCCGCCCGCCAGCTCCGGCAGGCCGGCGGTCCGGGGGCCGTCCTCGACGGCGACGAGGCAGCGCTCCACCAGACGGGCCGCGAGCTCGTGCGCGAGGTCCGCCTCGGGGCGTCTCGGGTCGATGCGGTAGCGCGACCGCTGCTGCTCGGAGTCGGTCGACCAGTCCGCCACCCAGGTGATCATCACGTCATGACGGTCCGTCATGTCGTAGGTGGCGAAGGTCCACGAGCGCCGCGGCCACCGGATGCCGAAGATCTGGTAGAGGCCGGCGATGACGACGCCGGACCGGTTCTCCCGCGGCCAGCCCGGCAGGGCGTCGCTGCGCACCGAGAGGCGGTGTGCGGGGCGGCGCAGCAGGGCGGCGGTGGCGGCGGTGAGCGCCTCGCGGACGTCGGGCAGCTGGGCCAGCGTGTCGGCCCAGGCCGGCTCCGCGGCATCCCACAGGACGGAGATCGGCACCGGATCGCACCGGCCGGTCTCCTCCTCGGCGAACTCCGGCCGGCTCCACGACCAGTCGCGCAGGCCCAGGCAGGTCCTGGGCCCGAGGATCTTGGCCGGCCCGAGCAGGACGTGCGCGGCGGTGTTGGGCCGGCCGCCGGCGTCGGCGGTGGGCCAGCGCTGGACGAGGGCGGCCTCGCCGTCCTGGAGGACGGTGCGGACCACGCTGGGGCGCAGCGCGTCGTCGACCCGGAGCATCGGGGCGAGCTCGTGGGCGAGGTCCTCGGCGCGTTCCCGGGCGCAGGACCAGGCCGCGGCGGCGGTGCCGGATCCCCGCCGGCCCTGGTTGCCCTGCCAGCGGAACGCGATCTGGTCGACGCTGTCGAGGGGGCCGGTGCCGGGCGCGCTCATCGGTCCCCCTCCTCGCCGGCGCCGCCGTCGGCCAGCTCGACGATCCCGTGCATCGCGAGCAGTGAGATCAGGGGTTCCAGCACCCGCTGGGCCCGTACGCCCCGGGGGTAACGGCTGTCCTCCTGCCGGCCGCCGGTCGCCGAGGCCACGTGCAGGGTGCAGTGCAGGGCGGTGTCGAAGGGGCGCAGCCAGGCCTTGCCGGCATGGCGCTCCAGCAGTGCGTACACGTCGCGGCTCTCCTCGTGGATCCGTCGGCGGCTCAGCGGGGTGTGGCCCGGTTCGCCGAGCCAGCGGTCGACGGGGGGTTCGGACCGCAGCAGGTCGGCCTTGGCGACCACGACGGCGGACGGGACCGTGAGGTAGGCGCCGGTCCTGGGGATGCGGTCCAGGGCGGTGGCGAACGCCGGGTCGCCGTCACGGTTGACGTGTTGGCCGAGCGCGGTGCGGATGTCGTCGAGCTGGGCGAGCGGCATGGCGAGCGTCGGGTCGACGACGAAGACCAGGGCGTCGATGCCGAGCAGGAAGCGCAGCAGGGCGTCGGTGCGCAGCAGGTCCTCGCCGGCGAGGTCGAAGAAGGCCAGCGGGCGGATCCGCCCCCGCGCGTCGGTGATCAGCAGGGACTCGACGAAGCGGGCGGAGTCGCTGTGCCCGAGCCCGGCGGTGTGCGCGAGCACCCGCCCGTCGCGCAGCGGCACCACCCGGTTGTTGAGGAAGCTGGCGTGCTGTTCCGGGTTGACGGACTGCCAGCTGACGCCGTACGGCTTCAGCCGGTCGTCGGCGATCTCGGCGATCATCTGGGTCAGCAGGTGGCTCTTTCCGGTGTTGGACTGCCCGATCATGGCGACCGTGAGCGGGCGCCCGTTGGTCAGGTAGGGGACGGGGATGTGGTGCGGCGGCACGCCGGCGTTGCCCTGGCAGAGCTGGAAGGCGCCGCGCAGTTCGTCCGCGAGCAGCCGGGGGCTGCGCTGCGCCCCCAGGTCGTACGGCTGGAGTTCCTGGACGGCGTCGGGGGTGTAGAGGGCGGTCGGGTCGAAGCGGATCAGCTCCAGGCAGTACGGGCAGAGCACCTCGCCGGCCGCGGTGTCCGTGGTCGGCTCCGTGCCCGGCCCGCCGGCGTCGTGGCCGACCGCTCCGCCGGGCGGCGCCGCGCCGGCCGAGCGCTTGAGCGCGAGGGCCCGGTCGAACGCGGCCCGGTGGGCGGTGAGCCCGTCTCCGGCCAGCCGGGTGGCCGCGGGGGCCCGGTCGGGGGCGAGCAGGCCGAGCAGGACCGCCGGGGCGGGGCGGTCGGCGGCCCGGGGGGCGAACGAGGGCCCCATGGTGTGCGCGAGCGACCGGTGGTCGGCCAGGTCGGCCGGGGCCCGGTCCGGGTCGCCGGCCCGGCCGGTGACCAGGCGGTACATCACCTGCGCGGTGCTCCACAGGGCGTCGCGCGGATCGCTGCGGCCGATCCCGCCGCGCACCTCCGGCGGCGCGTAGGGCGCGGGGCCGCGGGGCGCGCGGGGCCGGCCGGTGTGCGTCACCGCGTCCAGGCCCCAGACCTGGATCTCCGAGCCGTCCCACCGGACGGTGGCCGGGGTGATGCCGTGGTGGACGAGGTCGAGCTCCGCCAGCAGGCCGACGGCGTCGACCAGGTCCCGTTCGATGATGCGCAGGTGGGTGCTGGGGAGGCCGTGCAGCTTCTCGGCGGTCCGGCCGCGCGGGGGCCGGTAGAGCACGAACGGCTCGGCCACGTCGAGCTCGTAGCCGATCACGACGGGGAACGGCCGGGCGGTGCCGGGGCTCCCGAACGCGTGGTACAGCCGCAGCGCGGTCGCCGCCTCGGTGTCGAGGGCGGCGCGGGCCGCCTCGCCGGCGCCGGGCGCGTCGGGGTCGGCGATCCGGACCTGGACGCACCGGACGCGTTCGTTCAGCAGCGCGTTGCGCGTCCGGTGCAGCCCCCGGGGCGACGGGCCGGCGTCGGAGCCGAACCTGGCCCAGGCGTGGCACCGCCTCCCGTCGGGATCGAGGAAGGACAGCTCGACGGGCTCGGCCCGGGCGGGGCCGCCGCTCTGCGGGCCCGGCCCGGGTGCGCTCACCACTGCTCCTCCTCGGTGTCGGACGGCGCGCCGTGCCGCGGCCGCACCGTCTCGACGACGCCGGCCCGCAGCGCGGTCAGCCGCAGCGTCCCGGCGTACCGGCCGGCCGCGGTGCGGACCTCCCGGCTCTCCTGGCGGCCCGCGGGCGGGGCGGCCACCGGGTCGGCGGCCGCATCGGCGGCGGAGCCGTCGCGGGCGGCCTCCGGGGCGAACCGGATCAGGGCGACGGCCGCGGGATTGCGGCTGAGCAGGTCCAACTGCTCGGCCGAGCTCAGCTGGACGACGCCCTGCCCGTCCGGGTCGACGGCGGCGGAGTCGGTGACCCGCCGGGCGTCGATGCCCAGCAGACCGGCGGGCCCGCTGCGGACGCGGTGCGGCGCGGTGAACGGCGGGGCGGGCAGCACGTCGTTGCGCCGCAGGTGGTCGCGGGCCACGCCGAGGAGTTCGCGGACCCGTTCGGCGATCCGCTCCTGCGCGGCGTCGCCGGCGTAGCCGCGCTCGACCGCGCCCCAGTACGGCTCCAGGGCGGTCAGGGTGGCGTCGGTGAGGTCGGCGGCCAGGGTCGGCACGAGGTCGGGACCGCCCTTGGCCTCGCCGCGTTCCAGCCAGCGCGGTGCGCCCGGGACCGGACCGGGAGCGGCGGCGGTGGAGGTGTCTCCGGCGGGGCCCGGACCGGCTTCCCCGACGCCGGTGGGCTCGTCCAGGTCGACGTCGAGCCGCGGGTCGGGCCGGGGCGGGACGCTGGTCCAGTCGTACTCGTCCTGCCAGGACGCGTCGTCGGCGGACTCCTCCGCGGACCCGTTCAGCCAGTCGTCGGCGCCCTCCTCGGCGGCGGGCGTCTCGGTGGCGAGGTCGCGCGTCGCCTCCGCCTCCGCGGCCTCGGCGGTCGCCCGCAGCACCCCGACCACGGACAGCGCGGCGTCCGCGCAGTAGCGCCGCTCCTCGACGGCCCAGCATTCGCGCAGGGCGCGGGCCAACAGGTCGTCCAGGCCGTTCAGTTCGTCCTGCAACGGGGTGACGCCGCGTTCGCGGCCCCAGCGCTGGGCGTGCAGGTGCCAGGCCCGCAGCAACAGGAAGGCCCAGCACCCGAGGGCGAGCAGCAGCCCCGCCACGGCCGCCCAGAGCGGAACGCCGGCCAGCTGCGCGGTCACGGCGGCCACGGCGGCGCCGGCGAGCGCGGCCGCCCCGAGCCGCAGGGCGTCCGCGGGCCGGGCCGGGCCGCCGGGCAGGCGGAAGCCGACCAGCAGCATGCCGAGCACGGTCAGCACGGGGACGACGAGGGCGGCCGCCGTGCCGGGCACGGCCCAGAGGCCGCCGACGGCGCCGACGAGCCCCGCCACGGCGAGCACGCCGTTGCCCGGCGGGTCGGCGTCCAGCTCGCGGTCCCGCGGCTCGGGCGCGCGCAACCGGTCGAGGTCGGCGAGCAGCGGCGCGTTGGACAGCGGCTGCACCTGCTCGGCGAGCAGGGCGAAGCGCTGGGCCACCGAGCGCAGCGGCAGCCCTTCGCGGAGCAGCCCCAGGGCGAGGCTGCGCAGGCTGTCACCGATCCGCTCGCCGCTCGTGCCGGCGGGTGCCACCGCCATCCCGAGCCGGGCGAGCCTGGTCGAGGACTCGGCGGCGGACTGCACGCCGGCCGTCCCGCCGTCGCTGCGCAGCACCTGCCCGACCACCTCGCGGTAGCGGTCCAGCGCCTGCCGGGCGCGGCCGAGCGCCGACTCCAGCTCGGCGCGGCCGGCGCCGGTGAGCAGGCCGACGGGGCTGCCGAACGTGACGAGTTCGGTCTCGGCGTCGGCCAGGCCGTCGACGGCCGCGTGGTGGGCACGGGCGGCCGCCCCGCCCTCCTCGCGCCGGCCGGGACTGCCGGTCGTGGCGCCGGTGACCAGCGAGGAGAGGGCGGGCGGCAGGTCACCGCCCGCGCGGGCGGTCGGGCCGGCCGGGGAGGCCGTGTGGGAACCGGCGAACCGCAGCAGCGCCTCGCTCCACGCCTGGCTGCGGACGTCCGGGGACAGGCCGTGCTCCAGGACGCGCAGCCCCGGAGCGGCGACCCCGTCGGGGAGGCCGCCCAGCACGTCCAGGGTCTCGTCGTACACCTCGGGGACGCTGAGCAGGTCGACCAGGACGGCCAGCGACTGCGGGTCGTCGGGTGCGGCCGGCTCCTGGAGGCCGTCGCCCGCCTGCAGGTCGCCGGCCCAGAGCAGACCGGCCTCGGGGCCGCGCAGGGTGGCGGGCCGGACCAGCCGGCGTTCGGCCGGGTACCCGTCGGCGGCCCTCGCCGGCAGGCCGCCCACCAGCAGGCAGAGCACGTGCACCCGGCCGGGGGTGCGGTAGCCCATGATCTGCTCGTACCGGGTGCGGTGCTCGGCCAGCCCGGCGGGGGTGTCGACCACCAGGAACCGCTGGTCGTGCGGTTGCGGCCGGCCCTGGCGGGCGAGCCGGACCGACACGGCGGCCCGCAGGTCGGCCGGGTCGGTCCCGGCGAGTTCGTCCGTGCGCAGGTCGAGGTGGACGACCGGTGCGGACTGGGGCAGGGGTGTGCTCACGCGGACTCACCGCCCCGGCGGCCCGCGGCCGGTCCGTCCGGGTCCGCGTCCCACCAGGACGGGCGGTACGGCGGCTCGGACGGCTTACCGGGCGGGTCGGCCCACTCCGGGGCCGGCGCGTGACCGCGGTCGCCGTCGGGCTCCGGGCCGTCGTGGGCCCGGCCGGCCCGCCGGTCGTGCTGGCCGTCGTCGCCGTCGTCGTACCGCCCGTCGTCGTCGTACCGCCCGCTGTCGTCGTACCGCTCGTCGTCGTACCGCCCGCTGTCGTCGTCGCGGTCGCCGTTTTTGCCGAACCGCCTGCCGTCGTCGTACCGCTCGCCGTCTCGGTCGCCGTCGCGGTCGCCGTCACGGCCCCGCCCGGCGCCGGGCAGGCCGCCCCCTTCGGCCGGCCGGACGGTGCCCCAGTCGTCCTCCTCGCGCACGGCCCGCGGCTGGTGGGCGGGCCCGTCGTCCTCGGCGTCCTCGACCGGGCGCGGCGACAGCTCGCCGCGCTGGATCACCTCCAGCAGCCTGCCGAGGTTCGGCTGGACGGCGCGCTGGTCGCCGAAGTCGAGCTTCAGCGCACCCGGCAGGGTCTCCGCCCAGAACTGCCACAGCGGGCGGAACCAGCCCTCGACCCGCTCCCCGCCGACCTCCCGGCGGGATCTGAGCATGCGCAGCTGCTGCGGTGCGACCTGCTCGACCAGCCGGACGAACAGCGGATCGGGCCGGCTGGCCGAACGCGACAGCCCGACCGGGCGGGCGCCCATCAGCCGGCTGCAGTAGTCCCCGACCGTCCGCTCGTCGTCCAGCACCGTCCAGCGCTCGTAGGCACGCAGCAGCTCGGCCCAGCTGGAGACGCCG
Organism: Kitasatospora sp. NPDC003701; assembly: GCF_053587085.1. Lineage (NCBI taxonomy): Bacteria > Bacillati > Actinomycetota > Actinomycetes > Kitasatosporales > Streptomycetaceae > Kitasatospora > Kitasatospora sp. NPDC003701. Next base: position 526,706 of record NZ_JBSFNM010000001.1, read on the forward strand.
TTCTGCTGCTCGCCCAGCCGCAGCCGCACCCCCGGCACGTCGGTGCCGCGCTCGCGGAACAGCCGCAGCCGGATCAGCTGCGGGGAGTCCTCGGGCCCCTCCAGCACGTCCACCTGGCCGTTCCACAGCAGGGAGAGCAGCCGGTGCAGCACATTGCGCCGGTCCGCCTCGGTGGACACCAGCCAGTCGTCCCGGTGGCCGAGGCGCTGGCGCCAGCGCAGCACGTCCTCGCTCTGCTCGTTGTCCTTCACCTTGGCCCAGTGGCGCAGCACCTTGCGGGCCTCGGGCACCTCGGTCAGGCTCATCTCGCTGCGGAACAGCACGACCGTGATGGACTCGGTGTCGACGCCGCGGAACTCCGGCCGCGCGTCCTTGGGCAGCCGCAGCTCCTTGCGCAGGAACGCCTCCACCTCGTCGACGTTCTTGACCCGCGGGTACGTCACCAGCGCCTTGAGCGGCCCGGTGCCCTCCGGGACGAAGCCGGCCGGCAGCAGGCCGGCCAGCTTGCGGCCGAACTGCTCCAGCGCCTCCTTGCTGACCAGTTCGGCGTCCTCCGCGCTTCCCGCCGCCGCGGCCAGCAGCACCCCCATGGACGGCAGCAGCGGACGCTCCTCCAACTGCGCGCCGCTCTCCGCGAAGAGCCGCTTGACGCCCGCCTCCACGACCGCCTTGACACCGCCGACCGCGCCGTCCGGGCTGCGCCGGCTCGCGGTGTTCGCGGCGCGCCACTCGTCGCCGCCGACCAGCCTCAGCAGCAGGGCGGCCTGGTCATCGGTGTTGGTCAGGCCCTCGCGGGCGGCGAGCCTGGTCACCAGGTCGTCGTAGAAGTGCTTCAGGTCGCGCTGCGGCGGCAGCAGGTAGGAGACGCCGGTGCGGTCCTCGTACAGCACCCGGGACTGCTCGGCGAACGCCCTCGGCTCCTGGTCGGAGTGCTTGCGGAAGGCCGAGACCAGGCGGCTCACATCGGCGTCCAGGGCCCGGGCGGTGGGCTCCCAGCGCTGCTGCTGGTTCTTCCAGCCGTCGTGCCAGAGCTGCCGGCTGCGCCAGCGGTACCAGGCGTTCTGGGCGCGCAGCACGGCCTGGACGTCCTCGTCCCCCCAGCGCGGCTGGGCCAGCCCGCCGATCCGGCGCTTGATCCTCGGGACGGACGGCGGCTGGTCGCGGGTGCCCGGCGGCAGCGCGGGCACCCGGGTGCGGTTGTCGAGCATCCCGAGGAAGCCGAGGCGGGCCAGGTCGTTCGCCTCGTGCGGCACGCCCTTGACGATCCGCTCGACCGTGAACGGGTCCACCGTCGCCAGCAGCTTGTCCACCGCCCTGCGGGGCGCGAAGTCCCTCGCCATGTCGGCGGAGCGCAGCGCCACCTGGCGGGCCAGGTTGGCGAGTTCGGCCTGCATGTCGCTCAGCCGGGCGGCCAGCGCGGTCTCGATCGCCGAGCTGCCGCGCGGCTCCGGGGCGAGCGGCTGCAGTTCGAGCGCCGGCCGCTCCAGCAGGTCCTCCAGGCCGGAGTCCGCGAACATCTGCTTGACCAGCTCCTCCGCGGACCGGTCGGAGCGGTGCGAACTGTCGCTCAGCTGCTCGACGGAGGCGCGCAGGATCCGGCCCGAGACCAGCGCGGCCAGCTCGTCCACGGGCGCGGTCATGGAGGCGACCAGGCTGGTGGACACACCCCGCCGGCCGATGCCGGACGGCGCCATCGCCGCCCGCTGCACCCCTCGGTTGATGAAGCTCGCGGCGAAGGTCTGGTAGTCGTCGTCGGCCCGGGCGCGGGAACTCTGCCGGCCGTCGCCGAGCTCGGTGCCGATCAGCGACATCACCAGCGACACCATGGAGCGCCGCAGGTCGTCCTGGCGGATGCCGGCGGTGCGGTTGAACAGGAAGGCGGTCGGCAGGATGCCGGTGCGCAGCCGGATCGGGGCGGTGTGCGGGTAGCGGATCCGCAGCGTCAGGTCCTCGTCGAGGTCGCCGAGTTCGGCGCCCTCGACGGGCGCGTTCTGCTCGTCCACCAGCCGGAACAGGTCCACCAGGGCGCGGGCGGAGTTCAGCTCCGCCTCGCGGCCGCCGCCGGTCGCCGGCGGGAACGCGGACGGCATCACCACCAGCGGGTAGATCTTGACGCCGTCGAAGCGCTTCTCCCGGAAGGCGTGGTTGATCAGGTAGAGGTAGTCCAGGAAGATCCCGGCGCCGGTGCCGCCCGCGACCGAGAAGGCCACGAAGACGTCGCAGCCGGACACCTGGCCGCCGCCGAGCTGGCTCAGCACGCCGCCCGCGCGCGCGAGCGCGTCGATGGCCTGCATCAGCGGCTCCAGCACCGGGTCCGGGCCGTTGCGCAGGGTGCCGAACAGCCCGGCCCGCCCGACCGTGGGCAGCTGCCCGGCGCCGTTCTTCAGCGGGGTGACGCGCGGTTCGCTGTTGCGCGGCGGCAGCCAGGCGGCGGTCTCGTCCGGGAGGCTGGCGCGGAGCATCTTGGTGACGTCGGGCGAGCTGTCGAAGTTCGGCAGCAGGTCGTGGGTGGCGCGCGAGGTGCGGCTGTAGGCGGCCCGCAGGGCCGGGTCGACGGTGGCGTGCGGCAGCCTGGCCAGGTCCGCCTCGCTGAAGTCGGCGTAGACGAACTGCAGGCAGTCCGGCAGCTGGTAGGGCGCCAGATCGCCGAGGTGGCCCAGGGCGGTGCCGTCGGGGCCGCACAGTTCGGCGCGCAGCCGCCGCTCCAGTTCGGCACCGACGAGGCCGCCGGTGCCGCCCAGGCCGACGAACAGCATCGGCTGGAAGATCTTCATGTGGTCCGCCTTCATCCGGCCGCGCGGGGCGGCCGGCTCGGGTGTGGCTGGGACGGTCGAAGGGACGGGACGGTCGAGGGGTGGGCCGGGCGCCGGACGGGCACCCGGTCACCGGGGGCGGGCGGGGTCACAGGTAGTCGGAGGAGACCGGCGGCTGGTCGGCGGCCGGTGGTCGCCCGCCGCCGCCGGCCGGCCGGTGCGGGCCGGCCGGCCCGCGCCGCCCGGCCGCGATGTCCAGGCTCAGCCCCTCCGCGAGCGGCACCGGGTGGCCCGCGTCGAGGCGGGAGCGCGCCTGCCGGCGGACCTCCAGCACCGCGCCGCCGTCCTGGTTGCGCTGCACCCGGTACGGGCCGCCGGGCCGTCGCACGATCCGCGGGTTCGGGCCGCCCACGCCGACCACGTCGAACTCGTACCAACCGCCCGTGCCGGCGGTCGCGGTGAGCTGGCCGACCTTGCGGCCGTCCGCGTCCAGCAGCAGCAGCGAGAGGCCCGCCGGGCTGGTGCGCGCCCCCCGCAGCCGGCGCAGGGTCAGCAGGACCACCACGGCCACCACCAGCACGATGCCGGTGATCAGGCAGGCCCACCACCACCGCTCCCAGAAGGTCGGCGGCGGGGTGACGGTCAGCGACAGCGGGCTGTCGACCAGGACCCGGTCCCGGTCGGAGGTGTCGACCAGGGTGGCCTTCCCGCCGAGCCGCAGGTCACTGCGGTCCAGCAGCCCCCGGAACGCCTTCGACCCGCCGGCGGTCAGCGTGACGTCGACCCGCCGGGACTCCCCGGGCGCCAGGACGATCTGCCCGGGCTCCAGCGCCAGCAGGCCCGCGGAGCTGTCCGTGACGGCCAGCCGCAGGGTGTGCGCGACGCCGTCCCCGTTGTGCAGGGCGACGCTGCCGGCGACCGCGTCCCCCGGGTGGATGCGCCGGTCGGTACCGCCGTCGAGCGTGAGGGACGCCGTCACCAGCGGCACCGCCGGGGCGACCAGGGTGCCGGCGGAGCGGTCCTCGTCGGCGATCAGCCCGGCCGCGGTGAGGGTGCCGGAGGCCTTGATCCGGCCGGTCGCGGTGGCGGGCACGGTGACCGTCCCGGTGAAGGTGGTGTCGCCGCCCTTCGGGTCCGGGGCGACGCCGTCGTCGGCCAGCTTGATCGGTACGGGGGCGAAGCCCTCGCCGGTCAGGCCGGCACTGACGCCCAGGTCCTTCAGGTCCTGCGGGTCGGTGATCCGGAAGCCCTGGCGGGTCTGCAGCTTGAGCGTCACCACGGCCTGCTCGCCGGCCCGCGGCGAGGGCGGGGCCATGGTGATGGAGCTGCGCAGCGCACCGCGCCACAGGACGCTGACGGAGGCCAGTTGCGCCCGGTGGTCCGCGGGGGCGTCCAGGTGGATCCGCCACTGTCCCGGCAGGGGGTCCGTGATGCGCAGCGACTCGACCGACTGGTTGTGGCCGGAGAGTTCGAACTGCGAGACCGGGTCGGTGGTGGTGCCGGTGATCTCGCGGCCGGAGGGGTCGAAGTAGGTGGCGGTCACCTGCGGGTCGCCCTTGTCGACGACGATGCTGCCCACGGTGGTGAGCGGGGAGATCCGCACCTGGAGGTCGATCGGCGGGCGGCCGCTGCTCCCGGGGGTGGTGCGCAGGCAGTGCGCGGCGGCGAAGGCGGTCTCCAGTGCGCTGCCGACGGTGGCGGAGTCCGGCACCACCGAGGCCCGGGGCCTGGCGTCGGGGAGGTTGACGCAGCCGTCCTGGAAGCCGCCGGCCGCCATCCGGTCCAGGGCGGCCCGGTCGATGTCCGCGCCGAAGCCGAGCGGCCAGACCTGGATCCCGGCGGCCCTGGCGGCGGCGAGCGCACGGCTCAGCGCCTCCTCGCCGGCGGCGGCGCGGTGGGCCGGATCCCCGTAGGCCGGGCTGTCGCTGACGTCGAGCTTGCCGTCGGTGAGCACGAACAGGACCCGGGGCGTGGCCGGGTCGGTCCCGGTGCTGAGCCGGCTGACCCCCTGCAGCACGGCGTTCGGGAAGTCGGTGCCCTGGCCCTCGCCCGGCGCGCGGCTGTGCAGCTTGCCGATGCACGCGCCGATCCGGTCGCGGCCCACGGCGTCCAGGACGGTGGGCGGGCAGACCTCGTCCACCGGGTGCTGGGAGTCGTTGTCCGCGCTGGCGAAGCCGAACACGCCGATGGTGGAGGCGGGGTGGACCTCCCCGAGGGCGATGCGGACGGCGGCGGTCCGCTCGCGGTCGAGGTCGGCGGGCTTGAGGCTGCCCGACTCGTCCACGGCCACCGCGTAGTTGACCGGGCCGATGGCCGCCGGGGCGGCCGCGCCGGTGCCGGGCTCGTCGGCCGCGGCCGGGCCGGGCGGCAGACCGGCGGTGAGCAGGACCGCCGCGGTGAGCGCTGCGGCCCGCCCGAGGCCGCCGGCGGCGCGGCGGGGCCCGCGGGCCCGTGCACCGGTCGTGCCGCGCCTGCGGAAGGGCGCGAAGGGCAGGTGTTGCACCGTCATCTCCTCTGGATCAGGGTGCGTTCGTCCGGCCGCCCGGTGGCGGGCCGTCCGAAGGGGCGGGGCCGGGCGCTCAGGCGAGCAGGAGTCCGGCGGTGGCGAGGACCGAGCCGGGCGCCAGGCAGGCGACTCCCCAGCGGATCCAGCGGTACTTGGCGGCGAGGATGGTGCTGACGTCGACGGCCTGGACCAGCAGCCAGTCGAGCGGGTCGCGGCCGGCCGCGACCACCCGGCCGGCGAGTGCGGCCCGGCCCCCGGCGGCGATCAGGTCACCGAAGAAGGTGACCCCGTCGCGGTCGCGCAGGGTGCCGGTCCGGGGCAGGATCGCCCGCACCAGCGCCGCCGTTCCGGCGGCCCAGAGCAGGCCGCCGAGCGCGAGCAGCACGGCGGCGAGCGGACCGGGCCGGTCGGCGGGCCAGCTGCGGCCCAGCAGGAGGGCGGGCAGGCCGAGGGCGGCGGTGAGCAGGATCGAGGACTTGGTGTCGGCCCGGCCGATGTCCTCGCGGACCGCCGCCAGGAGGCGGTCGGCGACGAAGCGGGCCTCGTCCGGGCCGTGCGCGGGGGCGCGGTGCGGGGCCGCGCCGGTGTCGGTACCGGCGGTGGCGTCGGAGTCGGAGTCGGTGTCGGTCACGGGCCGTCAGCTCCACTCGCCGGGGGACCACGGGCGGTCGTCGCGCTCCCGGTCGTCGTCGTGGCGTCCGTCGTCGTGGCGTCCGTCGTCGTGGCGTTCGCCGGAGCGGCGTCCGCCGGAGCGGTGCTCTGCTTCCGACCGGGACCGCCCCCGGGCGTCGGCACGGCGGTCGCCGGCCTCGTCGGTGCGGCCGGCTCCGCCGGCGGCGTCGGCCCCGGGGTACTCCCAGTCGTCGAAGGCCTCGCTGGGGCGGCGCGCGGTCCGGCTCCCGGCGGGGGACCGGTCCGGTGCGGCGGGCTCGGCATCCACCCACGGCGGGGTGAAGGGGGGACGCCCGCTCCCCGCGTCCTCCGACCGGCCGGAGGCACGGTCGGAGGTCCGGTCGGTCCGACGGCGGTCGTCGCGGTCGTCGCGGTGCCGGCGGTCGTCGCGGTCCTCGCGACGGTCCTCCCGGCGGCGGCCGTCCCGCCAGGTGCCGTCCTCGTCGTCCGGACCGCGGCGCGGGCGCCCGCCCGGCGGCAGTTCGGCCCGCGGAGCCGGCTCCCGGACCGGCGGCCGGCCGAAGCTGCCCTCGACGCGGTAGGCGCTGGTCCCGAGCAACTCCCTGACCTGCGACTCCAGTTCCGCCGACTGGATCACCCCCTTCTCGACCAGCCGCAGGGTGTGGTCGAGCAGTTCACGCTTGTCGGCACGGGACTCCTGGCGCAGCACCTCCATGAACGCCCGCGCCTCGTCCTGGTTGTCCGCCAGCATGAAGCAGATCTGGTTCCACTCGCCGCCCTCGAGCATCGTCCGGAACTTCAGCATGCGCATCTGCAGGAGCTCGGTGCGACGGTGCTCCTCGGCCAGCGCGCGGTCGTGGCCGCGTGCCGCGGTGCGGTCGTCGTGGTCGAGGTTCCGTTCCGCGTCGACGTGCTGGATGGTCTTCTTGTCCACGGCGAAGCGCACGAAGAGTTCCGCCCGCAGCCCGAGGTCGTAGCCCAGGTCGTCCCACTGCCCGTTGCGGCAGGCGGACTTGACCGCGCGGTCGGCCTCGGCGGCGGCCGACACGGGGTAGTTCGAACAGATCCCGCGCAGGCGCTCCACCAGCGGCGCCCGCAGGCGCACGGCCACGTTCTTCACCTGCTCGTCCACCACCTTGCGGTAGTCGGTGACCGACCACTGCACGTCCGCCTCCACCTCGAAGAAGGTGGCGCTGCCGGCCGCCGGGACCTGCAGGGTCAGCCGGGTGACGTGCGTGCCCCTGGCCACCTCGCAGACCGTCACCGGGCGGGCCATCAGGGGCCGTCCGTAGTGCTCGGTGCCCATCGCGGTGACCACGCTGTGGCCGCCGTTGCGGTAGAAGAGCACCAGGGCGACCTCGGCGCTCGGGTGGCGGGCACCGGCGTCCGGGCGCGGGTACTCCCTCAGCAGCGGTCCGGCCGGGTGCTCGGGCGTGCCCGACCTGCCCCGGCCGGGCTTGCCGGCGGCCTGCGGGTTCTCCGTCATCGTTCCTCCTCCGATTCCCCGACACGGGCTTCACGGACACGGGCTTCGCCGACACGGCCTTCGCCGACACGGCCTTCGCGGACACGGCCTTCGCGGACACGGTCGTCGCGGACGCCGTCTTCCCCGACGCGGTCGGGGGACCGTCCGTCGTGACCGGCGCGGCTGCGGCGCCCGCCCCGCCCCTCCCGCCCTCCGCCGTGGTCGCCGTCGGGCCGGCCGCCGGTGGCGAGGTGCCAGAGCTCGCGGCCCCGCGCGTTCGGCAGGGGATCGTCCGGGTCGTTCATCATGCGGCGCAACAGCCAGTCCAGCAGCCGTCGTTCACTGTCGGTGCTCAGCAGGGCCGGCAGCAGCGCGGCCAGACCGGCCCGGGTGTCCGGGCCGTCGCCGTCGTCGCCGTCGTCGTCGACGACGGCACCGCGCAGCCAGAACTCCAGGCAGTCGGTGGCCGCCTCGTGGGAGCGCGGTGTGCGCAGGGCCGTCCACATCAGGTCGGCCAGCGGGCCGGTCCGGTCGGGGCGGGTGACGGCGAGGGCGAGCGGCAGCGGCCAGTCCAGGTAGTCGCCGAGATCGGGCGACGCCTCGCCGTCCCACACCTCGCCGACCGTGGTCAACGCGAGCCGGACGACGGTCAGCAGGCCCAGGTCCTGGTGGGGCACCCGCTGGTCGCCGGTCCAGTCGGCGAGCCGGCGCAGCACCGCCCGGTCGTCCGGGCCGGAGAGCAGGCGGACGACGCTGTGCGAGGCGATCGGAGCCTGGTCGTCCTCCTCGTCGGTGCCGATCCGGGCCAGTCCGTCGAGTGCGGCCTCCACCGGGGCGGCGTGGCCGAAGCCGAGTGCCAGGGCGGCGGTCCAGCGCAGGCGGGGGGAGTCCGACCTGGTCCAGTCGCGGACGAGGGCCCGGACGGCCGGCCGGTGGCTCTCGTGCCGGGCCGTCTGGTCGAGCACGGTGGCCGCGAAGGCCCGGCGCTGGGTGGTGCGGGCGGTGGCCATCGGACGGACCAGCTTCTCGTAGCCGTTGGCGAAGTCCCGGGCGCAGAGCTCTCCGGAGGCGAGCGCGGCGCGCACCCAGATCTCGGGCCGCGGGTCGTCGGCCAGCAGCCGCATCCACCGGACCATCGGCTCGCGGGCCGGGTGGTGCCGGTCCCAGACCTCCGCGAGCACGGCGGCGGGCAGCGCCGAGCCCCGGTAGCGGACGATCCGGGCGGGCGCGCTGATGCCGGCGGTCTCCACCTCGCCCTCGGCCAACTCGGCCCGGAGGTAGGCGAGATCGGAGACCGGGTCGTCGCAGAACAGCGGGCGGGCCGGGGTGTTTCCGGGGTCGCGGGCCACCGCCAGCTCCCAGGTGAGCAGGTGAGCGGCCTCCGCCACGGTGCTGTGCACGGCGCCGTTGAGAACGGCCAGCGCGATCCGGGAGGCGGTCGGGTGCAGCACGGTGGCGGCCGAGCGGCCGGTCTCCTCGGCCGCGCCGGCGATCTCGCGGTCCGCGCCGGCGAACCACTCCTGGGCCTGCTGCGGGGCCAGGCTCCGGCAGCCGCCGAGGAGTTCCTCGCGGGTCAGCCGGCCGAGCACATGGGCGGCGATCAGGTCGGCGAGCAGTTCGGCCTCGGCGGGGCGGAGGTCCTCCAGGCCCACGCCGGCCCGTAGCTCCGGGTCGTCGGCCAGCTCGGCGGCCCACGCGGCCCGGGCGGCCGCCTCGTCGTCGGTCCCACGGGCGGGCCCGTCGCCGCGCCCGTTGCCGGGCTCGTCGGTGCCCTCGGTCTCGGCAGTGTCCCCGGTCTCCGCCGTCCGGGCGTCCCGGGCGGCCAGGTTCGCGGTCAGCCTGGCGCGCAGCAGCTCCTCGGTCGGAGCCGGTGGGCAGATCCGGCCGTACCGCCCGGACAGCAGGGGCGTGGCCGTGGGGCCGGCGGCCACCACCAGCACCGCGTAGGAGTCGACGCCGGCGAGCGCGGCGGCGAGCGCGTCCAGCTCGAGCTCGCTCGGGGGCAGACCGGTGCTGACGTGGCCGGAGGGGAGTTCGAGCAGGTAGCCGTGGCGCTGCCCGCCGGTGTCGTGGACGGTGGTGGTCAGCTGCGGCACGGCCGTCTCCGGGGAGACCCGGGAGACCCGGGCCGGTGGCTCCTCCGGGTCGCCGGAGCGCACGCCGTCCTGCGGCCCGTCGGCAGCGGTCGGCCGGCCCTGCGTCAGCTCGTCGAGCAGGGCCAGCGCGGTGCAGGTCCGCCCGGCGCCGGGGGCCGCGGCGAGGACCAGGACCCGCTGCCTGCGCAGTGCCTGCTGGAGGTCGACGTAGCCTGGCGGCTCCAGGTAGATCCGGCGGACCCGCCGCAGCTCCGACTCGGGCACCGGGCCGCTGACCGCGCCGACCGCCTGCCGGCTGTCCAGCCGCAGGTGGACGTCACCGATGTGGGCCTGGTGGAACACCGTGCGGTCGAACAGGGTGTGGTCGCGGCCGACCTGGTACGAGCCGCGGGCCTGGCGGTGCGCGCGGGACGTCGCGCCCATGCCGGCGGCCGCGCCGCCCTCCTCCTCCTGCTCGTCGAGCAGCCGGTCGCGGCTGCGCTCGCGGAACCGGCCCGCGGCGCGCTCGTGTTCGGTGCGCTCCTGGTCCTCCGGGTCCTGGGCCGGCCGGTCGTCGGGGGTCTCCCGGTCCGCAGCACCCGGCTCGGCGCCGCCCGGCGCCGGGCGCTCGTCGTCGGCCCGGTCCGGATCGGCCCGCGGCCGCTCGCGGTCGCCCGGCCCGCCGGGCTCGGCCGGGCGCGCGCGCTCGGGCCGGTCCCGTTCGGGCCGGTCACGTTCGGACGGTTCGCGCCGGGGCCGGTCCTCGTCGGGGCGCCGGTCGGCCCGGTCCCGCGGCTCGTCCGCCCGGTGCCCGGCCGGGGCTGCGGGGGCGTGCCTCGGCTCAGCCACGGTGCGCCTCTCCGGTGGTGCGGCCGATGTGCACCGGCCCCTGGTAGGTGTTGTCGCGGTGCACCGACATGTCGCCGTGCACCACCGTCCGATCCTGTGCGTCCGGCCCGTCCTGAACGTCCGGCACCTGCGGCAGGTCCGCCGGGGCGGGCCCCGCCGGGGCCGCCAGGGTGTACTCCGCCGGTTCCCGCCGGTGGTCCGACGCGGGCGGGGCCGTGCCGTCCTGCGCGGTGCCGTCCTGCTCCGTGCCGTCCTGCTCCGCGCCGTCCGGCACCTGCGCCGGCCGGGGCCGGCCGGGGAGGCGGAACCACGCGGGCGTGGCCCCGTCCTTGGTCCGCAGGCGGGCCGGCGCGTAGTCCCCGGGGTCGACGAAGCGGCCGCCGTGGTGGACCACCTCGCGGTAGAGCGAGTCGGAGACGACGACGACCAGGTCGGCCCGGTCGCGTTCGAGCAGCAGGCGGGCGGCGGCCGAGTCGGTGAGCCGGCAGGCGAGGTCGACGGCGTGGCCGCTGATGCCCTGGGCGTCGTGGGTGACCGGGCCGACGTGGAGGCCGACGCGGAGCCCGAGCGGCATCCGCAGGTCGGGGTTCTCCCGGCGCAGCTGCTCGTGCACCTCGGTGACCCAGACCCCGAGGATGCGGGCGGGCGGGACGGTGGGGTCCACGGCCGCCAGGATTCCGTCGCCGCGGTCCTCGCGGTGGACGGCGCGGGCCGGTACCCCGGCCTCGGCGAACGCCCGGTCGAGGACGGCGTACAGCTGTCGGCGCATCCGGGTCTTCCCCGCGTCGTTGTAGGCCCCGGACTTCCGGACGTCCACGCTGACCACCAACTCGTACACCGCATCGACTGCTTGGTCCTGCACGTTCACCCCCACGGTTGTTTTCGGCACACCGCCAGAATCCGGCGTCGGGCGCCGGGCTGTCTGTGATGCTTTACATGCGCCGGCGATGCCCCGGTCCCCGCACTCAGCGGCGTGGTCTGGCCTCCGGCCGTTGGTCGTGCGGCCCCTTCGCGAGCAGGAGGAGCGGGGCGGGGGCGAGGATCTCGACCATCCGCGTGCCGGTCCGCACCAGCCCCTGGTCGCGGAGCAGCTTGAGTGCCTTGGCCACCGCCTCGCGGGTGGCGCCGACGGTGGCGGCGAGGTCGTCCTGTGCCAGGTGCACGACGGCCGCAGAACCACCGCCGGTGGAGCGGGCGTTGGCGGGCCCGGCGGTGGCGTCGGTGGTGGAGAGTTCGACGAGCCGGCTGGCGAGGCGCTGCACGACGGTGAGCGAGGCGAGTGCCGAGCGCTCCCGGTCGGAGTCCCGCAGCCGGGAGGCGAGCTGGGCCATCACCTGGCTGCCGACCCGGGGACTCCTGGCCAGGAAGTGCCGGAAGCCGTCGCCGGGTATCACGAGCGCCTCGACGGGCCCGAGGGCCTGCACGGTCGCGCTGCGCGGTCGCTGGTCCAACGCGGCCAGTTCGCCGATGAGTTCGCCCGGTCCGCGCAGGCCGAGGACCAGCCGGGTGGCCCCGCGGTCGGTGGCCACGAAGACCATGGCCCAGCCGGTCAGGACCAGCAGGACGTGGGTGGAGCGGTCCCCCTCGGACAGCAGGTGCTGCTCCGGTGCGAAGGTCTTCGGGGCTCCGAGCGAGACGAGTGCTTCGTGGTCGTGGGCGGTGAGGGTACGGGCGAAGGGCAGGTCGCCGCCGAGCAGACCCATGCCACCCCCTGGTGATCGTGAACTGCCATGATCCGGTCCGACGTTGGGAGATCGTAGACCTGTCGGATGCGAGTTCAGGCCAGATTTCTCGCCACGGGGTCAATGTGGTGAGGGTGTGACTCAGGAGGCTGCTGAGGCACCCCGGCGAGGGCCTGGCGCGCTCCCCGTGCGACACCGAAATCGCAGGTCGGAACGGGTGCCGGGCAAGGATTTGTGCAGACTTGGAAACAATTCGGACATCGATTGGCAACAGCTCGGTGTACGCGCCTCGTTCGCCGTGTCGAGAGGGCTCGGACGTCGGCGCCCGGGCCCGGCCGTGCGGGGCGGCAGCCGGCCCCGGGAGCGCTGGAGGTCCAGGTCAGGCCGTGCCGGGACCGGGCGGGGACGGGACCAATGCGCTCCCGGCGTCGCGGGGTGCACGCCGGGATCACCTCAGCGACGGGGCGTCGGCGAACGGCCTGAGACCGTGCCCGCCCGGCCGGCCGGTGAACCCTACGCGGGTTCGAGCACGATCCAGACCTGTCCGGGGTGGAAGGTCATCGGCCGCCCCGCGTAGCTGAACTCCGTGCCCCCGGCGGCGTCGGGCCGCGACCAGGTGCCCCGGTACGCGGCGCCGTCCCGGAGGAAGACCGCCTCGCCGCGGCCGACGGTCGGCGCGAAGGGCACGGGCGCTCCGAAGGAGTCGACCAGCCCGCGCGGCGAAGTGGTCTCGGCGACCTTCTGCACCACGACCGTCGGCGCGCCCAGCTGCCCGGCGTCCGTCGTGGTGGCCGGCCGGCCGTCCAGCGCCACCAGGTACCTGCCCTCCGTGGCGGACCAGGTGAAGGTGAACGATGCCGCGGGCATCCGCGCCGTGAACGAGCCGGTCGGGACTCCGCCCGCCGGTGCGTCGCCGAAGCGGAACCCGATGTCGCGGGCCGCCGCCGCGTCCGGGAAGTGGCGCAGAATCCCGGACGGCACCACGTACTGGTTGTACGGCGGGACGTTCCACTGCCCACGGAAGAACGAATCGTCCTGCCGTGGCGAGGAGTTGAACACATCGGCCCGGTCGAGCGCCGGCAGGAACGCGCTCTGCGCCCCCGAGTACGCGAAATCCACCCGCCCGTACTGCTGCAGGAGCGGCAGATCGCTCTCCCGGGCGCTGCGCACCGGCCCGATCCGGTCGCCGGCGGGCAGGTGGTTCGAGTCGTAGACGGCCAGGAACCGGGAGAGGCCGCCCTCGACCTGGATCGCGTACACCACGTCGGCCGCGTTCACGCCCGTCTGGGGTCTGGCGGCGGGGGCGTTGTCGATCTTGACGGCGATGATCCGGCCCGCTTCGCCCGGGAGCCCGGTGAGCGGTGACACCGCACCGGGGCTCCCGGGGGCGGCCGGGCCGGTGGGGCCCGGCGGGGGACCGGTGGCCGTGCGGCCGGAAGGGCCGCCGCCGGCGAGGGAGAGCGCCAGCGCCAGCAGCGTCGAGAGGAGCACGGCGGTCCCGCCGACGGCGAGGGCGGTCATCCGCCGTGCGAGGGGCAGGGGCCGCCACCGGCCCAGCACACGCTCGAAGGTCTTCATCCGAGCTCACCTCCGCCACTCCCGGCCCGGGGAACTCCGGTACCCGGATCCACCGGCACCTGGGAAGACGACCCCCGGGCCCGGCCCGGTTCCCTCCCGTCGTGGGCCCCGCCGGCCGTGAGCGGGCTCCCCGTCGACGCGCCCGGTCGCGCCGGTCGCCAGGACGCGGCGGAGGCCGCATTCGGGGGGCGTACACGAATGCGATTCAGGCCAAGGAGACCATTCCCGGGGGATTCGCCGGCGCGGCCGGAAAGCGCTCGTAAATGTTTTCGGGGCGACCGCGACCTTCTCAACGCCCCTGGCATGGTGCCAAATTGGCTGCCCTGGAAGCGCGGCATGTCCGCCGCGCAGGCCGAATTCCGCTGCGGCAAAGGGGATTGATGACCACGACCACGTCAACCGGCTTTACGGCCGCCCGCGCGCCCGGTGCCCACCCGCTGATCGGGCACGTCCCGGCGCTCTTCCGTGACCCGCTGCCGTTCCTGCGCTCGCTCGCCGGGCACGGCGACCTGGTGGAGATCCGACTCGGACCGCAGCGCGCGATGATGGTCTGCTCCCCGGGCCTGTTCCACCAAGTCCTCACCGACACACGGCATTTCGACAAGGGCGGACCACTCTTCGACAAGCTGAGATGGTTCCTGGGGGACGGCCTGGGATCCACCCCGCACGAGGTGCACCGTCGACAGCGGCGGCAGCTCCAGCCCGCATTCCGTCCGGACGCGCTCTCCCGCTATCTGGAGGTGATGTCGGAGGAGGCCCGCTCCGCCGCGTCCGGCTGGCAGGACGGCGCGGTGATCGAGGTCGAGCAGCACGCGTACCAGCTGATCGCCCGGATCATCACCAGGACGATGTTCTCGGTGGACGGCTCGTCCGCCGCGGTGGCCGAGATCGCCGCGGCCTACCCGGAGTTCCACCAGGGCATCGGCCGGCACATGCGCTCACCGTCCCGGTGGCTCGACCGGCTGCCCACCCCGGCGAACCGCCGTTTCCGGCAGGCGTGTTCCACCGTGAGCCGGGAGGTCGACGCAGCGATCGAGGACCGCCGGCGCGAGGGCACCGGCACCGGCCACGACCTGCTGGCGCTCATGATCAGGGAGGGGCTGAGCGACCGGGAGATGCGCGACCAGGTCGTCACCATGCTCACCGGCGGCATCGGCACGTCCGCCTCGGCGCTCGGGTGGGCGCTGTTCTTCCTCTCCCGGGACCCTTCGCTGGCCGACGCCGTCGCGCGGGAGGCCCGGGCCGTCCTTCCCGCGGGCGCCGATCCCGACCGGGACGTCCCCGACCGGGACGTCCTCACCCGGCTGGACCTCGCCCGCCGCGTGGTGACGGAGACGCTGCGCTACTACCCGTCCGCCTGGTTCTACAGCCGTACCGTCACCTCGCCCGTCGAACTGGCCGGCCGCGCGCTCCGGCCCGGCACCGCGATCCTGCTCTCCCCGTACCTGATCCACCACCGCCCCGACCTCTACCCGGAGCCCGAGCGCTTCGACGTCGACCGCTGGTCGCCCGCCCGCCGGGCCGAGCTGTCGCACGGCGCCTACGTCCCCTTCGGGGCGGGCGCCCGCAAGTGCATCGGGGACGTCTACGCCCTGACCGAGATCACCCTGGCGGTGGCCGTGATCGCCTCCTGCTGGCGGCTGGAACCGCTGCCCGGCCCGGTGCCCCGCCACCTGCTCGAACCCCGGCCGTGGACGGTGATCCATCCGGCCCCGCTGCACCTGCGGCTCCACCGCCGCTGATCGCCGCCCCGAGCCGACCGCTCCGAGGCGACCGCCCCGAGCTGACCGCCCCGAGCGAACCGACCCGAAGGAGGCCGGCGCCTGTATGACGCCGCCGCAACCCGTGCCCGTACCCGTACCCGACGGCCTCCGGCTGCTGCCCGGCCCCGACCACATCCTGTACCGGCTGCCGCCGCGCATGTCCCCCTACCGGGCGGACCTGGAGCTGCTCATCCTGGAGTGGGCCGACCGCTTCGGCCTGGTGGACGGCCCGCTCGCCCGCCGGAGACTCGCCGACACCCACCTGGGCGAGCTCATCGCCCGCTGCTACCCGCACCTGCGGGCGGAGCGCCTCGCGCCGCTCGCGGGCTGGTTCACCTGGGCGTTCGTCATCGACGACCTCTACGACGGCTGCGCCTCGGCCGAGGCCGCCGGCCACGCCCGGGCCACCCTCGGGATGCTCGCGGCCTGCTCGCTCCGGCCGGGCGGCTCACCGGCCCGGCGTCCGGACCGGCCTCCACCGAAGGACGTCCCGCCCCTCGTGGTCGAGCTCGCCGAGGTGTGGCGGTACCTCGCCGTTCAGCAGAGCCTCCAGTGGCAGGTGCGGTTCATCACCCACATGGGACAGTTCCTGGACGCATTCCGCTACGAGGCGGTCAACCGTGAGCACCGGCACGTGCCCTCCCTCGGCGGCTACACCCAGCTGCGCCGCGCCTCCGGCGGCATCACCCCGTCGCTGGACCTGCTGGAGTACGCGGCCGGCCTGGAGGTCCCCGCGCTGTTCCACGAGTCCGAGCAGCTCCGCACCATGGTCAACAAGGCCGCCGACGTGGTGGTCTGGGTCAACGACGTCCTCTCCCTGAAGAAGGAGCTCGTCGTCGGCGAGGTCACCAACGGCGTGCTCGCGGTCAGCCGGGAGCTCTGCTGCGGGATCCAGGAGGCCATCGACCACGTGTACCGCAGGGTCGCCCGCGACATCCGCGCCTTCCTGCGCGCGGAGGAGTCCCTGACCGCCCTCTGCGGCACCTGGCACGGCCTGCGGGAGGCCGACCGGGCCGCCATCACCGCCTTCACCGACGGCATGAAGGCCTGGATGCGCGGCAACCTCGACTGGGGCCTCAACTCCCACCGCTACCTGGAGGCCGACACCCTCCGCCTCACCACCAACGCGGCCCTGCTCGACCCGGGGGCGGGACCGCCGCCTCCCCCCGGAAGCGGCCGAATCCCCCCGCGCCGGTGATCCACGGGCCGGTGATCCACGGGCCGGGCGCCCGCCGGGCGCCCGCCCTCACCGCCGAGGGCCTCCGGACGGCGCCGGCGGCGCGGCGAGAACGGCCCGGCGGGCCACCGGTGGCAGGCCGAGCCGGTGGGCGCCCGCGACGGCCAGGCCGGCGGTGAAGGCGAGCACGTGCCCGACGGCGGACACCTCGCCGTCCCCGATCCCGGACAGCAGGTCGGGGGCGGCGACCAGCAGCATCACCAGCCACACCACCCGCGACCACACCGGACGTGCCCGCCCGATCGCCACCGCCAGCGCGGCCACCACGACGTAGGACGGGCCGGTGTCCAGCACGTGCGCCTCGGTGGCCGGCAGCGAGCCGTGCTCGATCCGCCACCACACCAGCGCCTCCGTGACCCCGGTCGCGCCCACGTGGGCCAGGGCCAGCGCCGCCACCGCACGGCGGGCGCCGAGCGCCGACACCACCGCGAACACGGACAGCGCGAAGAACGGCCACACCCAGACGGTGCTCTGCGGCACGAACACGGACACCGCCAGCGACTCCACCGGGTGGCCCGCCGGCCAGGGGCGCAGGTTGTCGAGGTTGGTCGACGCCCACTCCCGCAGCGCCAGCACCTGCTCGGCCGGCAGCAGCCACAGGACCGGCCACATCGCGGTGAGGACGGCCACGAACCAGAACGCCGGGTTGCGCACGAGGCGCCGCAGCGAAGGGCGGGTCGGACGCATGCCGGCCACTACCGGGCCCGGCGGCGCGGCCGCGGGCCGCCGACGAGTGCCGCGCCCGCGGCGACGGCCACGACACCGGCGGCCAGCAGCCCGTGCCGGGAGCGCCAGGACAGCACCGACCACCGCGAGTGCGCGGACAGCAGGGACCCGAGGCTCAGCCACGACCCGGCGGACAGCGCGGACAGCGCCGAACCGGCCGAGCCGATCGACAGCACACTGCCGACCGACCCCACCGAGAGCACCGAGCCGACCGAGCCGACCGACAGCACCGAGGCCACCGAACCGACCGAGAGGACGGAGTCCTGGGACCACCGGGCCCAGGTGGGCCGGGCCGACGACGAGCACGGCAGGGAGGAGGCCGACAGGGCCGATGACGAGGAATCAGTACGCTCCGACATCCGCCGATCGTATGCCGCCGCCCCCGCTCCGCCCGCCGCGCCCCGCCCCGGGTCGCCGCGTCACCGGCCGGCGGTCGCTGCGGAGGTACCCGCGCGGCCCGGGCCGGGGCCCGCCCCGGCCCGTCGTCGCGGCGGCGCTGACGATCCGTCAGACACTGTGGCAGGTTCCCGCGTCGGGGAACCGCGATGTTCCGCCGTTCGTCCCCCTTGGCGCACACTCCGCACAGCGACTCGACACGAGGAGTAATGGTGGACGTGACCGACCTGAACGGCAGCACCGTTCGCGCCGACCCTCAGGCACTGGCGGGGGCGGGCAAGACCGCGCTGGACTTCCGGCAGATCGTGCTGGCGACCGCGGGAACGCTGGAGACCGCGGCCAACAAGGCCGCCACCGGCCTGCCGGGCTGGCAGACCGCCTCCGCGCTGACCCGGTTGGCCCAGACGTGGGAGAAGCAGTCGGACGCCCTCGCGGACCGACTCGGCCGCACCGGCGGAAACCTGGAGAGCACCGCCCAGCAGTACCGCTCGACCGAGGCCGCCAACCAGGCCGCCTTCGAGGGGCGGTGAGCGCGGTGCTGACCGTCGATCAGCTCCGCGACGCCGACCTCGGCCCGCTGCGGTCGGCCGCACAGGGCTGGGTCACCGAGTCCCGCTTCCTCGCCGCGCTGGCCGGCCGGTTCCGCACCGAGGTCACCGACGCGACGGCCCGGAGCGGCTGGGCGGGTCCGGCGGCCGATGCCGCGCGGGCCGCGATGGCCGACGACCAGCGGCAACTGGACGCGGCCCAGCGGGAGGCGGCGGCGCTCGGCAGCGCACTGAACGCCGCCGTGGCCGAGTTCGACGCCGCGCAGCGGGCACTGGTCCAGGCTCTGGACGACGCCGCCCGCCTCGGCGTGAACGTGACCTCCGACGGCGGGGTGAACTGGCCGGAGTCCGTGCGCAACGACCCCGACACCCGGTCCGGCGAGCTCCAACAGAGGGCCGGCGAGGTGCACGGGCGGATCTACGACGCCCTGCAGCGGGCCACCGCGGCGGACCAGGAGGCGTTCCGGGACATCACCGACGACCTGGGCATCCACGAGGACGCCTTCAACGCCACCGCCCACGACGGCCGCCGGACCGACCCGACCGTCATCCAGTCGACCTACCAGGTCCAGGACGATCCGCACGGCACGGTGAAGTACCCCGACAGGCTGACCGCCTGGCTCCTCGGCATCGACCGGCAGAAGATCACCGCCACCGAGGCGGTCATGCTGGACGGTCTCACCCTGTTCGCCCGGAGCGACTTCGCGGACATCAGGGGTCAGGCGTTCGACGTCTCGGAAACGAAGTTCTCCGGCGTCAACGGCGCGAACGACAGCCACCGGGACGCGTTCCGGCACGCCTACTGGAACGCGCTGATGACGAAACGCTTCGGCGAGGGCTGGGCGCGGCGCTACGCGAACGCGCACGAGCAGCTGCCGGGCAATCCCGGTGACCGGGAGTCCATGGATCTCTACAACAACGAGGTCGGCCGCCGGATCGCCGCGGCGAATCCGCACGCCTCGGACGAGGAACTGGCGCGCCTCGTGGAGGAGGCCGTCAGGCGCGGCGACATGGTGGTGATCAAGCCGGAGGGCGGCGCCCTCGCCTACAGCGACCAGGTCGAGGACGGCAGAACCGGAAAGAGCAACGGCAAACCGTTCGAGGGCAAGGGCAATGACCCGGGCGGAGTGCCGTCGGAGCTGAAGTCCTGATGGCGGTCCGCCGCGCCCCGGCCCCGGTGCTCACCGGGCTGTTCGCCGCCGTCCTCGCCGGGGTGCCGGTCGCCGGGTGCGCCGGGGGCGAGGACCCGGTGCGGGCCGTGATCAGCGCCGAACTGGACCGGGAGCTGGACGCGTTGGGGCCGACGGGTGCCGGCGAGGTGACCCTGGCGTCGCCGGGGGGATTCGAGTGGGACACGGTGTACGTGTTCGGCCGTGGTACCCGGGACGATGAGATCTCGAAGGTGGTCGGCGACCCGGTGCGCTGGGAGGAACAGGACGTCAGCCGGTCGTCGTCCGAGCTGATGGTCTTCGTCGCCCGGGGCGAGGCCGTCGGTGCCTACGAGATCGCCGTCGGGTTCGGCCCGACGGACTACCGGCGGCCGCTGCACCGGGAGGTACGGCTGGCCACCGGGGCCGGCGCCGACGCCGCGGTCCGCGTGCTCGGTCAGTAGCGAACCGGTCGGCGCCCCCTGGCGGGCAGTCGATCCGGACGGGCTGCCGGAGGGTCGGCAGCCCGTCCGGCCCTCCGGCGGTCAGGCCCGGTGGCCGCGGGCGACCGTCACCGTGGTCAGTCGGCGACGACCCTGGCCGTGGTCCTGGTGCGGTTGAGCTCGCCGTCGGCGATGTACACCGAGAGGTCCACCGCGGACCTGGTCCACGTGCCGTCGGTCGTGGCGATGCTCACCGGAACGGTCGCGGTCGCCGGTCCGCTGGTGCAGGGGACGTGGACCGAGCCGCGACCCGACGCGGTGGGCTGCGCGGCCTGCACGGTGATGGCGGCCCACTGGAACTCCGTGTGGCACTGGTAGGTCACGGAGACGTTCAGCGTCCGGCCGGCGTCCGCGACGGCGGCGCCGTTGACGCCTATCGAGACGGTCGCGGCGTGCGCGGGCGCGGTCGCGAGGATCGCGCCGGCCGTGACGAGGGCGGGGACGGCCAGGAACCGGGTGAGCTTCGTGCGGACGGACGAGCGCATGACGATCTTCTCCTGTGGTCGCATCGGACGGGTGAGGTGAGGGCGGGGATTTCCCGCACCCCATGGTGCGGTCCTTTCCCTGCCGGAAACCCAGGAGAGTCGGCGGACGTCCGAAAGGGCACGGCGATATGGCGTGGAGTCGCCCCGATCCCGTATTCCCGGCGTCGCGTGAACACCGTGTATATCGGATGTCGACCGCATTCGGCTATGGTTCGCCGCGCGAATCCGTCCGCAATTTTGGTCCGCAATCCCGTCCGCAATCCCGTCCGCAATTCGCCCGCCGGAAACGGGGGAGGGGAATGGTGGCGGGAATCGGCCGGTTGTCACCGACGGGACGGCCCGCCGGGTACCTCGCGGAACCGCGGCGGACGGGCAGGAGGGACTCGTGATGGAACTGTTCCCACCGATGCCGCTCGCCGAGTGGCGGGACACGAAGGAGACGCTGCACCGCTTCACCCAGGTGGTGGGCAAGATCCGCCTCGCGGCGAGCGTGCGGCGCAACCACTGGTGGAACGTCCCGTTCCACCTCACCGGGCGCGGGATCACCACGCGGCCCATGGGGCAGGTCGACGGCAACCCGATCTTCACCATCGACTTCGACTTCGTCGACCACCGGCTGGTCGTGGCGACGGCGGACGGCAGGACGGAGTCCTTCCCGCTCCTCGACCGGTCCGTCGCCTCGTTCTACCGGCAGACCCTGGAGACGCTGGAGTCGTTGGGCGTCCGGGTGGAGATCCCCCACCCCCGGCCCTACCGGCTGGCCGACGCCGACCGGCCGTTCGCCGAGGACTTCGAGCACGCGACCTATGATCCCGTCGCGGCGAACCGCTACTGGCAGGTGCTCGGCCAGGTCGGGCTGGTACTGGAGGAGTTCGCGGCGCGCTTCTCGGGCAAGGTCAGCCCCGTCCACCTCTTCTGGCACTCGCTCGACATCGCCCACACCCGCTTCTGCGGACACCCCGTCGACCAGCCGGCGCAGGTGGACCCGGTGACCCGCGAGGCGTACTCCCGGGAGCTGATCAGCTTCGGCTTCTGGTTCGGGGACGCCGACCTCGGTGAGCCGGCCTTCTACTCCTACACCGCTCCCGAGCCCGCGCACCTGGCCGAGGACCCGCTCACCCCCGCATCCGCCCGGTGGATCCCGCTCAACGACAGCCACCTGGCGGTGCTGCGCTACGACGCGGCCCGTGCCGAGGCCGATCCGCGGGCGACGGTACTCGCCTTCTACGAGCGCGCGTACCGGGCCGGAGCCGTCCGCGCCGGCTGGGACGTCGCCGCCCTCGCCTGCCCGCACGGGATCACGGACCCGCGGCTGCCCGCCCCGCTGCTCTGACCAACGCCCCGCTGCTCCGACCCCCGCGGTGCAGGTGCGACTCAGTGCAGGTGCGACTGCCAGTCGGCGGGGACCTTGCCACCCGGGCCGGGCGTCGGCTGCGAGGCCGGGTGCGCGGCGGGCGGGGCCAGGTCCGGCCCGCCGTCGTAGTACTCCTCGGTCTCGACGCTCCACAGCCAGGCCTCACCGGGCTCGAAGCTGGCCAGGAACGGGTGCCCCGCCTCCCGGGCGTGCCTCGTGCCGTGCTGCGACGGTGAGGAGTCGCAGCAGCCGATGTGCCCGCACGCGGCGCATCGCCGCAGGTGGAACCACCACCCCGGCCCGTCACCGGCCAGGCACTCCACACACCCGTCTCCGCTCGGCTTCGCGGAGGGATCGATCCCGGGGATCTCGCTGTAGGCCATGCGGCACGCTCCCGACAGAGGCGTGGCCCGGGCGCCGGTTCCGAACGTCCACAACGGAACCACCGGACCGTCCATGCGTATCCCAACCAGCCGGCTCCTGCGGGGATTCCCCGACGGGCGCCGGTTCGGCCGCCGGCACCCGTCGGCCGGGCCTCCCGGCGGACGGCAGCTGCGCCCGCTTCCGTAGTCGGTGGACGAACTGCCTGGTCAGGGGCGATTCATCGGGATGTCATCGGCCGCTGCCACGCTCATCCGGTGACCTCGGCCGACCGCGTACGGCATCGGAAAGCGGACGCGTAGGCCACCTGCGTGGGGAGGATCGAAATGCGAGCACGAAGGATCGCGGCCGCGTCGGCCGGACTTCTGCTGACGGTCGGGCTTACGGCGGCCCAGGGAGCGGTGGCACAGGGAGCCACGGCACGCGTGGCCGCTCCGTGCGACGGCACCTACACGATCGTTGTCGGGGGCACCGGCAGCTCGTGGAACAACGACGGTTTCTACGGCAACATCCAGCAGCACGTCGGGTATCCCACCCAGATTCCCAACGGCGCGAGCGCCCGTGCGGGCGTCAACGAGCTGAACCGGCTGGTCCGCGACCAGCGCGCCGCCTGTCCCGGCCAGCACGTCAAGATGGCCGGGTACTCCCTGGGGGCCGGGGTGGTGCACACCTGGGTCACCGAGAACTGGCAGACGTTCGACAACGTCAACGCCATCCTCGTCGCGGACCCCAAGCGCCAGGGCCCTCCCGGTGCCAACGGCGGAGCCGTGCCGTTCGGCGGCATCATCGGCGCCCCGCTCGCCGGTGCCGACAGGTTCTTCGGCAACGTGCCCGTCAAGACGATCTGCCACTGGGACTACGTCTGCGACGAGTCCGCCGGCATCTGGACCTACCCGAACAACCACGTCAAGAACTACCCCGAAGACTTCAACATGGACCACCACAACGACAGCGCCAACGAGCAGTGGTACAACGGCGCCTGGTATCCCTGGTAGGCACCGGACGCCCGTCGGCCGAGCCCGTGGCCGCGTCCTTCCACCGGCTGTCCGTGGCCGCGTTCCTGCACCGGCCGTCCGTGGCCGGGGACATCCGCCACGGACAGCCGGTGATCCGGGTGCGCCCACGGACGGGGTGAGCGGCCGGTCACCGGGCGGCCCCGGTGAGGCCGAGGCCGGCCTCGTCCCCGCGCAGGATCATCTGGTACGTCTGCCGCAGCATCCGGCTCGGAGGCACCCCCAGGTCGTCGGCCAGCCGGCGGCGGGCGCGGTCGAACACGGCCAACGCGTCGGCCTGGCGTCCGCCGCGGTACAGCGCACGCATCAGCATCGCGGCCACCGGCTCGTTCAGCGGGTGCTCCACGGACAGGGCGAACAGCTCGGCGATCGCCTCGGCGCACCGGCCCAGCCGCAGCTGCCATTCCAGCTTGCGCTGTGCGACGGCGATCCTGCGTTCGGCGAGCCGCAGCCGCTCCAGCTCGGCGAGCGGGCCGGGCAGACCGGCCAGCGGCTCCCCGCGAAACAGCTCCAGCGCCTCGGAACAGAGCCGGACCGCCTCGGTCGGGTCGCCCGCCCGATGGGCCGTCCCGGCGTCGGTGACCAGGCGCTCCATGCGCGCCGCGTCGACTTCGGCCGCGCCGGGGACCAGCCGGTAGCCGCACCGGTCGTGCTCGATCACCGAGTCCGGGCTGTCCCCGATGCGCAGGGTCTTGCGCAGCCGGTAGATGTGGACCGGCACCACGTTCGTGACCGGCGGCTCCACCCCCCAGACGCCGTCGAGCAGTTCCTGCTGGCTGACCGTCCGCCCGCCGCGCAGCGCCAGCGCCGCCAGCACGGCCTGCTGGCGCAGGTGCCCCAGGTCCAGGGTCCGCCCGTGCTGCCGGGCGCGCAGCGGTCCGAGCAGGGAGATCCGCACCTTCGGTCCGGCCGTCCGGCCGGCGGCGCTGCCCGGCACCGGGCTCGCCACCCGCGTGCGGGGGCCGCGGCCGGGGGCGACCAGCCCGCAGTCGAAGGCGTGGACGATGGCGGCGGCCCGGTCGCGCAGCCCGAGTTTCACGAGGATCCGCGCGAGGTGTCCGGCCACGGCCTCCTCGGGGACGGCGAGGGCGGCGGCGATCTCGTCGTCCCGCAGGCCGCAGCCGACCGCCCGGAGCACCTTGCGCTCCTGATCCCCGAGCACGGCGGCACCCCCGAGCACGGCGGCGCTCGGCCCGCTGATGGTGGCGGTCGTCGGCATCGCTGCTCCCTGGACTCCGGGCCGGCCGGTCCGGCGGGCGCCGTCGACAAGGTAGTGAGCGGAGTGCCGGGCCGGGAATCCGGAACGATCCGGAGGGGCGCGCGCGACGGTGCCGGCCGGGCCGGCGCACGCGGGTGATCGGAAGGGGAGACGCCCCGCCGGCCCCCGTGGAGCTCAGGGGCAGTGCAGGAGGGCGGGGCGGTCCTTGGTGCGGACGGCCGGGAGCCAGGCGGTGGTGGAGCCGGGGAGGTGGATGCGGTACCAGAGGGTGGAGGTGCGGTCCTCCTCGTCGATGACGGGGAGACCGGTGGGGAGCTGGCAGTCGGCGTCGAGGGTGTCGTTGTGCCAGACGCGCGTGGGGACGACGTTGCCGGCGCTGTAGGGGAGCAGGGGGTCGACGGCGAGGCCGAGGCTGCACTGGGGGTCGCGGTCGGTGCGGTCCTGGCAGCCGCGTTCGGCGTTGAAGACCCGGATGCGGGCGGGGTGCGCGGCCGGCTCGGGCTGCGGCCAGAGGGCGCTGGCGGTGACGGCGGCCGCGGCGCAGGCGGTGAGGGCGAGCAGGGCGGTGCGCGGTCGCGGGCGGCGCGGGCGGCGGCCGGACCGGTGGGCGCGGATGCGGGCGAGCAGGCTCTCGGCGCTGTGCGGGGCGCGGGCGGCGTGCGTCGGGGCGAGGCAGTCGGCGGCGAGGGCGCGCCAGAACGGGGGGACGGCGGGGGCCAGGCGCAGGGCGGCGCGTCCTTCGGCGTACTGCTGGGCGGCGGCGCTGCGGGAGGTGGGGGTGGCACCGGGGAAGGGCGGGACGCCGGCCGCGAACACCTCGTGGATCACCACGCCGAGCGCCCAGATGTCGGCGGTGGTACGGACCTTGACGCCGTGTTCGCCGAGCGGTTCCTTCCAGCGTTCCGGCGGGAGGTAGTCGGGGGTGCCGATGGGGGCGGCGTGGCCGTGGGTGCCGGTGAGTTCGATGGCGAGGCCGAAGTCGGAGAGGCGGACCTCGCCGTCCCGGCCGATGAGGACGTTCTCGGGTTTGAGGTCGGCGTGCACCCAGCCGGAGCGGTGCAGGTGGGCCAGGCCCTCGCAGATGCCGCCGATGATCCGGTCGCCCAGGGCCTCGTCGATGCCGGTGGCGAGCAGGTCGCGCAGGGTGCACCGGGCGCGTTCCATGACCAGCACGATCGCGCCGTCGAGCGCGGGGTGGTCGGGGGCGGTCAGGGTGAGGGTGTCGAGCAGGCGGACCAGCCGGGGGTGCGGGGCGGTGCGGGCCAACTCGGCCTCGCGGCGGGCGGCTTCGGCGACGTGGCGGGCCTGGCGGGGGGCGAGCCCGGCGGTCGGCAGCACCTTGAGGGCGACCGTGCCGTCCCCGTCGTCGCCGTCGCTGTCCGAGCCGTCCGGACCGGCGCTGTGCTCGGCCCGGCGGGCGGCGTAGACGGTCGCCCAGCCGCCTTCGCCGATGGGCCCGGTGACGGTCCACCCGCCGACCCGGTGGCCGGGCGGCAGCAGTTCCTCGCCGTCCCCGCGGAGGGCCGGGGCGTTCACCATCGGGGCCCTCCCTACCGTCCCGGCTCGCCGGCCCCGGGGCGCGGCAGGAGCGCGAGGTGCTCCTCGCGCACGATGCCGAACTTCAGGGCGAGCCCCACGACGGCCTCGCGCTTGCCGCTGCGGCGGTCCGCGCGGTTCGCGCCGTCGGGCACGTCGATGCGGAGCTTCTCGTCGGCGAGGTAGTCGAGGTGCGAGCTGACCGCGCGGGCGGTGAGCCGGGCGCAGGAGGGGTGTCCGCGCAGCCGCGCGACCACCTCCGGGGTGGTGGGCACGACGGCGGGGGAGTGGTCGCGCAGCCACGGTTCGCAGAGCGCGACCAGGACCAGGAAGTAGGTGGCGGTCTCGTCCAGCGAGTACGCCGTCATGGTGCGGCTCTCCCAGGAGCCGCCGCCGCGGGCGTGCGCGTCCAGGTAGACGTGGTCGGGTGCGAACACCTGGAAGGAGAGCGGTGTCTCACGCCGCGAGGGCAGCACCACCCGGGAGAACTCGAACGGGATCGGCGCGCCGATCCGCCGCGGCGGCACCCGCAGGTACTCGCCGGCGCCCTCCGGGTTCTCCACCAGGTAGGCGTGGGTGTTGCTGAGGTTGCTCAACTGCCAGTGGTCGTCGGTCGCGTGGATCTCGCCGGCGAGCCGGGAGACCGTCTCGTCGCCGAGCCGGAGCTCCACCGGCGTGCCGGCGGAGCCGCGGCCGAAACGCGCCCGCTCTCCCGGGCCGAGCCGCAACGTCACCGCGTCCTCGCCGTTCCCCTCCGGCAGGTGGACGAGAATCCCGCTCACCCTTCCCCCGTCCCGCGCACCGCTCCCCCGTTTCGCATGCCGACCATTGCCAGACGCACGAACGTTACCTCTTTGCGCATGACAATAAACCGTATGGTGGCGCAGGCCACCTGACGGAGAATCGGGGAGCCGGCCGGCGAGCGGCCGGAGCCCCGGGCCCCGCGCCGGAGGCCGCGTCTACGGGACGAGGACGATCTTGCCCGCGACCGTTCCGGACTCCGCCAGGCGCATGGCCTCGGCGGCGCGCTCCAGCGGGAGTTCGACGGCGATGTGGGCGGTGATCCGGCCCTCGCGCAGCGCCGTGAACACCTGGGTGAGGTCGCCGCGCAGGCGGGACCGGAAGCGGTCGCGGGCGAGGGCGCGGCCGGCCCAGACGTTGAAGAAGTACGCGTGGCGGCCGTTGGGCAGCAGGTTCCACACCCAGACCCGGCCGAGCAGCTTGAGGACGGGCCACTGCTTGGAGCCCTGGTCGTCGCGGGTGGCCGCGCTGCCGTAGGAGACGAGGGTGCCGCCGCGGGCGAGCAGTCCCCAGGAGCCGACGATGCCGCGGCCGCCGACGTGGTCGAAGACGGCGTCGACACCGTTCGGGGCGAGTTCCCGCACCCGGGCGGGGACGTCGTCGCGGTAGTCCACGGGCGTCACCCCGAGGGCGCGCAGCGCGTCGTGGTGGCGGGCCGACGCCGTGCCGATGACGCGGGCACCGGCGGCGAGCGCCAGCTGGACCAGGACCGATCCGACGCCGCCGTTGGCACCGTGGACCAGGACGGTCCCGCTGGCACGCACCCGGGCCTTGCGGTGCAGCATCTGCCAGGCGGTGAGGCCGTTGAGCACGGCCGTCTCGGCCTCCGCCGCGCCGACGCCGTCCGGCACCTCGACGAGGTCCGCGGCGTCCAGCGCGACGTGGCTGGCCCAGCCGCCGGTCTTGGTGAGGGCGGCGACCCGCCGGCCGACCAGGTCGGGGCCGACGCCGGGGCCGACCGCCAGCACCGTCCCGACCAGGTCGTAGCCGGGGACGAAGGGGAACGGCGGCTGGTCGTAGTAGCGGCCGCGCCGCATCTGCTGCTCGGCGAAGGAGACGCCGGTGGCCTCCACCCCGACCAGGGCCTGTCCGGCGGCGGGCACCGGCAGCGGCAGTCCCGTGCGGACCTGCAGGCCCTCCGGCTCGACCTTGCCCGGCAGAACGACCTCGGTGTACTCGGCGGCGGCCATGACGATCCCCTCAGTGTGTTTGATGGACTCGCTTCCGTTAGAAGCTATAACTAGAATGAACATGCCTGGCGGAAGTGTCAAGCGAGTAGCTCCATCGATCGTGAGTGGCCCTGTTGAGAGTGATAGCCTCTAACTCACACGGTCGCCGCCGGCAACAGGGGCCGACGGACGCGAGAACGGGCGGAAGAGGTGACGGGCATGGCCGACAAGCCTCCGACCCCACGGGAGCGGTACCGGCAGCAGGTCCGCACGGAGGTCAAGGAGCGGGCCTGGGAGCAGATCGCCGGCGTGGGCGCCTCCGCCCTCTCGCTGAACGCGATCGCCAAGCAGATGGGACTGAGCGGGCCCGCGCTCTACCGGTACTTCGCCAACCGCGACGAGCTGATCACCGAGCTCGTCCGGGACGCCTACCGCAGCCTCGCCGACACCCTGCTGGCCACCGGCTCCGCCGGGGGCACCCACCCGGCGGACCTCGGGGAACTCGCCCACGCCCTGCGCCGCTGGGCGCTGGCCGACCCGCACCGCTACTTCCTCGTCTACGGCACTCCGGTGCCGGGCTACCACGCCCCCGAGGACACCGCCGTGACCGCCTCGGAGATCATGTCGACGCTGCTCGACGCCTGCGTCGCCGCCGGCCCCGGGGCGGATCCGACGGGCCCCGCCGCCGGTCTCGACGCCCACCTGGCGGACCACCGCCCCTGGGCGGCCGGACACCCGGGCGCCCACCCGGCGGACCTGCGCCGCGCACTGGCGTTCTGGAGCCGCCTGCACGGCGTGCTCTCGCTCGAACTGGCGGGCCACTTCACGGGCATGGACCTCGATCCGGAGCAGCTCTTCGCTGCCGAGGTGGCCTCCCTCACCGGCTGACCCCGGCGGCGGGGCGCCGTCCGGGCATCTCCCGACGTCCGGGCCGCCGCGTTGGACGGCGCACCCGTGCAGACCGCCGGTCTGCACGGGTGCGCCGCCATCAGCGGCTCCACCGCCGGCCCGGAGGGGCTCCGGACGGGCAGACCCGCGGTACCCCCGTTACCGCCTGCTCCGACCACCTGCTCCGACCACCACCGGAACCTGCCGGGCCTCCCCGGCTGCCGGTGGGGTCAGGCGACGGCGGGGCCGGCGGTGGTGTTGAGCCAGGCCCATTCGGACCAGGTGGAGAATCCGGTCTGCCACTTGTGGTGGACGCCGGCG
Organism: Kitasatospora sp. NPDC003701; assembly: GCF_053587085.1. Lineage (NCBI taxonomy): Bacteria > Bacillati > Actinomycetota > Actinomycetes > Kitasatosporales > Streptomycetaceae > Kitasatospora > Kitasatospora sp. NPDC003701. Next base: position 555,735 of record NZ_JBSFNM010000001.1, read on the forward strand.
CTGCTGGTGCCGAACACCTCGATGCGGCCGTCGGCGTTGGCGGTCGCGACGATCTCGGTGCCGGCGTCGCCGAAGGCGTTCCACGGGCCGAACGGCGCGTTGACGCCCGTCTGCCAGGTGTGCTCCGCGGTGCTGCCGTTGATGGCGAACACCTCCACCCGGCCGTCCGGCGAACGCTCACTGGTGAGTTGGGAGTCGGCGGGGCCGCCGGCGGGTTCCCACGCGGACCAGGTGGTGGGGCCGGTCTGGTACTTGTGGAAGACGCCGACGGGGCCGGAGGCGAAGAGTTCGAGGCGGCCGTCCTGGTTGTGGTCGACGGTGAGGTCGTGTCCGCCGCCGCCGAAGGTCTCCCAGGCGGACCAGGCGCCGTTGACGGCGGTCTGCCACTGGTGTTGGAGGGTGGTGCCGTTGACGGCGAAGGCTTCGAGTCGGCCGTCCGGGGCTTTGCCGAGTCCGATCCTGCTGTCGGCGGGGCCGCCGCCGGTGGATTCCCAGCCGGACCAGCCGCTGTTGGGTGCGTTCTGGTAGATGTGGAAGATGCCGACGGGGCCGGAGGCGAAGAGTTCGAGTCGGCCGTCCTGGTTGGAGCCGAGGGCGAGGTCGTGTCCGCCGCCGCCGGAGGTCTCCCAGTTCGACCAGCCGCCGGAGGGCTGGAGCTGGTAGCGGTGTTGGAGGGTGGTGCCGTTGATCGCGAAGAGTTCGAGGCGGCCGTCGGCGTTCGGGCCGATCGCCAGTTCCGCGCTCTCCGGGCCGCCGAGGGGCTCCCACTCGGACCAGGCGCCGCTGACCGCGGTCTGCCAGGCGTGTGAGACGCCGTTCGCGCCGGCCGCGAACACCTCCAGCCGGCCGTCCGCCGAACGCGCGGACACCACCCGACCCGACTGCGCCGGATACACCGGCGGTGCGGGGTGGGGGCCGGTTCCCGGGGTGCAGGGCATGGCGATGCCGCGCTCCGCGAGGTAGGGGACCGGGTCGGTGCGCACGGTCGCGTTCGCGTCGGCCCAGACCCGCAGGTGCAGGTGCGGCCCGCTGGAGGTGCCCTCGCTGCCCATCTGCGCGATCAGTTGACCGGCCGTCACCTGGTCGCCGGTCGCCACGTCCCGCTCGCGCATGTGCCCGTACTCGGTGATGGTCCCGTCCGGGTGCAGGATGCGGATCCACTGGCCGTAACCCTGGGCCGGGCCGGAGACCAGCACCTGGCCGTCGCCGACCGCGTAGATCGGGGTGCCGTAGTCGTTGGCGATGTCGATGCCGTTGTGCTCCGGGGTGTAGCCCTGGGAGATGTAACCGGCGGCCGGGCAGGACGCCGTGAACCCGGCGGCCTCGGCCGGGGCGGCCGGCACGGTGACCGGCAGCAGCAGGGCGACCGCGGCCAGCGCCAGGCGCGAGGCACGGCGGGAGAAGGAGGGGAACACCGTAGCGCCCCTCACGCCGTGCGCAGGCGGTCGGTGACGCCGTCGGCGGCCGCCGCGGTCCTCGCCGGCGTGGCGCCGGGCCCGCCGGCGGACGGGCGGATGCTCCTTCGGGTGGGGTGATGCGCGGTCAACGTGACCTCCTGAGGGCGTGCCGGCGGCCCGTCCGGACCGCCCGGTGTCGAGCGGTTGGGACGGTAGCCACCCATCGCGCGGCGCGGAACCCGGAACGATACGGACTGACAGCAGCCGGCCGGCCGCCCAGACTGTTGTCCTTCGGGTCCAAGGGGTCCTGGCGCAGCCGTACGAGCTGGTGGATCAGCCGTCGCCTGGGCGATCACCGGCACCCTGCTGGCGGCGATCGCGGCCGAAGCCACGGTCACCTGGCTGACGGTGCGGAGGACGCCGGCGTGACGACGAGGCCGACGCCCGCGCGCGGGTCGGGGGCACGGCGGCGGCCCGGGGAGGATGTCCCCGGGCCGCCGCCGTGCCCCGCATGTCGCGTGTGCCCACGGCGGACACCGCGAGCGTCATGCCGGGTGGACGAGACGGCTCTCGTAGGCGAAGATCACGGCCTGTATCCGGTCACGGAGTTCGAGCTTCTGCAGGATCCGCCCCAGATGGGACTTCACGGTCGCCTCCGCGAGGTGGAGGGTGGCCGCGATCTCGCTGTTGGACAGGCCGCGGCCCACCTGGACGAGCACCTCGCGTTCCCGGGCGCTGAGCCGGCCCAGCCGCTCGTCGCGGTCGGCGTTGCCGCCGCCGGGGAGGTGCGGGCGGAGGCTCTCCAGCAGGCGGCGGGTGATCCGCGGGGAGACCACCGCGTCTCCCGCGGCGACGCTGCGTATCGCGGTGAGCAGTTCCTCGGGCCTGGTGTTCTTCAGCAGGAAGCCCGAGGCGCCGGCGCTGAGTCCGGCGAAGGCGTACTCGTCCAGGTCGAAGGTGGTGAGGATCAGCACCCTGCTCCGCGGGGAGACCCCGATGACCTGTCGGGTCGCCTCGATCCCGTCGGTCCCGGGCATCCGGACGTCCATGAGGACGACATCGGGGCGCAGCTCCCGGGCGAGGCGGACGGCCTGGGCGCCGTCCGCGGCTTCGCCGACCGGGGCCATGTCGGGCTGGGCCTCCAGGACCGTGCCGAAGGCCATGCGGAGCAGTGCTTCGTCGTCGGCGATCAGGATGCGGATCGTCATGCGGACGCCGCTCCGCTGCTGCCGAGGACGAGGCGGGTGTGGACTCCCCAGCCGCCGCCCGGGAGCGGCCCGGCCCGCAACGTCCCCCCGTAGGCGGCCGAGCGCTCCCGCATGCCGGGGATGCCGTGGCCGGACGGTGCGGCGGCGGGAGACGGCGGGAACGGCGGGCACGGGCCGCTGTCGGTGACGTCCACGGTGACGGTCTCGGTCGAGCACTGGATCCGGACCTTCGCGTGGGTACCGGCGGGTGTGTGCTTGAGGGCGTTGGTCAAGGCTTCCTGTACCAGGCGGTAGACGGTGAGTTGTGCGGTGGCGGGTACGTGGGTGTGGCCGCCGTGGACCGCGAGGCGGGTCGGCAGCCCGGCGGCGCACATCTGGTCGGCGAGGGCCCGCAGTTGGGCGATGCCGGGCAGCGGGTGGCGCTCCGCGTCCGGTTCGTCGGTCCGCAGGATGCCCAACGACCTCCGCATGTCGGTCAGGGCCTGTCGGCCCGTCTCGGAGACCTGGAGCATCGCGGTGGTGGTCCGCTCGGGCGACCGGTGCTGCGCGTAGACGGCGGCGTCGGTGAGCGCGACCATGACGGACAGGTTGTGGGTGACGATGTCGTGCATCTCCCGGGTGATACGCGTCCTCTCCTCGGCGACGGCCAGTCGCGCCTGTTGTTCCTGTTCCCGCTCCAGGCGTGCGGTCCGCTCCTCCAGGGCCGCGAGGTAGGCGCGCGTGGTCCGCACGTTCACCCCGAGGACGGCGGCGGCGACGGCCGTCGCGGTGACCGCGACGAAGGGGGTCAGGAACGCGCCGTCCGTCGTCCAGCGCAGGCAGGCCAGCAGGGCCCCCGCCTCCACGACGGCGCCGGCGACGAGCGTGGCGCGCCGGCCCGAATGCGCGGCCACCGTGTAGAGGGCCACCAGCAAGGCGATGTCCGCGGGCAGTTGGACGTCCGTCAGCCACTGGACGAAGGCCGCGGCCGCCACGGCGCCGAACACCGTGAGCGGGGCGCGGCGCCGCCACACCAGCGGCAGTACGAGGGCGGCGGTGAGGGCCACGGCCACCGGCAGCTCGTGCGGCGGGTGGGTGGTCAGGACGTTGAGGAGGAGGAGCGTCGGCAGCAGCGCGTCCCGCACCAGGGGCGGCAGCCGGGAGCCCCGGCGCCCGGCGGCCGTCACCAGTCGCGCCGCCCGTGCGGAGGCCGGGTCGGCGTACCGGGTCGGCCGTGAGGCCATCCACGCCCACCGGTCCCGGTGGCGTACCCGGTGGGCACCGCCGGGTTCCGCGGCCGCCTCGGTCATCACACGTCCCTGTCGGTTCGGCGTCGTGGCGGCCCCGGCCGGGACCGCCACCGCGGACAGCCGCGCCCGGGCCGAGGACGGGGAACGCAGGCCTCGTGCTGCCCGGCACGGACCGCAGCCCTGTCACGGTAGGCCGCGGGCCCCGCGGAGCACATGAGTCCACCGGCGGATGGCATCGCGCCGGGATACGACCGCAGGAGGAGTCCCGCTACCTCCCGTGGTCGTAGGGCGGCCGCTGATCCGGGGTGCTCGATTGCGATCCCGGTCGCACCGGGCCCTCCACGGCTTGCCACCCCGGTCGCAGATGACGGCGACTCGGGGTCGATGTGGCAGGGCGTCCCCGGCGCCGAGGATGGCCGGGTGACCGAGATCATCGCGGGACCGTCCGTGTCCCCCCTGGAACTTCTTCTCCTGCTGGGTGCCGTCGCGCTGGTGGTGGCGCGCTGGCTTCCCCCCACTGCCCGCCCACGCGTCACGATCGCGGCCGGGGCGGTTCTCGTGCTGTCCGCGATCGTGCTGGGTGTGGCGGGGATCCGCTGGCAGATGCTGCCGGTACTGGCGGGCGCCGCCCTCGCGTCGCCGTTCGCCCTCGCGCCCCTGCTGCGACGCCGTACCGGCCGGCCGGCGTGGCGGGCCCGCTGGTGGCTGGCGTTGCCGGGATCGGTGGCCTGCGTCGGCCTGATCGCCACGGGCCCGGTCGCCGCCTGGGCCTTTCCGGTACCCGTGTTCCCCGAACCGTCGGGCGACTTCGCGGTCGGCACCCGCGTGGTGCAGTGGACCGACCCCCGGCGCCCCGAGACCTTCACCGCCGATCCGGACGACCGGCGCACCGTCGTGGTCCAGCTCTGGTACCCCGCGCAGCGGAGCCCCGCGGGCGCGCAGCGCGCCCAGTACCTCGGACGCACGGAGCAGGAGGCGCGCACCGTCTCCGAGGCCCTCGCCCGCGGAGTCGGCCTGCCGGGTTTCCTGGTCGACGGTGTTCCGCGGGCCCGCACCCATGCGGTCGTCGACGCCCCGGTGGACAGCGAGGGGGGACGGTTCCCCGTCGTCCTGTTCTCTCCCGGGTCGGGCGGAGTGCGCACCCAGAACACCGCCTGGGCGGAGGAACTGGCCAGCCACGGCTACGTGGTCGCCGCCCTGGACCACCCGTACGACTCGGCCGCCGTCGTCCTCGCCGACGGCCGGACCGTCACCAGCGAGACCACCTCCACCGGCGACCCGGACCAGGACGACAAGCTGGCGGCCGACTGGACAGCGGTCCGAGCCGCCGACCTCGGCTTCGTCCTCACCCAACTGGAAGGTCTGGACCGGGGGGAGACCGCCGGCCCGCTGAGCGGACGCCTGGACACCGGCCGGGTCGCGGTGGCCGGCCACTCCATGGGTGGTGCGGCCGCGCTGCAGGCGGCCCGGCAGGATCGCCGGTTCGACGCCGTCATCGATCTGGACGGCTACCCCCACGGCCCGACCTCGCCCTCCCTCGACCAGCCGACGCTCGCGCTCACCCAGGCCATCACCCCGGCCACCGACCCGCGTTACCTGCCCCGCCTCACCGAGGCCCTCGCGGCCGACACGGCGACGAGCTACCGGCTCACCATCCCCGGCGCCGCACACCTCACGTTCATGGACGGCCCCCTGTACCTGCCGCCCGTGCCCTCGATCGTCGGCTCCCTGGGCCGCACCGGGAGCCCGCGCGTCGTCGCCGCAGCCACCCTCGCCTTCCTGGACTCCGTGCTGAGGGGCGTACCCGGCGACCTGGCCGGCGTTCTGCCGGCCTACGGCACGCTCAGCGTCCACCGCCCGGACCACAGCGGCTGACGGACCGCCCGCACGCCGAGCTCGAACCGGCTGCGGGCGTCCGGTCGTTCCCTCGGGTCCGTGGCACGGCGGCGGGCGGTGCGCGGCGACACCCCCGGCCGCTGGGCGGTCGCCTCGTCCGTCAGCCCCTGTGCGGGGTGTCGGTCAGACCTGTTCGAAGTGGAACGCCTTGATGAAGCAGTCGCGGGGCTGGGCGACCGCGAAGAGGATGCACTCCACGAGCGAGTGCGCGGTGAGGGTGTCCCCGGACTCGCGCGGGGTGGTTTCCCACTCCTCGGAGAGCGGGTCGGCGTTGTCGAAGTCGGGCGGGTAGAGCGATATCACCCGCACTCCCTGGGGGCGCAGACGCTTGGAGAGGATCTCGGTGAACCCTGCCTGGGCGCTCTTGGCCGCGTAGAAGGAGTCGTGGGCGCCCGAGCGGTGATGGCCCGCCGTTCCGCACGTGGAGACCATCGTGACGATGTCCGGCTTGTCCGAGTTGAGCAGGAGTGGGAGGAAGCTCTTCACGGTCAGGACCGTGCCGGTGGCACCGGAGGCGATGGTGTCGATGACATCGGTGTCCGTTGCGGACAGCAGGTCCGGCCCTTCGAGCCAGCGGGAGCCGTTGTTGATGAGCACGTCGACCCGGTCCGTGTGCTGTGCGACGCCGGAGGCGAAGGCGCGGATCGAGGCGGGTTCCGTCAGGTCGCAGGCGAAGGCGTGCACCTTCTGGTGCCCACGGGCGCGAATCTCGTCGCGGACACGTTCGGCAGCATCGAGACCGCGGGCGGAGAGGAAGACCTCGGCGCCGAGGTCCGCCAGCCGGATGGCCAGGGTCCGCCCGAAGTCGCGGCCGGCGGCGGTGATGACGACGCGGTGGTTGTCGAGTCTCACGTCGACGCTCCTGGTTCGTGGGTGTGGAGGTGGATCGGGTCGTGCGGTGAAGTGCGGCGGCCGACGTCGGCGGCGTGGGCGGCCCGGTCTCCGGCGGAAGCTCCCCGCCCCTGGGCGGCGACGTGGAGGTGGACGCGGAGCACCTGTTGTGTCGGCCGCCGGGGCGCGACCGCGAGCGGCCCGGCCGCCCCGGCGGTCTCCTGCATCCGGGCGCGTGGAACGCCCGCTACCGCCGGGGCCGACCGCACCCCGCCACCCCGACAGGTCACTTGCCGGCTGCGGCCTCCAGGGTGGCGCGCCAGAGCGGGCTGTCGACGTAGTGGTTGTCGTACTGCTCGGAGGAGTCCTTGATCTCCTGCGGGCTCGCCTCGCCGCGCATCAC